>CAYFLJ010000007.1:0-8801 GCA_964343985.1 uncultured Thermoflexus sp.
ATCTGGCACCGAGGCCGGGCGGAACGTATGTTGATCTGACTGCAGGGGCAGGTGGTCACCTCGAAGCGATCCTTGACGCATCGTCGCCTAACGGAAGATGCGTCGGCATTGACCGGGATCGCGAGGCCCTCGCAATCGCGGCTGAACGCCTCGAACGGTTTGGGCATCGCGTCACGCTGCTACACGGCAACGCGCGAGACGTCGCGGCTTTGCTCAGGCGCGCGGATGGCACACGCGTCGCACCAATCGACGGCGTCATCCTTGATGCGGGCGTCTCGTCGATGCAACTTGACCAAGCGGATCGAGGCTTCTCATTCCGGATCGACGGCCCGCTTGACATGCGGATGGATCGATCGCAGGGTCAGACCGCTGCAGACGTCGTAAACGGTGCCCCTGAGGCGGCGCTTCGTGCCGACATCGAGGAGTTCGGAGAAGAACGGTACGCGCGTAGGGTCGCCCGCGCGATTGTGTCGAGACGGAGTGTTCGTCCGTTCAGGACCACCGCCGACCTTGCGGAGGTTGTTGCCGGCGCAATCCCCGCGCCTCATGGTTTTGGCGCCGCGATCCATCCCGCGACTCGCACCTTCCAAGCCATTCGAATTGTCGTCAACGGTGAGCTTGACGCCCTGCGTGCCGCCGTTCCCGCCGCAATTGCGGTCACCGCGCGCGGCGGACGGGTCGTCGTGATCGCGTTCCACTCCCTTGAGGATCGGATCGTCAAACAGGCCTTCAGCAAAGCGGCAGGTCGGTGTGCATGTCCCCCGGGCCTCCCGGTCTGTGCCTGCGGGGCCGTCGCGACGGTCCGTCTCGTGACACCGCGCCCAGTCTTTCCAACGGCAGCGGAAATCGCAACCAACCCGCGGAGTCGCAGTGCGCGCTTGCGCGCCGTTGAAGTCCTCAGACCCCCAACTCAGCGCGACGCATAACAGGGCGTTGCCCCGGTGCCCTGAAAGCGCCCCAGCGTCCAGGACCCCGGGGCGCCTCTTCGGCGGATGGGTTTGGGGAGGGGGTGCCCCGCAGACCCTCAGCCAATCGAACACCATGCAATCCGACTACCAGACCCTTGGCGGACTTCGATCCGCCCTTGACGTCATTCCTCGCGCACTAAGCCGCCTCACCTTGCCCGTGCGCTTCGTGGGCACAGGCGAAGGCGTTCTTGGCTTTGTTGTTGTCTGCATTATTGGCACACTTGTGGGCGCATTTCTCTATATCAATCAGTCCTCACAACGCGCCTCAACGAACTTTGACATTCGAGAACTCGACAGCACCCGTGGACGCTTGGAGCGTGAGCAACAGCGGCTCGCGTCCGACGGCGCGCAACTTCGAGCGTTTGGACGGATTGAGCTTGAGGCCACCACCCGTCTCGGCATGGTTCCCGCACCGTCTCCCGACTACGTCCGGTCCCGTCGAGCGCCGTTCGACATTGACGCACGTCTACGCGAAGCCGAAGCACGTGCACACAGTCAACAGCCGACGATCGACGACCGTCTCTCGCGATGGTTTCACCTATCTGTCGTTTCGTTCGACGAAAACGCGCACACCGAGGACAAAGAACAACCACCGTTCCCGTCGATGCGCCGTGCGTGGGCCGCCCTTACCGGCATGCGCGCCGATCCATCGACCGTACGAAACGGGGTTGCGTCTCGCGACGCCACAGCAAATCTCGACGCTGAACCCCCCGTCGGCCTTGCCGGAAGGCGCACGCCGTGACGTCTGTCCCCGCACAAGCCGTGTCGCCGGTTAGCAGTCGACAGCCCCGCGGGCGCGCCGCCCCGTGGACGTCGCGACGCATCGGACCTGAAGGGGGACGAAGCGGGTCGTCGCGAACCAGAGAGGCCAGCCCCACGAACTTTGCCCATGCAAATCGTGAGGGCATCGGAGGAATCACGTTCATCCAATGGTTCACCGTGTTGCTTGCCCTGATCCTCGTTGGTCGTCTCGGGTGGTGGCAGGTCATCGAGTCGGGACGCCTTACCCAACGGCTCGAAGCGCAGAAACTGTTGGATCAGCCACTCCCTGCGACGCGCGGCGCCATTCGCGATGCCAATGGAGAACTGCTCGCCGGGAACTTAGGCGCGGCGTTCATCTGCGCGTTTCCGTCTCAAGTGCGACGCCCTGAAGAGGCAGCCGCCCGCCTCGCGCCAGTTCTCGGGGTAAGCCAGGAATCGATCCTCGAAGCACTCGCTAACCGATCGGCCTCGTACGTTCGCCTCAACCGAGGTGCACGCGTTGACCAACGGGTCGCCGACGAGGTCGCCGCATTACGGATTGGCGGGATTGTCGTGGAACCGGCGACGAAGCGGACCTATCCGGAACGCAGCCTTGCCGGCCAGATCATCGGTTACGTGAACTTTGATGGGGTAGGCCAGTACGGCGTTGAGGGGCGATGGAACGACAAGTTGGCGGGAACGCCTGGACGCCTGCGATCGGAGAAGGACACCGAGGGTCATGAGATCGGGATTGGGAATCGCGATCTTTCACCGCCGATTGAGGGCCTCGATACGTACCTGACGATAGATCGAACCATTCAATACATCGCCGAACGCGAACTGGAGCGCGCCGTCATCGAGCAGCGGGCCGATGGCGGAACGGTCATCGTGATGAACCCACGCACCGGAGCAATCTTGGCGATGGCAAATCGCCCCTCGTACGACCCAAATCGGTACGAAGAGATGGCCACAACCCCCGAGATCTTTCAGAACCCGGCCATCTCAGTGACATACGAACCGGGTTCAACATTCAAAATCGTGACGATGGCCGCTGGCATCGAGGAACGTGTCATCACGCCGGAGACGGTCATCGATGACACTGGCGTGCTTACGTTGGGCGCGCACACCATCCGAAATTGGGATCGCAAGGCGAATGGCCGCATCACGATCACCCAGGCACTCGAGCGCAGTAGCAACATTGCGGCGGCGACGGTTGCACAACGGCTCGGGACCGACCGGTTTCAGCGATACGTCAACGCATTTGGGTTTGGCGCACGTACAGGCATTGACCTCCAAGGCGAGGAAATTGGCATTGTCAAGCGCGTCGGCTCGCCTGGCTGGTCCCCGACGGACATGGCCACGAACGGGTACGGCCAAGGCATCGCGGTAACCCCAATCCAGATGGCCACGGCGATGTCGACCATTGCCAACGGCGGGATCATGATGCGCCCGTACGTTGTTCAGAAAATCGTCGATCCGGTGACCGGAAAAGTCACGTCGGAGACACGCCCCCAGATTGTCCGTCAAGCAATTGGCAGGGAAACGTCGGCGACCATGCTCCAAATGTTGTTCCGGTCTGCAGAAAATGGTGAAACGAGAGGCACATTGGTGCCCGGATTTCAAGCTGCGGGCAAAACCGGTACTGCATCGATCCCGACAAACGGTTTCTACTCAGAGGACGAGACCATCGCCTCGTTTGTCGGAACGGTACCGGCGAATGACCCTCAGGTTGTCATCCTCGTCAAGATTGATCGACCTCGCGTTGAACCGTGGGGAAGCCTTGTCGCCAAACCCGTATTCGCGATGATCGGGCAAGAGGTCTCGCGATATTTGCGGTTGGCTCGCACCGAACCAATCCCACCGGTGATTGCGACCGCCGAGGCAAAAATGATGGCGCGGTACCTCGCGACACCGACGGAGGCGCCGGACGTCGCACGCGCCGGCGCGCCAACGGTGGTCACCGGTCGTCCTCCGGCACCGTCGCAACCGCTCGCCCAGTCGACGCCGACCCGGCCGGACGTGGCACCTGCGCGCCCCACCACTGCCACCACCGGCGCAGCCGCGCCCGGCGCAACGGGTCCGGGCATTCAAGGGAACCCGCCATCATCGAATGCGTCGCGTACCACGCCAGGCATGACTGCCCTCGCCGATGCGTCAATCCTTCTGCAACGACCCCAATCGACGCCAGTTTCCGAGGGCACAAGGGCAATCGTGTTCCCAACGCCGACCGTCGTTCCGCCAACGACCGTGCCAGTCGTGCCTTCTCCTACTGCCAACTTCGACCAGTTGCGTGCGACCGCGACTGCGCTCGCTCTCGTAGCTTCCCGATAGCAAGGCGCAATCTTGATACCGACGGGAGGGCAGATGCGTTTTTCGCTGGCGCACATCCTTGAGTGGGCCACCGAAACCTCAACGCGTGGTGCACTCATCGATCACGTGCATGACCGCGCCCCTGTCGGCCAAAGGTCTCTGGCAGGACCGCAACCGTTCTCGACGGTCACGATGTCGTCCCGTGCCGACGGCTGGCCCCCGATGCTCCCGGGTGGACTCTTTGTGGCGGTTCGCGGCGCGGTTCGTGATGGCCATATCTTCGTCGCAGACGCGTTCGGGAATGGCGCTATCGCGGCCTTGGTCGATCACATTCCGACGCACCTCGAAAACGACGTCGCGGCCGGCACGGTCCAAGTTATCCGTCTTGCTCATGATCAGCCAGATGCTCAAAGCTTGCTCGGTCGAGTAGTCGGCGCCCCGGTCGGGGCGTACGGACAGGGGGGCATGGGGGCTGATCGTCTCGCCTCGCACCCAAAAACCCTCGTCTTGGTCGATCCAACCGTCGGGACGATGGCAACGTTGCAGCAACTCGGCGGCTGGTGGCGTCGCCGTTGGGGACGTCCAGTCGTGGCAATCGCGGGCAGCGTCGGAAAGACCACGACCAAGGACTTGGTCGCTGCAATTCTTTCACGACAATATCGGACGCTTGGCACCGCAGGAAACTTGAATAACGAACTCGGCCTTCCTATCACGCTGCTCGGGCTTCACGGAGATCACGACATTGCAGCGGTAGAAATCGGTATATCAGCCAGAGGCGAAATGGAAGCGTTCGCCGCGATTGCAGCTCCAGATGTCGCAATTGTCACGAGGATCGAAGCCGAACACTTGGAGTTCCTGCGGGACATCGAGACCGTTGCGCACGAAGAAGGCACAATCATTGCTGCACTTACCGCGTCAGGAACCGCGGTCCTCAACGCCGATGATCCGCGCGTACTTGCGATGGCACACCGTACGACGGCGCGTGTCGTCACGTACGGCACCGTCGCCCGAGACGACCTTCGCACCCACACGTTCTCGACCGACGTACGTTTGCTTGGTGTCGATGGCGTCGAGTTCCGACTCTGGCACGACGGTCACAGCGAACTCGTCCAACTGCCTCTCGCCGGTCGCCATTTCGTAAGTAACGCGTTGGCCGCCGCCGCCGCTGGCTTCGCGGTTGGCTGTTCGTGGACCACCGTTTTGTCCGGCCTGCAAGACAAGCCGACAGCGCCGCGCGTCCGTGTCATTCGTCCGTCCTCCGGCATGCTAGTCATCGACGACTCGTACAACGCCAGCCCGGCTTCGTGTTTTGCGGCGCTCGACCTCCTCGCGGACTCGCCAGGTACTCGGGTGGCGGTACTCGGTGACATGCTCGAACTTGGCGACTTCGCCACTGAAGCGCACGCCACCGTTGGTGCCTACGTGCCAAGTCGGGCCGACGTCCTCATCGCGGTGGGCGACGCGTCGCGAGTGATCGCCGACTCGGCCACCGCCGGGGGCATGCCCAGCCCGCACGTGTTCTGGGTACCTCGTGCCGCTGACGCCTTTGACGCGTTCGAGACATGGCAACGCGCGACGCGCGCGGTTGGCCGTTTCACGGTTTTGGTGAAGGGCAGTCGTGGGATGCGTATGGAACTGGCGTCGCAGAACTTCGCAGCAACCGGTGTCTCCGGCCACCAAACCGATGATCAGAGCATCGAAACGGCAACATCGGGCAATCAGTTCAATGACCCAGTGGGTGATCCCCCGGTGCGGAGCCGTCGCGCAGTACCCGAGTCCGGCAATCAATGAGGCAGGCGACTACGGACCGCAAGGGGCCTCGCGATGCGCGTTCCTCTCCCAAACGCACGACTGCGGGGAGTGAGGAGGTGGCAGCGATTCGCGCAATGGACACGGATGGAGAACGAAGCTGACCTCGACGACCGCACTCGCCGTGCTTGCGTTCGCGGTTGGGGCCGCCATCGGGCCGCGATGGCTTCGGTTCTTGCGCGATCACCAGTTCGGAAAGCGTCTCAACCCAAGCGAGCCGACGGAACACGCACACAAGGCCGGAACGCCGGTCATGGGGGGTGTGGTCTTTCTCCTGCCGGTTGCGCTTGTCACACTCGGCGTGATTGCGACCTCGGGTGCGTTGCCGTTGCTGATTCCGCTCGGGGTCGGCGCCGCGTTCGCCATCATCGGGACGATGGATGACTTGCGCACCATCGTTGGCAATCATCGTGCAACCGGGCTTTCTCCACGGCTGAAATGGTTCGTACAAATTGTCGTCGGCGTAGCGGCTTCGTTCGCCCTGTATGCAAGCGGCTACGCGATCATCCGTGTGCCACTTTTGGGCATCGTCGAACTGCCCGCTTGGGGGTTTATTGGGTTCGCGACGCTTGTAATTGTGGCAACGACGAGTTCCGTCGCGATTACCGACGGGATGGACAGCCTGTTAGCGACGACCGCAGCGCTCGCATTCGTAGCCTTTTGGGTGATCGGTGCGGGGCGCGACGACACCAATGTCGCGATGTTTTCTGCAACCTTCGTTGGCGCACTCTTGGCATACCTTTGGTTCAACGCCCACCCGGCACAGATGTGGATGGGTGAACTCGGCGCGATTCCACTTGGCGGGATGCTGAGTGTCACCGCACTGCTCGCCGGCGAACCGCTGCTGCTCATTCCTGCGGGAATCGCATTCGTCGCCAACGCGGCGGCCGACATTGCACAAGTCCTCAGTGTGAAACTCCGTGGGCGCCGGGTCCTGAAGTACGCCCCACTTCATCACCATTTCACGCGGGTTGGGTGGCCCGAAACGTGGGTCGTCCAGCGATTCTGGATCGCGAGTGCTGTCGGCACGATGGTCGCAATCTGGGCGTCAAGATGGTAAGTCGTGATCGCGGCAACCGCGTCTGGTCGATCGCGGACAGATCGAACGGCCGCGCAACCTCCGCACCACGTCGCCCTACGACGGACGGTTCGCGTCCCACACAACGTAATCGCTGGGCGCGCCTATTTGGGTTCAGTTCAGACGCCGACCGTGAGGCTCCGACGCGAATTGCTGACCGATTGACGCGGGCCCGCACCGCGACGGCGCACCGATTGGGTGAGCCTGACGACGCGCAGACTCACCACATGTCGGTCAGGCGCGTCCGCGCCGACAGCTCCTCGCCTACGTGGCCCTCCTCCCATCGCGGCACGGGAGGGGTTGGGGACGGGGTTTTCACGGGGGAAGGGATGGGGTCTGGAGCGGAGTTCGACACGCCGACGAGTGATCGAGATGTATCACGCACTGGGGCGCCACCCCACCGTGCACGTCCCACTGCTTCAATTGGCGAGATCGTTGCTCGCGCACGGGGTACTGGCGCCCCTGATCGCACCGTCCCAACGTTGGAAGCCGCCCGCACCGGCGAACAAGCCAGGGTCCGGGGGCAAAGAATCGACGCAACACGCGTCGCGGCGACCATCCGGAAGTACGGGCGAGAACCGCGCCACCTTCTCGCGCTCCGACGCAGCGTGGCCTGGGGCAGCCGTGCGCAAATCGAACGAACCGTTGGCCCGCTCGCGTCGATTGACATGACGGTTCTCGGCGTCGCCTGTTTTCTCGTGTCCGTGGGGTTAATCGTTCTCCAAAGCGCAAGCAGCGTTACTTCGTACGCAGCGACTCGCGACAGTTCGTATTATTTGGTCAAACAGTTTTTTATGCTACTTCTTGGAGTAGTCTCGGCGATCATCGTTACCGTCCTCGATTACCACCGGGTGGCTGCGCTTTGGAAGTACGGTCTGCTCGGGTGCGTCGTGGTTCTCACCGTGGTGTTTACCGGTCTGGGTCTGTCGGCAAACGGTGCGCAGCGATGGATCGGACTCTTTGGCTTCCAGCTGTTCCAGCCGGGGGAGCTCATTAAGCCGGTCCTGATCGTCGCAGTCGCGGGGTACCTTACGCGCGAAACAGGCGTCGCCGCGCGGTTTCGTAAAGGCCTCCTCCCGTTTTCAGCACTGTACGCAGTCGTGCTTGGCCTGCTCATGTTGCAACCAGATATGGGCACCGCAGTGGTCGTCGGCGTGACTGGCGGCGTGATTTTGATTGTCTCCGGCGCGCGAATCCTGCATCTCGCACTTCTCGGCGGCGCTGCGGTTGCGGCGTTTGCGGGCCTCGTGATCGTTGCGCCGTACCGATTAGCCCGTTGGATCACATTCCTTGATCCATGGGCAAATTCCCAGGGGAGCGGGTATCACGTCGTGCAATCGCTCTTGGCGCTCGGTTCAGGCGGCATCACCGGGGTCGGGCTAGGCATGTCGCGTCAGAAGTTCTTCTATCTTCCCTTCCCACACACCGACAGCATCTTCGCCGTCCTCGGTGAGGAGTTGGGCTTCGTCGGAACGGTGGCCACGCTCAGTCTCTTTTTACTGTTCATGTGGCGCGGGCTGGGCGTCGCCAAACGGGCACCTGACGTGTTGGGTCGCTGCATCGCCACGGGTGCGACGATGGGAATCGTCGGGCAGGCAGTGATTAACATCGCCGTGCTCACGAGTAGCGTCCCGTTTACGGGAATCACATTGCCCTTCTTCAGTTACGGAGGCTCATCGATGGTCGCGTCGTGCGTGATGTGCGGCCTGATCCTCTCCGTGTCCCGCCACATCCCACATGAAGCGAGTTCAACCGCATGGTGGGCACGCTGGCGGACACTTCGTCACGCTGCGACCGAATGATGCGCATGACGCGCCTCCGTGTGGGATCGCCGCTACGTGCCTGCGACACGTCCGCGCCGAGAAAGCGGGGCGCCTCCAACCCGTCCGCGCGCC
>CAYFLJ010000007.1:8901-39146 GCA_964343985.1 uncultured Thermoflexus sp.
GGGACGGCGGGCCACATCTATCCGGCGCTAAGCATCGTCCACGAACTCATGCATGGGCCATCGCCTCTCTCCAGCATCGGCACTGGTGGCGCCTCAAGAAGCACGGATGGCAGCGGGGACTTGGGAAGTGACGTGGGGGGGTCGCTCACAGGCAATCCAGATGCGTCGGGCCCACAGGTGCACTTCGCGCACGGCCCATCCCGAATTGATCTTGAGGTTCTTGCACACGCTGGTATTGCGAGAACCAGAATCGCGGCGTCGCCAGTTCGTGGAGTAACGCCACACCGCGCCGCGATAGGCATGCTCCGCCTCATCGGCGCGTTCAGTCAGGCGTGGCGTCTCATTGGCACGTTCCGTCCAAATGTGGTTCTCGTCACCGGCGGCTACGTAAGCGCGCCGGTGCTCGTCGCCGCGCGGATTCGCGGGGTCCCCTCCGTTGTTTTTCTTCCCGATATCGTGCCGGGGTTTGCCGTTCGTGCGATGGCGCCGTTTGCTTCACGCGTGGCAGTCAGCTTTGCGGCCACACGTGCGCACTGGAAGTCATCTGCGTCGGTCGTCACCGGCTACCCGGTCCGCCCGGAGTTCCTCGCCGCCAATCGCGAACGTGGCCGGGCATCCTTTGGCATCGTTGGTGATCGACCGGTCCTCCTGGCGACCGGTGGGAGCTCTGGCGCTCGAAGCATCAACTTCGCGCTCATGGACGTCCTCGAACCGCTCCTACACCATGCCGACTTGATCCACCTGTGCGGCGAACTCGATGAGGCACGTCTTCGTGCAACGCGCAACGCCTTGCCCACCGAGTTGCGTCGGCGGTATCACCTGTACCGATATCTGCACAAAGGGATGGCGGATGCAATGGCAGCCAGCGACCTCGTCATCTGCCGGGCAGGCGCTTCGACCATGGCCGAACTCCCGGCCGTCGGACGCCCTGCAATTGTGATACCCGGGACGTTTGCCGGTGGACACCAAGCCGAGAACGCCTCGGTCCTCGTGGCCGCCGGCGCGGCGGTCATGGTGCCGGATGACGCTCTTGGTGCGAGCTCTCGCGGCAGCCAAGGCCCGCTCCTGTCCACGATCCTTGAGCTTCTCGGCGACAAAGACCGGCTCTCAGGCATGGCAACCGCGTCACGCACATTGGCACGACCCGAGGCCGCGGCGAACATCGTGAGCCTGCTCGCATCAGTCGCCCGCACATGACGACCACTCCGTCGCGTGACGCCACCTCCCTGCTCAAGAGGCCCAATTCGGTCGCACCACACCGCAAGGGTGAGCGCACATGAACCTGCACGTGCACCTTATCGGGGTAGGCGGCGCGGGGATGAGCGCGCTTGCGCGCCTCTACCTCGCAACAGGTGCGACCGTCTCAGGATCCGACGCGGCGGCCTCGTCGACCGTTGCTGATCTTCAGGCACTCGGCGCGGAGGTATTTGTCGGCCACGCGGCCGAACATCTCGCCGCCTGTCTTTCACATGGGTCGCCGGCAAACCGACTTGTCGTCGCGTCGTCTGCAATCCCCGCAAGCAACCCCGAACTTGCCGCCGCCCGCGCGTCAGGCACGCCAACGATGAAGCATGCGGAAGCGCTCGCGACCTTCGTCAATCGTCGGAGGGGCGTCGCCGTCGCGGGTACCCACGGCAAGACCACCACAACGGCGATGACGACGGTCGCCCTACGGGGAGGTGGTCTCGACCCCTCATTTCAGGTTGGCGGCGAACTCGTCGACCTCGACACCAGTGCCGGTTTGGGATCAAGCGATTGGATGGTCGTCGAAGCGGACGAGTTCGACCGCCGCTTCCATGCGTTTACCCCAGAAGTCGCCGTCGTGACCAATGTGGAACCCGAACATTTTGAGTGCTATGCCACCGTCGACGACATGGACGATGCGTTCGTCACCTTCCTCCAACAGGTCAAGGAAGGCGGCGCCGTCATCGCGTCACGCACCACTCCTCCCCATCACCGCTCGCCAATGGAGAGGGTGCTCGCTCGCGTCAATCACACGCAGGACGAACGAGGTCTGTCCCATCCGGCGCTCATTCGATTCGCAACCGATGAGTACGCCCAAGCCGGCGACTGGGCTCTCGGCCAGTTTCGCGCGCGTGGTGACGGAAGTAGCTTCGCCGTGACCCCACCAGATGGGAAGCCCATTCTTGCCACCTTGTCGGTGCCGGGTCAGCACAACGCCATGAACGCTCTCGCAGCATGTATCGCCGCCACACGCGCAGGCGTCGAGCCAGAAGTCTCGCTCCGCGCACTGGCGTCGTTTCGCGGCGTGAAACGTCGCTTCCAGGTGATCGCGGACGGACCGATTCGCGTGGTCGAAGACTACGCACACCACCCGACCGAGGTACTCGCGACTCTCACGGCGGCGCGGGAAACTCGTCCGACCGGTCGCCTGTGGGCAGTGTTCCAACCCCATCTTCGCGTGCGAACGGACCGCCTGTTCGACGATTTCGTGACGGTGTTGGCTACGGCCGATTGTGTCGTGCTCGCCGACGTGTACTCGCCTGCCGGACGAGAACCCGACGGCGTCTACCGCACCGCTCAAGACTTGGTCGCCGCGCTTCACTCGTCCCATCCGGGCACCACTTCGATCTACGCGCCATCGAACGACGCGGTGGTACGGGAAGTCGTTGATCGCACCGATTCAGGCGACCTCGTGGTGGTCATGGGTGCCGGCCCAATCGATCGAGTCGGCCGCGAAATCGCCAAGATCCTCGGGAATGAAGTCCGCCCCCCAGTTCCCCGTAACAGCACAAGTGGGCGCGCTTGAGGCGCCCCAATTACCCCCTCTCGTGGAGACGCAACCTGTGTGGGGGTCGTGTGTCCCGTCTCTCACGACACCAGATTGAGTGCGTCGCGGCGACGTGTTCGTGGCCCGCACCCGCTTGAATGCGTTCCAGTGACGTGACCTCACCTCAGGCCCCGCACATGGAAGGGTTTGCCCAATTGGGCCGACACAGCCGAGGGGCTTCCGGCTTCGCTCAGGCAATCGCCGAGGTACAGGTCGGTTCACGCCTAATCGTGACGGTTGACACCCCATTGGCACCGTACACATCGCTCAAAGTCGGCGGGACGGCGCGCTTCATGGTTCGTGCGCAATCTTCCGACGAGATCATCGCGATTGCCTCGGTCGCCGCCGAGTACGACATGCCCGTACTCGTCCTTGGGGGTGGCAGCAACGTCGTCGTCGCGGATGCGGGCTTCGACGGCATTGTCATCAAAATCGATGCGCCCACTGGCACCCGCCATGCCGGCACCATTTCCAGTACCGACGGCGACGCGGTCGTGGTCGAGGTTGAGGCCGGATGCCAAACAGCCGGATTTGCCCGATGGGCGGCGAGGCAAGGTCTGGCCGGAATTGAATGGGCGTGCGGAATTCCTGGAACCGTCGGCGGCGCGGTCGCTGGGAATGCCGGCGCATACTCCGGTGATATGGCCTCAATCGTTGCCGAGGTTCGGGCGTGGGTGCCGTCGGCCGGCGCTCAGGTACTTGACGCAGCTCCTCAGGCGCACGGCGGGGCGGTTATCCGGGTTCCGGCGTCCGAAATGGCGTTCGGGTATCGGACCTCTCGGTTCAAGCGCGGACCCGGAGTGGTCCTAAGCACCCGCCTCCGCCTGAGGCATGACGATCCGGCCACGCTTTTGGCGCGCATCGAAGGCTTTGAATCGGCGCGACGTCAAAAGCAGCCGACCGAGCGAAGCTGCGGGTCTGTCTTCCGGAACCCTCCCGGCGAGACAGCCGGGCGTTTGCTTGAACAGGCGGGAATGAAAGGTCGCTCAAGGGGCGACGCGCAAGTCAGTGCTGTTCACGCCAACTGGATCATTAATCGCGGAGCGGCGACCGCAACTGACGTGCTCTCGCTCATCCGGGAAGGGCGCACTGCCGTCCTCAATCGCACCGGAATCGCCTTGGAAATCGAAGTCCTTCTCGTTGGCGATTGGGACCCGCACGCGGTTGCAGAGCTGCGCGATGGTGCCACTCACCCCGCTCAAGCGCCGGCGCAGAACACGGCGCTCACGCTGGAGGCGTCCCGCATGCAGAGCGCTAGTAGCGCCTCCATCGCGGAGGGATTAGGTAGCGCCCTTGCCGCTTCGGACGACATTGCCTCGACCGCGAGCCAGGCGAACAGAGACCGCGGACCGAACGATGACACCACGGAGGTCGCGAGATGACTAGCGACCGGTGGCAGGGTCGGATGGCACATCGTGCCGCGCCGGCTACGGTGGTCGAAACCCCGGTCCCACGCCAAAGGCGTCGCCTCCTCGCTGGCTTGGGAACAGCATTGGTTGTTGCCGGACTTTCCGCCCTAGTACAGGCGCCGCAGTTTCGCGTGGAACAGGTAGTGCTTATCCGTTCTGGCGACTACGAACGCGTGTCGGGCACAACCCTCCAGTCGGTCGCTTCTGTTGTCGGCCAAAGCGTCTTTACTGTCTCAACGAAACGAGTTGCCTCCCAAGTGGCAAGCCTGCCTGGCGTTCGTCGAGCAAGAGTTATCACACGGCTGCCTAACATTGTTGAGATTGAAGTTGAAGAACGACTTCCAATTGTCGTCTGGCGAACCTTTGCTGGCGACGTACTCGTCGACGATCAAGGGATCGTGGTTCGAGAGGCGGCGCCGCCCTCGGAACCGGTCACGGCGTCACTACCGGTGGTCGTAGACACGTCTGGAACTGTTATTTCGGTCGGCGATCGTCTGCCCGCGCGGGCGATCCTCGCGGTTGGTGCGGTCGCCGCTGCCTTCGAGGCATCCCGACTCCCGCTTGAAGCGGTTGAGTACGGTGCGACGGGCCTCTCATTCGTAATCGACGGCGGCACGCGCGTCGTGATGGGCGAACCCGACGACCTGACCACCAAGTTCGGCAATATGCTCGCGGTCCGTGCCCTTGCGCAAGAGCAGGGCGTGCGCCTCACGACTCTTGATGTTCGTGCGCCGACTCGCCCGTCGTACCGGGTGGCAACGCCGGTACCTTCGCCGACGCCGACAGCTGCGCCCAAAGCGGCAACGACTCCGCAGCGTCCCAGATAGAAACGCCGCGACTCGCGGCATCACGTGACCCACCGAGGAACCGGGTACGCGCGGCCACGTTCCCTATAATCGGCCCGGTTCGCGGTTGATTTTGTCAACTTGCAGGCGCGTTCCGGAAACCTCGCGTCACTCGGCATTGTCCGCCCGTTATGTGACGTGAAGTGGCGCGTCCGCGCCGGTCGGGAGGAAACGTGCCCTCGTCGCAAACCATCGTCGGGATCGACATCGGGACCTCCAAGGTCGTCGTCACCGTTGCAGAGACAACGTCCTCCGGGGTGCCGCGCGTCGTAGGTGCGGGCATGTCACGCACACGCGGTATGCGTGCGGGGGCGATCGTCTCGTTCGACGACGTTGCTCAGGCGGTCGCCGCCGCCGTTTCGCAGGCCGAGACGACAAGCGGACGTGAGATCACGTCTGCATGGGTCACGTTTTCCGGAAGTCACGTCGCTTCGGAAAATGCAAGCGGTGGCACGACGTTGACAAGCCATCCGCACGATATTCATGAAATCCTTGACCCTGATATTCAGAAGGCACTAGCCGCCGCGCGCCCATCACCAGCAGAGGTGGGGCGCGAGGTCGTGCATGTGGTGCCACGAGCATTCACCGTCGATGGTGTGCCCGGAATCCTCGACCCCATCGGCATGACGGGCCACCGGCTTGACGCCCAGACGCACGTCATCACGGCATCGACCTCTCAGATCAATAACCTCATCCGCGCCATACCCACGACGATTGGTCTGCGCGAACTTGTCGCCCAAGGGTTGGCCTCAGGGGAATCGGTCGCAACCGTCGACGAACGCGCGCTTGGTTGCGTCGTCATCGACATCGGCGCGGGCACGACCGACATCTCCGTGTTCATTGATGGGGCGATTTGGCACACCGCCGTGTTGCCCTTCGGTGGGCAGAACTGCACGAACGACATCGCTTACGTTCTGCGCACACCGGTCGCAGAAGCCGAATCGCTCAAGGTGGAGCATGCGCACGCGATTCCCACGGACGCAAGCGATGAACTGGCGATTGGCGTCACCTTGCACAATCGAGCGCAAGACACGGTTTCAGCACGCTACATCTCAGAAATCGTCGCTGCCCGAATCGCAGACATCTTCGAGAAGGTTCGCGAAGAGTTGGGTCGGTCTGGCCTTTCAGGCGCGTTGAGTGTTGGCGCAATACTGACCGGTGGAACCGCAAATCTGCCCGCGATCGAAGCACTTGCGGCAACCATTCTGGAAATGCCGGTTCGCGTTGGCACACCCGGTGGAGCAAATAACCTCGGCGAGTCGTTCCGGTCACCAGCATTCGCCGCCGCGGTGGGTGTCATCGCATACGGCTGCCGCGTCGACTTGGCCACCGCCGGCGCCGTGCCACGGCAATCTGCGGTCGGAAACTTTTTCGACGTCGTTCGCCGGGCGTTGTTTGGGTCCGGACCGGCGGATACGCGTTCAGTCACTCGCTAGCATCGAAACAACGGCCGCTCGGCGCACGCGCCCGCGGTCACGAATACTCCGCGGCGCGCCGAGCGACCGCGCAAGAGGGAGCGAAGGCATGTACTCGGAGCGAGGCCGTCACGGCCGGGGCCACGAAGATCGTGCCGACTCGGCATCGGCGATGCCTGCCCTTGAGGCCTTTGCCCAGATCAAGGTGATCGGCGTGGGCGGCGGTGGCAGTAATGCAATCGACCGAATGATCCAAGACGAAATCCGCGGTGTCGATTTCATCACCGTCAACACCGACGCCCAAGCCCTATTGCGTTCAAGTGCCCAAGTGCGTATTCGCATCGGCGACCGAGTCACGCGCGGCCTCGGCGCCGGTGGGGTCCCAACGATCGGTGCGCGCGCCGCGGACGAGAGCGAGGAGGACATCGCGGACGCGCTACGTGGCGCGGACATGGTCTTCATCGCCGCTGGCATGGGCGGCGGCACGGGTACCGGCGCCGCCCCCAAGATCGCCGCAATTGCTCGCAATCTTGGCGCTCTGACGGTGGGCGTCGTCACCAAGCCATTTTCATTCGAGGGTCCGCGTCGCTCACAGGCCGCGGAGGACGGCATCGCGGCACTACGCGAGCACGTCGACACCCTCATCACGATCCCGAACGACCGATTGCGCGCCGTTGCCGATCCCCGGATGACTCTGACCGACGCATTCAAGATGGCCGACAACGTGCTCCGTCAGGGGATTGCCGGCATCACCGACCTCATCACCATCCCAGGCATCATCAATGTCGACTTCGCCGACGTCAAGACGATCATGGCGAACGCCGGTTCGGCACTCATGGCAATCGGCACCGGCACCGGAGAACAGCGCGCAATCGAAGCCGCGCGAGCGGCGATTGAGAGCCCGCTTCTCGACGTCCAGATCGACAACGCGAAAGGCATTCTCTGGAGCATTACGGGCGGTGACGACCTCACCCTGCACGAGGTTCAGGACGCTGCGGAAATTATCCAACGCTCAGCGGACGAGGATGCAATGATCATCTTCGGAACGGCAATGGATCCGCGCATGCAATCGCAAGTGCGGGTTACGGTGATTGCGACCGGTTTTCAAGCGCGCGCGACCGGTACCACGCCGTTCGGCCGACCCGTGGCGCGTCCACAACGCGACATCATTGGGGGCGCCCGACCGTCATCCGAACGGCGAATCGAGGACACATTGACTGCGCCGATGCGTGACATGCGACCGTTGCCAGCGACGCGCGACCTTCCGCCAGCACCACCGCGACCGATCGCGCCGCCTGAGCGACCGCCGTTGGAGGGGGATGACCTCCCGCCGTTTCTCCGTCAACGACGCTAATCGCAACCTCGCCCCTCTCCCATCGAAACGAGAGAGGGGATGGCGCCTTGGCTCACCACCGCTGCCCACCGTTCCATCACCGCGAGTGAATGCGCGCCTCAATCGCCTCGGCCAGCGCGGATTCGGTAGCGTCAACGATCACCGGGGGATTGGCGAACACAGATGCGAGGGGTGAGCCACTCTCGATGATCTTTGTCTCGCTCCGGTGCTCTTCAAAGAGTGCCGACTGGTGATATCGAACGGTGTAATCGGGATCCTTCAAGACATTGCCAGTGAGGATCGCTACCACCGTCTCATCGGGGTCAACCCGTTCGTCCGTCCCCTCCGACGCGAGTCGGCGAAGCGCCGCCAACGTTGTTGCCGAAGCCGGCTCGCAACCAATGCCGTCTCGACCAATCATGGCCTTGGCGTCCGCGATTTCCTGTTCCGAAACCGACGTCACCCAACCATCGCTCCAATCAACCGCACGCGCCGCCTTCTTCCACGATACCGGCGCGCCAATCTTGATCGCGGTCGCTAACGTGCTGGCGTGCACCCGTACAAGGCGCTCAGAATGGCCCGACTCATACGCTTCAGATAGCGGTGCAGCGCCGCGCGCCTGAACGATCGTGAGGCGCGGACGCTTGGTAAGCAGACCGAGGTCCTCGAGCTCTCGTAACGCCTTGCCGAAACTGCTCGAGTTCCCAAGATTCCCGCCGGGAACAACGATCCGGTCAGGTGCGCGCCATCCGAGTTGCTCCATCAGCTCGAACATCACGGTCTTCTGGCCTTCAAGCCGGAATGGGTTGACCGAGTTCAAGATGTAAATTCCCAGTCTTGGGGCGAGGCGGCGTAGCAATGCTTGGGCCTGATCAAAATCGCCCCGAACCATGATGGTCAACGCGCCGTAATCAAGCGACTGGCTCAACTTGGCGAAGCTCACGCCGGTCTCGGGCACGAGGACAATAGGCAACATGCCAGCGCGCGTCGCATAGGCAGCAAGTGACGCGGACGTGTTCCCCGTGCTCGCACACGCGACCGCTCGCATTCCAAGAATGCGGGCCTGCGTCACGCCGGCCACCATGCCGTAATCCTTAAAGGATCCGGTCGGGTTGAAGCCGAGGTGCTTGAATCGCAGACGCCGAAGTCCCGCGTATTGGGCGCTACGGGGCGCGTCCAACAGTGGGGTATTTCCTTCTGGATACGTAATGATTTGGGCTTCGTCGTCGTAGAACGGCAAAAGTTCTCGGAACCGCCAGACACCAGATCGGTCGATCACCCGATCTGATGCCTGCCGGACTCGAAATCTGCTGACAAGCTCGGCGCCAGTCTCGGGGGGGCGTGGGTAAACCACATCGAGCAGTTCTCCGCAACCGGCGCACCGATAAATCACGTCGCGAAGGCCGTGAACGGCACCACAAGAAATGCAGCGGAGACCGCGAGAACCGTGCCAGGGCTCCCACGGTTGCGCCATCATCGACTCACGCGACGAACCGTCGTCACCGGCCGAATCGTCACTCATCAAATCGCTATCCAGGCGGGGCGCATTCTGCATGATCACAACGTGACAGTGTAACGATGCCTAAGGCGACCGCGTCCACGGCCAAGCCATCCGGCAGGCAACAGATCGTGGCAAGGCAGCCGCGACAGCACACTGGAGGTTTACCCAGATGCACTTCGCATCGCCACTCCCGCGATAAAGGTCGCGCCTCCGATCACCGACGCGGCGATGCCGGCGACGCGAAGCCGCACCGCGAGCGTTGATCGGCGTGATCGTGACGCCTGTTGTGAAGCAATCAAGTTGCGCATTCGATCCGGACCGCTCGCCCGGCGCGCCAACTCAGGGCGGGTCGTTCGGGACGCAACCGTGCCAGATAGCAACGGTGCGCCGACCAACAGAACGACCCCTATCCCAAATGCCACCGCGCCGAGAAACAGCAATACGGTGTCGGTGGCCACACCCACCAGTATATGCCGAGCATTCGCCCACAAGGGTTGCTAGCATCGCTTCGTGGTCTCCCGATCTCACAACCGGAACCGAACGCGTTCCCACACAAACTTGGGAAACTGGTCCGGTGCGAAGCGCGCTCAACGGGGAGAAGTGTCGACCCACCGTCTGATCGCCGCATGCCTAGCGACCGTTGCGGCACTACTTCCATCTGTCGCATCTGCGCACGGGACGGTTACTGGCATCGCCGATGTCTGGCAAGACTACGGCGTTGCGATATTCCTCTCACTGGTCGTTCTTGTCGGCGCCGGTGTCCTTCTCTGGGTGTTACTCGCGCCGCTCCCAATCGAACCGGCAGACGAACCAATGGCGAGCGGCCCCTCATCAGACCTGGACAAATCCCGGAGCGTCGACCACGAAGACCGTCGCGCGACCTAGCGTCACCTGCCCAGGCGCGTCAGCACGTCGCGACTGACAGTGTTCGCGCAGCGTTGCAATCACGTCATCTACCTGCGCCGCATCGACACCGAGGAGCAGGCTGACATTCCCGCGGCGCAACCACCCGCCTACCGTGTTGATACGCGTGGCACGGTAACCACGAGTGACAAGCGCTTTGACCGCGTCCCCCGCGTCCTCCGCTTGCAAGATCGCCCAGACCAACTTCATCGCGCCCCCTGCCTACAGTTGCTCGAACCGCTCAACGTCGAGCACAAAGACTGTCGCGCCACCAACTTGTACCTGCACTGGATCCAGTGGATACGGTTCGCCGACCTCGCCAGGCGCAGTGGGGACAAAATACTCACTGCGCGTCTCGCAGTTGTCTCGAATGATCACCAAGGCACGTTGAAGCTCTTCGCGGGCAACACCAACCAAGATCGTCGCATTCCCCTTCCGGAGAAAGCCACCAACGGTGTTGATCCGGGTCGACCGGAAGCCAGCTTGGCCGAGGGCTTCGATCACCGCACTGGCGTCCTCGTCTTGAACAATCCCAAGGACCAGTTGCATTCCAGACGCGCCATCAGGGACGCTTTTCCCAGTCATGGGAAGATCGTATCGCACCACCGAACCGCAGTCCTTGAACCGACGGATGTTCCTTCCGCTGGTCGCCGCGCTCGTGCCGGGCGCATTCGGCGGTCAGGCGGAACCCGGACCGGCCTGTAGCGAAGAGCCGTGCATGCCCTCCACTGACGCCCCGGCGACCGACTCTGGGCCATTGGAGGTCGGTGCGGGCATCGTGCCAGGCCCAAACGGCGTCGGCATCACGTTCGCGGTCAGGGCAATCAATCGATCTGACGCACCGCTCACCCTGACATTTCGAACCGGTCAGTACTGTGACGTCTTAGTGACAGCCAGTGACGGAACGTTCATCTGGAGGTGGGCAGCTGGACGCATGTTCACACAGGCCATTCGGGAGGTCTCACTCGACCCGGGCCAGTCTCGGGAGATCCGCTTAGATTGGCCCGACGCACCGAAAATGCTCTCGGGGAGCGACGCACCATGGATCGCGTGGGTTAACTGGGTGTCTGATCCGGGCGGATCGGCAGGTCCAATCGTGTTCGGCCCGGAGCTTCCAACGACGTCCAGCGCGTAACTCCTCGGCCACATGCCGAATGTTCATGCTGAGAAAGCAGTGTGGTCCGCCGGAGAACGTCCAGTTGCGGACGCGTGTCGCAGGGGCGCCAAAGCAGGCGTCGGGTGGTGTCCTCTTGGACACTATTCGATTATTTCGTGACCAAACGCGAAAGCAGGAAATACGCGACTGATCTCCCTCGCACCCAGTCGCACGGTCGTCTCGTGCACCGCGCCGTCCCCATCCGTTCGATGGCGATCAGATGATTAGCCCGCCTCAACCGCGCGAAGGCGCGCGTTTGAGAGCCGATGTCCGTTGCCTCCCCGCCTCACGGCAACGATCTCCGAGATGATCGCGAGGGCAATCTCTGCAGGCGAACGGCCCCCGAGATTAAGCCCGATTGGAGCATGCACCCGGTCAAGCGCCTCTGGCGGCACGCCGGCGTCACGTAGACGGTCGTAGACGACCTTCACGCGACGGCGACTACCGATCATGCCGACGTAGCGGGCCGGCGACGCGGCGACTTGCGCGAGGCACGTTTCGTCGTGTTCGTGTCCTCTGGTCACCAACACGACGTTCGTCCACGGGGTCATCCCAACCGCAGCGACGGCCTCAACGAAGTCGCGAACCATCACTTCAGCAGCGAGCGGAAACCGATCTGGCGACGCAAATCTCGCTCGGTCATCCACAACGGTCACGGTGTATCCCACCGTTGCTGCCAGTGTGCAGAGCGGAACGGCGACGTGGCCCGCCCCAAAGATAATCAGCCGCTCATCGGGAAGGTGCGGTAGCCACGCGACTTCAAGCGTCCGGGGCGCCACTTCCGCCCCGTGACTTCGGCGACGCATTGTGAGTGCCCGCCCTTGATCGTCGAAGCACGACTCGACTGGCAACTCACCTGCAAACGCCGCACTCGCCCCGCGTTCAAGCGCGCCATCCAGATGGGGTAACCCAATCCCGCCTTCGAGGGCGTGCCCCGGGCGCCACACGACTCGATGACCGACCGGAAGCGGCGCACCTTCGCCGGACGCCACGACGGTCCCCTCAACAATTGCTTCGCCTTGGCCGAGGAGTTGCAGAACGCGGCGCAGGCCCACCCCAGACGCCGTCACGCGCGAACGGCCCGTTCTCCCGCCTCGGGCAAGAGCACTTCAAACATCACGTCCATCGTGCCACCGCATACGTCACCACCCGGTTCGTCAGGGTCGTCGGCAAGCGTGAATGTTCGTAGTCCAGACTCACCGGCTCTCATCAGTTGCCGGGCCGCCGCCCACGCGTCTGCCTCCACGCAACCGCCACCGATTGTCCCTCGCATCGCGCCATCCTGAAGAATGAGAAGCGCTGCACCTGCTTTTTGAGGGGTAGAGCCGCTCGTCGAGACGACCGTCGCCAATGCCACCCGCTCCCCTCGTTCGAGCCGAGACAATGCCTCCCGATATAGGTCGGTGCGCGCATTCATGGTTCGCTGTCCTCTCGTCGTACCCGGCTCAACGGCCCACCAACAATCCCACCAATTGGCCCGTCCTTCCCAAGTTCCCGCCATCTTTACTCTATGATGCGGCCATCCGGCACCGAGGATCGGTGTCGATGCGCAAGGAGCAGGGATCATGAAGGCGGTCGTGATGGCTGGTGGGGAAGGCTCAAGGTTGCGCCCGCTCACGATCGGGCGCCCTAAGCCGATGGTCCCCATTGTGAACGCTCCGGTCATGGAGCACATCCTCGGCCTACTTCGCCGACACGGCATCACCGAGGTCGTTGTGACCCTGCAGTACCTCGCCAATGTCATACAAGACTACTTCGGAGATGGGTCCGAGTTCGGCATGAAGATCCACTACGCGGTCGAGGAATCGCCACTTGGCACGGCCGGAAGTGTGAAGAACGCCGAAGAACACCTTGACGAGCCGTTCATCGTCATCTCTGGCGACGCGATGACGGACTTCGACCTCGATGAAATAATTCATTTCCACACTGAGCGCAAGGCGATGGCGACACTCACGCTCTACCAAGTTCCTAATCCACTTGAGTACGGCGTCGTCATCCTTGATGATCAAAACCGCGTATCCCGCTTCCTCGAAAAACCGAGCTGGGGCGAAGTCTTCTCCGATACCGTCAACACCGGTATCTACGTGCTTGATCCCTCCATTTTTCAATATGTTCCTTCTGGGAGGTCGGTGGACTGGAGTAACGACGTGTTCCCGTTGTTGCTTCGAAACGGTGACCCAATGTTTGGGTTCGTCTCGAAGGGCTATTGGTGCGACGTCGGTTCACTGCAGGAGTACGTGCGTGCAAATGCGGACATCTTGCAAGAAAGCGTAAACCTCCCACTCCCCGGTGAGGTCTCCACGGGCCGCGTCTGGCGATCGACGCAAGGTGGCGCACCCGACGCCACGGTCCATCCAACCGCGCGCCTATACGGACCCATCTTTCTCGGAAAAGGCGTTGAGATCCGCGCCGGTGCAGTCATCCATGGACCAACCGTGATCGGGGACTACACCATTGTGGAAGAGCGCGCGACGATTGATCGCAGTGTCATTTGGCCGAACGGCTACGTTGGTGACGGTGCCGACCTGAATGGGGCGATCGTCGGAAAACAAGTAAATCTCAAAGCGGGGACCGTCACCTACGAAGGCGCCGTCATCGGTGACAACTCCACGATTGGCGAAGGCGCGGTTATTCGGCCCAACATCAAGTTATGGCCAAACAAAGAAGTAGAGAGCGGGGCTACCGTCTCCGCAAGCCTGATTTGGGGTGCCCAAGCGCGCCGGACGATCTTCTCCGCGGCGGGTGTCACTGGCCTCGCCAACGTCGAGATGGTGCCCGAGTTCGCGGCGCGCGTCGGCGCCGCCTACGGGTCGACGTTGACAAAAGGCGCGCGCGTCACTGTCAACCGTGATCGAAGCCGCGCGGCGCGCATGATCAAGCGGGCGGTTATCGCCGGATTGCCATCGGCAGGAATCGACGTCCTCGATATCGGCGATGTGCCTTTGCCCGTCGCACGCTACGAAACGAGAGCGACCGGCGCCGTCGGCGGCATCCATGTTCGACTATCACCATCAGATTGGCGCCAGATTGAACTCTCGCTCATCGACGGTCGCGGTCTTAGCCTCGATAAGAACCAGCAACGAAAGATCGAAACGAACTTCTTCCGTGAAGACTTTCGACGAGTGCCGGTCACCGAGGTCGGCGCCATCAGCGTTGCCGGTGACGCGGTTCCACGCCGGTATTCCGACGCGTTCGCCTCACTTTGCGACGACAACGCAATCTCAACGGCGCACGGTCGCGCCGTGATCGACTACGGCTTTGGCAGCACCTCGACGATTCTCCCGGCGCTACTCGGGCGCATCGGCGCCGAGACGATTACCGTCAACGCCGCGACGAACACTGCGTTTGGTCGTCGGACCGCAGCCCAGTACGACCAAGACCTCAGGCATCTGTCAGCAATCTGCCGCTCAATCGGTGCCCAGATGGGTGCCATGATGGATAACGACGGCACACGCATCGACCTCGTCGACGAACGCGGGGTCGTTCTCACGCCAACCACCTCTCTCGCCGCGATGGCGGTATTGGCGTGGCGATCGTATCCCGGTTCAACCGTCGGCATACCGGCACATTCGCCGCTGGTTTTCGATGTGCTTGCCCGTCGCAACGGCGGGAAGGTTCAACGTCTCGCGCCGAACGCACGTGCACTGATGCAGGCTGCTGAGGAAGCAAGTCGAAACGGCAGCACCTTTGGTCACGCCCCGGAAGGCATCTCGCCGTTGATCCTCGTCGGCAACGGCGAAGGAAGCTACATTTTTCCCGAGTTCCATCCGGGATTCGACGGCATGATGGCCGTGGCGCGGTTGATGCAATTCCTCAGTCTCACGCAAACGTCGATTGCCGACGTTGCGCTTGGCGTGCCAAATGCGCACCTCGCGAAGCAATCGGTAGCGTGCCCGTGGGATGCGACCGGCAGAGTGATGCGAACGATGCACGAGCAAGCAAGCCGTTTCGGCGACAGTGCGTCGGCGTCCGAAGGCGTTCGCTTCGACTTCGGCGAAGAGTGGGTCCTCGTACTCCCAGATACCGACCTGCCGCTCTTCCATGTACATGCCGAAGGCGTATCCCCAGAAGCCGCCCAAGCCCTTGCTGCCAAGCACGCCGAGATGATCCGACGCGTCGTTGGATAGGTGAGGAGTCGCAATTGAGCGGTCAGTCTGGACCGCAACAGGGCGAATTCGTTGCCTACTGATCCGCTTAGCGGGCGTGCTGAAAGGGCGCCCGCCGGTCTTCTTGTGATGCAGGTCGATGGGCTCAGTGCCGCGGCATTGACGGTCGCTCGGTCACAAGGAGCAGTGCCGACCCTCGACCACTTGATCCGGTCCGGTCACGCCGTGCATGAGTGGTCGTGCGGTCTACCTTCAGACACCCTCGCGGTTCAGACGGGCCTGTTCTGGGGGGCAGCCTCCCCGGTGCCATCGTTCAACTGGTGGGACCGGAGGCTTCAACGTCGGCGTCGCGCCGCGTCGGCGGTTGGCGTCGCGGCATTCGAGCGGACGCTTGAGGCAAACGTCAAGTCTGGCCTCTTGCGTGGCGGCGCCTGCCATGGCGCGGCAATCGGTGGCGGCGCCTACGGAGGAACCCTCCTACCACCGACCGGAAAACGATCGTGGTTTTCAATGTTGCGTGAATCGCTGCAGGCGACGACTTCACTCGCAACCGAAGCGGTCAGGTCACTCCAACATCAGTCCTTGGCAACGTCAAGCGACTCGCCCACTATCAACGTATCCGCGTGTGCGCCCACTACACGTCTGTCTCGGTTCTCGCACGCGATTGCACGCGGGGTGACGGGCGCAAGCCGTGCCTCTGCCAGCGTGATAGCCGCCGGCGTACGGCGCGACATGACGGCGGGACTGCCCGTTGTCTTCGCGAATTTCGTGGAATTTGATCTTCTCGCGCATCTGACTGGACCTCGATCATCCGCGTCAATGGCGGCCCTCAGGGCGATTGATCACACGGTCGGGGTCCTTACAACCGCCGCGCATGCGTCCGCCCAGCCGTATCGGGTCGTCGTCCTTTCAGATCACGGAATTGCGACGGCGACGCCGGCATCATCAGCATTTGCACCAGATCCACGCACTTGGGTCGCCAACGAATGGGCGCGTCGGTCGCGCTCTCGTTCCACGCCCCATCTCGTCGTCTTGGCCAGCGGAACGGTCCTCCAGGCGTGGGTTCGCGGTGCGCCCAATCGCTTGGATTGTCAAACGCTTACCGCGTATGCACCCGGCTTCGTTGATGCAATCGCCCGTCACCCAGCGATCGCATTGACTATGCTGATGGATAGATCAATCGACGGCGTACCGACATCCTACGTGCTACTTAGTCACCAAGGGGGTGTACGTGTCGCACATACGCATACGACTTCGGATGGTACGCGTGAACGTCCACGCTTCGAGCTGCGGGAGCATTGGGGAGTTTCGCCGTTTGAAGCGCTCAGACTTCGCGATGGGGCGCAGGAACTCCTGTATGCGTTTGCTGCCCGCCACGACGTTGGCGATATCACATGCGTTGCGCGCGCGCTTGCATCCGAAGTCGGGTGTGGCCTCGATGGTGAATTCTGGAGCTTCGAAGCGCAGTTCGGTGCCCACGGCGGTATCGGCGGGTCACAGGCCCGCCCTTTTGTCCTGACCTTGCCCGACGACTCCCCCAGCCCCGACGAACGGGCGAGCGCGGCATCAATGCATTTGTGGTTGGAGCGCTTAGCGCCTCCTCGGTGACTCGAACTTGGGATGCCGTTCATTGGATACGTTACGCGAGTACCCTGACGCATTCGGGCAACCATCGATTGACGATCCCGCACGAGGAGGATGCCAATGACCGCTACACGCGATAGCACGACGTGGCCAACAGGAGCCGCATTGGTCAACGAAATACGCGCAACAATGGTCGACGAAGGCAGCGCAACGTTTTGGCACCTTGGACAAGCCTCGTGGATTGTGAAGTCCGCGCACGCGACGATCGCCTTCGACCTCTTCCTGCTGCCATCATCAGGCCAACTACAGCGACGCTTTGAACCGCCAGTTGCGCCGGCCGACCTCACCTTCCTCGACGTGGCGTTCTGTAGCCACGATCACCTCGATCACCTCGACCCTTTCGCGGTACAAGGCATCGCGCAGGCTTCAACACGGACACGATTCGTGGTGCCGGAGAGCGCCGCGTCACAAACCGTTGGTCTCGTCGGAGACCCGACGCGAGTCATCGTTGGCGCCGTCGACGAGGTGATTGACGTCGCGGGCCTGAGCGTACGGACGGTACCAGCCGCACACGGTACCGGCCGAGACCCAGTAGCGGAATGTGTGTGGGAACGTGACCCTGACGTAGGGTGGCGCTTCGTTGGCTTCGTTGTGGACGTGGGCGGCGTGCGGGTCTATCACGCCGGTGATTCTGAGATGTACCCAGGGATGGTCGAGCGCTTGGCGCCGCTCAACATCGACGTCGCCCTGCTACCAATCAATGGACGCGACTGGTTCAGAGAGCGACACGGGATTATCGGCAATATGGACGAACGAGAGGCGGCGTACCTCGCGCACGCGATCGGTGCGCGTGTCCTAGTCCCGATGCACTACGACATGTTTGCAGGCAACCCCGGATCGCCCGGACGCCTCGTGGATCTGTGTGCGCAACAGTTTCCAGGCCAAGCGGTCGTGGTTCCTGGACGCTGCATGGCATGGACCTATCGGCCGCACTGAGTCGTCATGTACGACCGGAATCGCCGCTAGCGCCCAACTGGAGGTCGGCCCCCTCGAGGCGCATCTGGGCGAGATTGCGGCCGGCCTCTCCCGCCCCCGAAGCGATCGCCCACATTGCCATTACTGCCCGACCAAGGCGGTGTCGATGGACCTCGCCCGAGTGCCCGATACGGTTCAGTCTGGCCGATCGCGGCGGCACGGAACATCCGCCCGCGAGTCAGTCTGGCCTCTCTTCGCGCTTCTTGGGCGAGGCGGGCGATCTCCTCGGGAGACCGACCAATTGATCGGAACCCCGTGGAACCGTCACCTGCACTCGGCATTCGTCCGAGTGAAGAGGTGTACGTCGCCGGGGCGCCTCGCATCGGGCGCCCGCCTGAGGTGGACACCGAATTGGACCCACGCACGGTGCCGGCGCGAGGCGATGGTGGGGGGCCGTCACGGCGAGGCGGCACCGATCCGTCAAATGCCGGCCGACTTGTACTGCGTCCCCGGCCACGAGGTTGGCCCCGACCTCCGTCACGCCAACCATTGGTTTCCACACGCGCGAACGGCCTTGCGGGCGACGCTGACTCAGCGTCACTGCTTGAAGGGGACTGCTCGAGCGGGGATACTCCGCCGTCGGACACTTCAGACCCCGGAGCGATTAGTCCGGTCCCGTCACGACCTTCCACGCCCCCACCCTCAGTTGCAGGCGCGGGCGGATCAGGATCGGTCACAGGCGCGTCTGATTGGTACTCAGACACTGAAGCAGGTGTTCGGCCACCATCGCCTAGAGGCTTGCGAGGGCGGTACGTGCGCCGCCGACCAGTCACAGACTCGGCGTTCTCTTCGTTAGGCACGCGGTAGCCCCTTTCGGGCAGTGCTACGTGGAAGCGACGCTCACCGATCAGGGGAGGATCGGGCGTCTTCCGAATGAGCGGACGGTTCCGCACGCCGAGGCGAGCGAACTGCAAGATCGTTGCGACGCAAGTCTACTCCGTTGTGGCTTCCCGCTCCGATCAACGTAGCTATCATTCGATACAGGCGCGAACGTAGCCCAACGGTTCCGGATCGTTGCAAACGGCGGCTTCAGGTGCGCCGGCATTCTAGAAAGACGTTGACGATGAGGGAAACAAGGACTTTTCTGGCCATCGGTATCCGACGGGCATTGACCGTTGGCGCGACGGTTGCGGGAATCGTCGGCGCGACGTTATCTGGGGGGTCCGTCGCGTTTGCTGATCAGCCACACCCGTCGGCCCAGTGGGCACAGTTCAAGAACGACCCGTCGCGACGCGGCGTAAGTGCGGTTGCCGCCCCAACAAATCCCGGCGTTGCGTGGGTGTCTGGCGCCGGTGGCGCCATCGTGAGCGGGCCGGTAATTGCTGCCGACGGAACCGTCATCGTCGCCACGAACAACGGCCGAATTCGCGCGATCAAGCCAGATGGGTCAGATCGCTGGCAGCGAGAAGTTTCCGGCTCAAACTTCTTCTCACAGCCGTTTATTAATCAGCGAGGATTTGTCGTGTTCGGCGCCGCCGACGGAACGATCCGCGCCTTCGACACTGCAAATGGCGACGAGAAGTGGAAATTTCCCGCTGACGCTGACCTCGGGATCGTCGGCTCGTATGGTGGCGGAAGCACACCGGCGCGGGGCGCACCAGTTTCGTCAAAGGAATACGGCAGAACCTTAGTGCCGTTTGATGGCGGGTTCGTGTTCGAAATTGACGAGGATGGTCGCTGGAAAGGTGTGCGTCTGGCGACTGGCAACGTCGAATCCCCGCCGATGATCACGCCGAACAGCTTGATTGTCTGGGCCACGACCGACAAAAACGTGTACGGCGGCAATTCGTTCGGCGGCGACCGCTGGCAGATTGCAGTCGATGCCGCTGTGGTGGGCGGTCCAGTTGGCGGATCCGATAGCACCGTCTACGTCTCCACCCTCTCCGGAACGATCTATGCCCTCGACTCGAATAAGGGCGAGATCAAGTGGAAGCGCAAGGTTGCGAACGGTGGAATTCGAAGCACCCCATCTCTCGCAGCCGACGGAACGCTCTATGTTGGATCTGACGACGGCAAGTTGTATGCGATTGACGTCAACAACAGTGGCGCAGAAAAGTGGTCGTACTCGACCGGCGCGCCCATCACATCGTCGCCGCTGGTTTCGGCGAACGGCCTAATTTACGTCGGATCCAACGACAGCAACCTATACGTCCTGAACACTGCCGGCCAGCGCCTCGCGGCGATCAAAACCGATCAAGGTATTGATTACTCATCACCTGCAATTGCGACCGACGGTACCGTATATGTCGGCTCCAAAGACGGGCGTCTGTACGCTCTAAAGCAAGTTGGCCCGATGGGTTCCACTGCAACCGCCGGCACTTCGACGTCCGCTTCCGTGCCCGTCGCGTCGAGCGTCGCAACCAACGCGACCAGCGGAACCATCTCGCTAAACGTCACTGGGCGGCCCGCCCCGGTCGAACTTCGCCCCGGGATCGCCAACTCGACGCCTGACGCGTACTGTCCAACGGTTCGGTACAACACGTATATCCGCCTAGAAGATGAGGGGATCAAGGGTGCGACGTTCGGTATCGGTGACGGCGGAATCCTGAACTGGGTGACGCCGGATCAGGCCGGCTGCGTTGACTGGCCGGCAATAAGTGCGAATGGTCGAACGTTCACCAAAGAAGTGATCATGCGATTCCAGCTCGCGGCAGCCGCGCCAGGCGCTCTGTTGTGGGTGCTTGACGGCGCGAAGCAGGGCAGCCTGTATGAGGTAGATGCGTCGGGGATCGCCAAGTACGTGTCTGGCGACCAATTCGCGTCCCAGCAAGCGCACTTCCGCGAAGTTTGGGCAAACGTTATCCCGGTCAGCACGAATCAGATCAACGGCCTTGCTGCGGCCGGCAAGGTTGGCTAACCGCGACGACTAACCCTTCCCAGGCATCGTCCCCCGCTTCACCTCCGCGGTGTCTCGGGGGACTTTCCATTTGTCGTGAGAACGACCCGGTCAACGCAGGCGCCGGAGCTTGCGACAATGCGCAACGACCGGAGGCCTGATGCAGCTGCATGGGCCGCTGGCCGATGCCCAAAGAGGATGCGCCACGACGAGACACCCGAATTGCAATTCGGATCGTTGAGGTGCGACAACCGAACGAACGTGCCTGCGCTTGGAAGGCCAGCCTGCATCGTGAAGCGAAGCCAAACCAAAGCATGAGGGTTTAGTTGGAACAGCCAAACTCCGGGATAGCAAGGCAATCCGGTAAGACGCCGGTACCCAAGTGTTTGGTGCCTCGGCGAACGCACGTAATGGCATCGCTATACTGCCCGCGATGACGAGTTTTGCGCGACCCACGAACGCCGTACTCGACGCGATCGAAGGGCGTCGCAGCAATGGACGCGTCACGACCGTACGGCCGACGCGATCCCAGGTTGAATCCATACTCAATGCTGCCATCTACGCACCGAACCACCACCACACCCACCCGTGGCGGTTCCTAGTTCTTGCGGGTAACGCAAGGCAAACAGGTGGCGAGATCCTCGCCGCCTCCTACGATCGGCGGGTCGCCGCCGCCAACACCACACCGGACGCCGCCTCGCGTGCGAATGAAGCATCGAAGTTTCTGCGCGCGCCCGTCGTCATCGTCGTCGCGGTTGAACCCGCTGCTGAGTGCCCAGTCGACGAAGAGGTCGCGGCCGGGGCCGCGGCGGTCCAAAATATGCTGTTAGCCGCCCACGCACTCGGTCTTGCCTCCGTATGGCGGACCGGTGCGACGGTCCGCGACCCGCACGCCGCCGTTAGCTTTGGCTTCAGCCCAGAAGCAGTGCTCATCGGTTTCGTCTATCTTGGAACACCGGACGCGGCGCATCCGCCCAAGCCTCGCCCCGCGCGTCCCGCCCTGTCGACCATCACGCGTTGGGACGGTTGGCACGACTAACCCGTACGCCTGCGATCAAAGGAGCCCGTGATGACCGCTTCCACCCTCGGCGTTGGCGTGATCGGCATGAGTTGGGTTGCCGGTGAACATATCAAGGCCTACATGGCGAATTCACACTGCCGGGTGGTCGCGCTCTCAGGGTCCAGCGCTTCACGGGTAGCTGAGGTCGCAGACGCCCACAAGCTGCATGAGGCACACCAGTACGTGAATTGGCGTGACCTAATCGCGGACCCGCGTGTACAAGTCGTCTCTATCTGCTCGACGAACGAGATGCACGTCCCTCAAGCGGTTGCCGCTGCCGAAGCAGGGAAGCACGTCCTCATCGAAAAACCTGTCGCTCTCGACCACGACGGCTACCGGCAAGTTTACGACGCCATCGCACATCACAACGTCAAATCCCAAGTTGGCTTTGAGCTGCATTGGAGTCCGTACTTCCAGTCGGTTCACACCATGATCAATGCCAATCTCTTTGGGAACATCCATTACGCCGAGTGCGATTATTTCTCCGGGAATCAGGAGAAGTGGTACGGCGGGTACCAGTGGGTCAAGACGCGAGAACGCGGGGGCTCCGCCTTCGCCGCGGCGGGATGCCACGCAATCGATGCGATCCGGCAGTTCGTCCGCTCGGACGCGATTGAAGTCTTTGCGTACAGCGGCAATTTCACCCATGTTATGGATTGGGATGCCACGATTGTGACGATCATTCGCTTCGCCAACGGCGCAATCGGTAAAGTCGGATGTGTTCTGGAAGGAAACGTTAAATATACATTTAACGTTCGATTGCACGGCGAAAAAGGCACCCTTGTCAACGATAAGTTTCGGTCAACGGTGCTTGACCCGGGCCTCGAGGGGTGGGCGCACTTTCCAACAATCCTTCCGGACACGCCGGAAGTGACGCACCATCCCTTCCCGGGCGAAATTGATGACTTCGTCGATGCAATCCTGCACAATCGGCACGCGCGCGTCGACATCGAGGATGCCCGCAAGACACACGAGATCATGTATGCCGCCGAACGTTCGGCCCGCGAGGGTCGGCCGATTTCGTTGCCCCTCTAGCGCGCGGGTAGCGCCCCAACTAATTGGGCGAGGGTGGCGGCGTTACGCACCCCGTCGTCCTCATGGCAATTGTTGAAAATCACATGCACCTCGGCGGCCTCGTCTGCGAGTCGTTGCACACGAGGCGTGACCTCTTCAGCGAGTTGCGCATCGTCGTAGCGGTAGTCAAACCGTGTGGCTGCTGTCGTGTGGCGGGCATCCCATGCGCGCGCGTTCCGGCCATGCAGGCGTAGGATCGCCATCTGGCGATCAGTCACGGCATCTATTGGCACCATTGCTGAAGAGATGCCACGCGGCGCATCGACGCCGACGTACGTCATGCGAAGCGCACGCATTCGTGCGGTCACCTCCCTGAATGCGATCGGATCGCCCCATGCTGCATTTCGAAACTCGACGGCGATCGGCAGCGTAGGAAAGTCACGTCGAATACCATCAAGCACCGCGTTAGCCTTGGCACCAGGCACAAACCATCGTGGGTACTGAAAGAGCACCGCTCCGAGTCGCCCAGACTCACGCAACGGTTGAACGAACGCGCCAAACGCATCAGTGACTGCGCCCAGTATTTCCGGCGTCAGGTCTGCAGCGCCGATACTTGCGAGGCGACGCTCACTCGGGCCTAGCAACTGACGAACCGAAAGAGGCAACCGTGCCGTGTCTGTGCGATGACCGGTCAACAGCGCCGACGCCTTCACATCAAAAGTGAAACTGCTTGGCGTGCGTCGCACCCAAGATTCTGCAACCGTGGCCGAGGGAATAGCATAGTAGGGCGCGTCCGCTTCGACTACGGAAAAGCGTGACGCATAGTGACGCAAACGCCCCGCGGCATCCGAGACTCCGGGCGGGTACCAGCCGGACCGAATCAGTGTCGGGTCCGTCCACGAGGCGGTACCGACCCGGATCCGGTAACGAGTCGGTGGGGCTTCACCGACCGGAATGTCCTCCGGCGCAGGAAGAAACGATGATTGAATTGCCCCACTCGACACCGAGATGGCGCGCCTCACTGATCTAGCGCGCCGTTAAGCCACCGTCAATGACGAGACCAGTACCCGTCGCGTACGCACCCTCTTCTGAACAGAGGTACAGCGCGGCGGCGGCAATCTCTTCGGGCCGGCCCATCCGCCCAATCGGTTGACGCGCTTCCATCCGTGAACGTTCACCTTCGGGGTCCGCCTGCTGCGCGAGGATTTTTCCAATCCACGGCGAATCAATCGTCCCCGGCAAGAGGGCATTGCAACGAATGTTGTGCGAGGCATAATCAATCGCGATAGATTTAGTCAGGCCTAGTACGCCGGCCTTCGCGGCGCAGTACGCCGCCCGATTGAGTACCCCAACCTGACCAGCTACCGACGACGTATTGCAGATGACTCCTTTGCCTTGGCGCAACATATGCGGGATCGCATATTTACATCCAAGGAAGACGCCTTTGAGATCGATAGCCATCGTCAGATCCCAATCGGCCTCTGACGTTTCGTGGCATGTTGCTGCGACGCCTATGCCCGCGTTATTGCACAAAATGTCCAAGGTACCGTAGCGGTCGACTGTGTCATCAATTACCCGCTGAACGTCTTCGGCACGCGAAACGTCTACGCTCTCCGCGCGCGCGGCACCTCCTAAACGAACAATCTCGTCCGCGACACGGGACGCGTTGAATGCGTCGCGGTCCACGACGACGACCGTCGCACCCTCATCCGCAAACGCAAGCGCCATCGCTTCCCCAATTCCCGATCCGGCGCCTGTGATGACCACGACGTGGCCTTGGAACCGTGGACCCCTCACCGTCGCCTCTCCTCACACACGGCGCGATTACGCGACCGGCAGCGATGCTACGTGCTGGCGCGCATCGGCACGATTTGCCGCCACAGGCGCCCAATTTCACCCGTCTCCCACGACACGAGCAAGCAACTGGCATTGAAGATCGACGAGTAGGTTCCGGCGACAATGCCAACGAGTAGCACCAAGACGAAGCCGCGGATCGTTGCGCCTCCGATTAAGAGCAACGCCGTCAGTGTCAACACAACGGTTAATGATGTATTTACAGATCGGTCTAGTGTCTGATTTACGCTAAAATTCACGACACGATCAAATGCCTCGCCGGGAAATTTTCCCACATTTTCGCGGATGCGGTCAAAGACAACGATAGTGTCATGGACGGAGAACCCAACGACGGTCAGCAGCGCCGTGACGAACAGTGCGTCCACCTCAAACCCAGCAAGCTTTCCAAGGATCGACCACAAGCCCGTAACTAATACAGTGTCGTGTAATAGCGCAATGACCGCGCATGCACCGTAACGCCAAGGATTCGGGACTTGCCGGAAGGCGTACGACAAGTAAAACAAGATCAAAACCGAAGCGCCAGTCACCGACAAAATGGCGTTAACCGACGTCTCACTCCCGATGACCGGTCCCACGGACTCGAAGCGGTCCTCCGTCAGAGGCCCGTACTTTTCACCCACCGACTTGAGGAGTTCGGACTTTGCGGTCGAGTCGATCGTACGGGTGCGAAGCAAGTACGCACGGGTGGCGCCTTCGCCAGTTGTCACGACTGAAGCATCGGGATAGCCGGCGGTCACAAGGGTGGCGCGCACCTCGGCAGGGGCCGGTCCCTTCTCCAGACGGACCTCCATCATGCTCCCGCCAGTGAAATCGATACCGAGGTTCAGGCCCCAGAATAGCAACGCCAGAAGCCCAGGGACGATGATCGCGCCACTCAGTGCGAAGAACAGGACGCGCCTCCCGATAATGTCGAACACTCGTGATCCTCCAGAATGGTGCAAGGAGCGGCGCTATGAGTTCGCCCCGAGAAAACCTGCCGGCCCGCTCGCGGTGTTCGCGCGTACCTGCCGGTCGGCCGGTATCTCAATATCCGAAACCCCGAAGAGCGACGGGGTCCGCGCAGCGCCAGTTCTCAAGAGCAATCGCATCAATGAGCGCGTGACGACAACGGCCGTGAACAGACTCGTCATGACACCAAGCGCAAGCGTCAACGCAAACCCACGGATCATTCCGCTTCCAAAATAAAACAGAATTGCGCATGTGATTAATGTTGAAAAGTTCGAGTCTCGGATGCTGTCCCACGCACGATGAAAACCGGTTTCGACTGCAGATGCGAGTGTCCGACCGTTGCGCAATTCCTCTTTCATCCGCTCGAAAATGAGGATATTTGCATCAACAGCCATACCGATCGACAAAATAAAGCCGGCGATGCCAGCAAGTGTGAGGGTGACTGGCGCCCACGGGTTCTTGAACAGCGCCAAGGTAAGCAGCGCGTAGGAAATAAGTGCGACTCCAGCAACCACTCCAGGCAAGCGGTAGTAGATGAGCATGTAGGCAAGCACAATGCTCAGGCCAACAATCCCGGCAGTTACACTCCGATTGACTGAGTCTTGACCAAGTGTCGCACCAACTTCGCGCTGTTGCACGACTTTGACCGGAATCGGCAATGCACCGTACTTCAACTTCGTCACGATGTCTCGCGCTTCATCAAGGCTGAATCTGCCCGAAATCACGCCGCGATCAGTGATCCGATCATTAATGCGCGGCGCCGAGAGCACGACGCCATCGAGGACAATTGCGAGGTACTTGCCCACATTGCTTCCGGTAAAGTCCCCGAACGCTTTCGCGCCCTCGGTATCCCAACCGAACGCAATCTGCGGTTGATTTCGCTGATCAAAGCTCACCGCAACCGCCGCCGGATCGATCCGCGCCCCCGTGAGCACCGTCTTGTACTTGCCGGGTTCAAGCGCAGTCCCCGGCGCCGGGCTTTCGGAGCCAGTGTCGACAAACTCAAGAAGCCCCGTCTCCCCGAAGAGCGCGACCGCCCGTTCGCGCTCCTCTGGCGACTTCACGCCGGGCATTTCCACGACAATCCGGTTCTGTCCTTGCAACTGGATCACCGGTTCCGTCGTGCCGAATGCGTTAATTCGGCGCTCGATCACAGAACGTGCCGCCGCCATGGATTCGGTCGTGATTGCCTGACCTGGCGGCGGATTCGCCTCGAGGAGTACCTGCAATCCTCCTTGGAGATCAAGCCCCTCGACGATCTGAAAATCGACGTCGATATCGCGCCTGCCAATCGTCACGTGGATGCCCGGGTTGCCCGGCCACACGATCCACCCCGCGAAGGCCACGATAAGGACGATGGCTAGCAAGGTTAGGGACTCGGCCCGTCGCATCGCCTCTCCATCACCGCCCCAAACCCATTGGGGGCGAGGCGGCGTACGTCGTCGGAAGGTTTCCTCCCGCGCCTCGCCAGTATACGAGGGAGCCAGAATATCGCACCCGAACGGCGCCGACTCGCAGCACCCACGTGAGTTATCCGGAAAAGCCACTCCCGAGCGAGTACGTCATGGCGCCGTCGTCACGCACCGCACCCTCAAACTCGAGGAGCATGAGCGCTACCGCAACTTCTGGAGTTGCGACTCCACACGCCCGCACGATGTCATCGACATGCACCGGCCGGCCGGCGGAGCGCAGGACCGCCAGAACTCGGAGGTTGACCCCGCTCTCGCCAAACTCGGGTGCGTCACCGTCACGGTCACTTGCCGGTCGGTCGTCAGCTACACCGGTCCGTGGAGGATCATCACCCCCACCCCGATTTCGCTCGCCGATCAATGGTCGATTGTCCGCAATCTCGAGGGCCAGTTGTGGACTCGTCGGCCGCACTCGTGACGCCGGAGTGAGCGGGGTGTCCCTTCCGAGGAGCGCCAACGATGGCAGGAGGTCCATAACGACGTCTTCTGCACGCGTCGCCAAGCGTGCCCCTGCCTGGATCAACTTGTGGCACCCCTCACTCGCCGGGGATGTCACTTGGCCTGGTACGGCGAACACTTGCCGACCCTGCTCATTCGCATACGTGGTCGTAATCAGAGCCCCCGAACCAGGCGGCGCCTCAATCACGACGGTGCCGAGGGACAGTCCGGAGATGATCCGGTTCCGCGCGGGAAAATGGTCGGAAGCCGGCCCAACACCGAGTGGGTAATCCGCAACGATCGCACCGCGCTCGACGATCTGCGCAGCTAGTCCCCGATTTTCCGGTGGGTAGACGGTGTCGATACCATGGCCCAAGACGGCGATCGTTGCCACCCCCGACGACCCAGAGGGCGTTCGCGCGGCGAGGGCACCCCGGTGGGCAAACGTATCGACGCCACGGGCAAGACCGCTTACCACTACCCAACCGGCGGTGACGAGTTCACTCGCGAAACGCTCCGCCTGTTCGCGACCGTAACCCGTCGCGCGCCGCGTACCCACGATTGCGACCGCCGGCGGCGTCAACGCGTCGATACGTCCACGCACATACAGCACGGGAGGGCTATCGACAACCGCCTTCAATGCCGGCGGATAGGCATCATCGAACCACGTCAACGCCATACCGCCGATTGCCCGTAGTCGGTCAAGGTCGCGCCGCCCATCGTGCGCCCGCCGCGCCTCAACAAGTGCATCGATCGCGCGCCGATCCAGTCCGAGACCGGAAAACGCAGCGACGGGGGCTTCCCACGCCGCCGCCAACCTTCCAAATCGTTCGAGGATCCGCCGCGTCCGCTGCGCGCCGATTCCCGGCACCCGTGAGAATGCGATCCACGCCCCCCGTTCGACGTCGTCGGGCACTGTCTCGCTGTTCGCCGTCACCCGTTAGGTCCTCCTACGTGCCCTGCCGGTATACCCGCTCCACTACACTTCCCGCCGCATGGCCTCAGACCCGCTCACCGAACTTCTCGCGCACCGGCACGCCTTTCTCGTCGACCTCGATGGCGTGGTCTACGAGGGTCACCGGGCGATTCCAGGCGCCAAGGAATTCTTTGCATTCCTTCGCGCGCATCGAATGCCGTTCCATCTCATCACTAACAACTCGACCCGCACCGCATCCGACGTCGCAGCGCATCTCCAGCACCTCGACATGCCGGTGACCGAACACGACGTGCTAACTTCCCCAGAAGCGACGGCAATTCATGTCGAACACATCTGCAAGAAAAACGCGTGCATCTACGCTATCGGCGAGGACGGCCTCGTCCGCACGCTCATCGCTCATGGGTTCACCCTCACCACAAATCCTGACCGTGCCGACGCCGTGGTCTGTGGCCTTGATCGTCGCCTGACCTACGATCGTTTGCGCCGCGCGTGTGCGGCCTTACGACGCGGAGTGCCACTGATTGCCACCAATCCCGACCGTGCACTGCCGACCGAAACCGGCTTCCTCCCGGGCAACGGAGCGACGTTGGCGTACCTACAAGTTGCAACGGGTGTTACTCCTGTAATCATTGGGAAACCATCGCCAACGATGCTCCAGATTGCGATGTCGCGCATGGGGACCTCGCCAGCCGAAACCGTGATGATTGGTGACGGACTAGAAACCGATATTCTGGCGGGCGCTCGTGCCTCGGTCGGCACGATTCTCGTGTTGAGTGGGGTTGCTCAAGCCAACGATGTCGCTCGTGCGACCGCCGCACCGGACGCGGTCGTCGAGTCAATCGCAACCGTTTGGCAACGTCTGGCTACCCGTGTGTAGGCATGGTCTCACGGGTCAGCGCAAACGCCGCTGCTATAGTTAGATAGATCATCAAGGTCGGGCATCGGCGCGCTTGCAGTCGGTTCTGGTCACGGTGACACCGGTCGGGGCTGGGCCGAAGAAGCAGCCCGAAACGGTGGTCAGCACGCGGGCGCCGGTGCGTTCCGGGTGGCGCGCGGCCCTACCGGAACGCAGCTTGTGAGGCGCAGGTAATGCAGCGTGGCAGTGTGGTTCGCCTAATCCGCGATCGCGGCTTTGGGTTCATTCGTATGGAAAACGGTCAGGAAATCTTTTTCCACGCGACCGGCGTGGTCGGCTATGCCTTCGACAATCTGACGGAGGGTCAGGCGGTCAGCTTCGAGGTTGGGCAGGACACGCGTGGTCGCGGCCAGCGAGCGGTGAACGTTCGCGTCGATTAGCGATCCGATCGGAAGGAGAACGGCGAGAGGGGGCAGGCGTCGGGCCTGGCCCCTCTCGGCGTTTGTGGCGATGAGCGTATCGCCGAAATCCTAGCGGGCAGGCGAATCTGCGCCGTTTCGAGTGGTCTCAGCCACCCCCGCCAGACGATACCCCCGCTTCTTCACCGTCACCACCGTGTCTTGTGGTGCACCGACCTCCCCAAGCTTCTGCCGCAACCGCCGGACGAGCGCCTCGATATTGTTGTCGCCAATCCGCCCCAAGTACTCCGGCCAGACACGCGCAGCGATCTCCGACCGATCGCAAATACTGCCGGC
>CAYFLJ010000008.1:0-2474 GCA_964343985.1 uncultured Thermoflexus sp.
GAGGGCACTTCGCCAAACCCTCCGCGCGGACTTGAGGGGTACCAAATAGGCGAGGGGCAAACTACATGCGTGCAGGCGACAGACCGACGTGCGGTGCGACCATACGGTCGTCCTGCGCCAAGACCTCACAATCGCGTCACTCGAGACGGAAGGGCACACGATGGGACAGCGGTGCCGGGCCAGACGACCGATGCCTTCGAATAGGCGCAGTAGTCGTGATACGTGGTCGTGGGGCTTTTCGAGGTGCGCCTCGCCTTGGTGTGGAGCTTAAATGGACAACGGAACGAAGCCCCTCGGGCGCGCAGACTTTGACCGATTCGCGCGCCACTACGACGACGAACACGCGTCGTACACGGACGACCTGCCGATGTGGGAAGGGTTCGCGTACCGTGCGTCGGACACTCCAATCCTCGAGTTGGCGTGTGGCACCGGGCGCGTGCTTTTTCCGATTGCTCGTCTCGGGCTTAACGTCACTGGCATCGACATCTCGCCGGCCATGCTTGATATCACACGTGCGAAAGCAATGAAAGCACGGCTACCCGGGCGCTTGACCATCGAAGAAGCCGACATGCGTGCCTTTTCGCTTGGACGCACCTTTGGCCTCGCATTTATCGCGCTGAACTCATTGATGCACCTAGAGAGCCGTGCGGAGCAACGTCAAGCGTTTGCTTCGGTCCGTCGCCATCTCAATCAGGGTGGGAGGTTCATCGTTGATCTATTCAATCCGGACGAGGGGTTGCCGGATGAGTCACAAGAAAGCCAATTGCTTTTGCATTGTCTGAAGCAGCGACCTGATGGGTCGCAGCTACTACATTTTCAGTCGGCGACCGTTGACCGTGGCACACAGGTAGTCTCGGTGACGAATTACTACGATGACACCGGGGCCGACGGGACGGTGCGACGGCACGTTGCTCCGTTCCGGCTGCGGTATGTGACGGTTGGCGAACTTGAACTGATGCTTGAACACGAGGGTTTCGTCGTCGAAGACGTCTACGGCTCGTATGACTTGGAGCCGTTCCGAAACGGAAGCCCGCGCATCATCACCGTGGCCCGCGCGCGCTGAGATGCGATTGGAGATCACCTGCGATGCGGATTTTGATGTACACCGGATACTACTTGCCATATGTCAGTGGCATGACGATTTATGTGCGTCGCCTCGCGGAGGGATTGGTGCGGCGCGGGCACACCGTGACCGTACTGTGCTGTCGCCACGACCCGAAACTTCCCGCCGTTGCGGTGGAAAACGGGGTGCGCATTGAACGAAGCCCGGTGATCTTGACGCTCGGGAAGGGGCTCGTCGCGCCGCTGATGTGGCGAGATCAGATGCGACTCCTCGCTGATCACGATGTGTTTCATCGACATGTTCCCGGCATGGGAGACGCGTGGCTGTCCACGCGTATTGCCAAGTCGATGGGAAAGCCGGTCGTCTTCACGCACCACTGCGACCTCTATTTGCCATTTGGCGTGGTCAACGATGCCGTCAATGCCATTCTCAACACGGAGCTGCGGTTCGCCGGCGCACTTGCCGATTTGATTGTGAGCTATTCCGACGATTACGTTGCGTATTCGCGCTTCCTCTCTCATTTTCGCGAAAAGGTTCGCACAGTCTTCCCACCGATCGCGGTTGGGGCCGCAGATTCGGAGCGCGCATCGGCGTGGCGCCGCGAGTTGGGACTCGCTAGCGTCCCGGTCGTTGGGTTCGCCGGCCGTTTCGCGGCTGACAAGGGTGGCGACGTCCTATTGCGAGCGGTTCCGCGCTTGCGCGAACTGGTTCCTGGTGCTCACCTCGTTTTCGCCGGCGAGTTCGCCAACGTGCCAGGAGAACGTTTCTACCACGACTCGCAAGCGCTGCTCGCTCCGGTTCGCGACTCGGTCACGTTCCTTGGGAACGTTGTGCCTGACCGAATGCCAGACTTCTACCGAATGTGTGATGTTGTGACGGTCCCGAGCACCAACTCGACGGAAAGTTGGGGGATGTGGCAGAACGAGTCGATGCTATGCGGTACGCCAGTGGTTACGAGCGACTTGCCCGGCGTCCGTGTCTCAATCCGGACGACCGGTATGGGGTTACTGGTGCGTCCGCACGATTGGCGTGGCTTGGCTGAGGCGCTTGCCACGGTCTTGGCCGAGCGGGACCGCTTTCGTGCACCGGCTGGAACGCATCGTGACCCGCGAATCGCATTTGACCCGGACCGGACCTTTGATGCATATGAGCGATGGTATGCCGAACTCCTATCGGGCCGGACGCCGGGGTATGCTACGGAGCCGGGCGCGTAGCGACGCAAGCGGAGACCCCGTGCACTTGAGGCAGTCCAGGATCGTGTGTCCCAACGGAACCGTCGCTATGCCCTCGAGCAGGGGCGCGATTGCGCGATGCGCGGAACCGCGAGACAATCCGGCGCACCCGCTAGACGCGCCGCCACCACCGTCGCCCCGGTTTCTCGGTTGAGGCCGTTGCTATGCCCGGACGCCCT
>CAYFLJ010000008.1:2574-18695 GCA_964343985.1 uncultured Thermoflexus sp.
CGGGTGCGGCGCCCAGGACCGCTTCGTGAAAGTCACATGTCCCTTTGCGCCAACGTTTCGCGAAGCTTCACTTTCGATGTGGCACTCGGGCAACGGCTACGCGTGCGCGACCTCAATCGTCTTGAGGGGCTTTGCGCCGCGCCACTGTCTGGTCGAACCTGCAGGCACAAGATACAAAACGGCGTGCGCCGCAATATGTGTTTCAAGCACGGGTAATACCGGGTGCTTGACGCCTCTAGAACCTGGCCCGCGGCGACGCCCCACGAAACCTGAGTCATCGACGGTCCGACGGCGCGTCGCGAACATTCGGGGCGCGCTCGCGTTGCCGCTGCTTCCGTACGCAACGTCGTCCGTATTGAGGAGTTCGCGCCAGCGACCTCCAAACGGCACGCGAAATGCATACGTGACTGGCGCGCTAGAAAAGTTGCAGGCAATCGCCACCGGAGGATGGTCTTGCCCTGCCCGTCGTAGGAAAGCGATTTGCCCTTCTGCACTGGTGTCGGCGCGCAGCCATTGGAAGCCTTCTTCGCGGCTGTCTAGGGCATGTAGAGCGGGCACGGTTCGGTAAAGGTGGTTAAGTTCGCGAACGAGTGCTTGGACGCCTCGATGCAAGCCAGTCTGAGATCCGCCATCACCCGCGTACCGCAACAAGTGCCAGTCTAGGCTTCGGTCCTCTTGCCACTCGGCCCACTGCGCGAATTCGCCCCCCATAAACAAGAGTTTCTTACCAGGATGTGCAAACTGGTACGCATAGAGGCTGCGTAGCCCTGCGAATCGCTCAAGATCGGTCCCAGGCAGTTTGGTCACAAGCGCACGTTTGAGGTGCACTACCTCATCGTGAGAGAGCGGGAGGATGAACCGTTCGTCGAATGCAAACCAAGCGGGAAACGTCAAGTTACCTGCGAGACCGTAGCGATATTGTGGCTCGGTCTCAAAGTATCGCAATGTATCGTTCATCCACCCCATATTCCACTTCACGTCGAAGCCAAGCGATGGGGTGCGTCGGTTTTTGAAGCTTGGTGCGCCGTGGATTGGCGGGGGTGGCGTTCGCGCATCGATCGGGCGTGCGCGCGACGTGACTGTGGTGGATTGGCTCAAGCCTCCCGGACGCGACGCATACAACGCATGTGTTCGATTCCTTGCAACTGGACGCTTGCGACCGCGCCTCGTGACCCACTGATACGAGGAGGCTTCCTCGGCAAATGTAAGCGCGTCGGGCACGTCACGATCAATGACGGCGTTCAGACGGCGCAGGAAGTCAATTGCCTCATCGTGTTCGGTCGTGCCTCGAGCGTTCGGTCGCCAGTGTTCCGGCGCACGGCCGTGGTCGAGCCAGATCATTGCCGCGACGGCATCAACGCGGAGGCCGTCGACGTGATACTCCTCAAGCCAACTCAGAGCGCTCGCAAGTAGAAATGTACGAACCTCAGGCCTGCCAAAGTCAAAAAGGTACGTATCCCACGTCGGGTGCTGCCCACGAAGTGGGTCGGCATATTCAAATAATGGGAGACCATCGAAGCGCCCGAGGCCGTGTTCATCCTTACAAAAGTGCGCCGGTACCCAATCGAGAATGACGCCAATGCCGGCACGATGGAGGTGGTCGATGAGGTAGCGCAAATCTTCAGGGCGACCGTAGCGGGCCGTCGGCGCAAAGTACCCGGTAACTTGGTACCCCCAGGATGCATCGAACGGATACTCCGTAACGGGCATGAGCTCGACGTGGGTGTATCCCATGCCCCGAACATGGTCGGCAAGGCGGTGCGCGAGGTCCCGATAGCCGAGGGGCAAGTGCGGGGTCTCAGGACTGCGTTGCCACGATCCGAGATGGACCTCGTAGATTGAAATTGGCCCGTCAAGCGATTGACGAGCCCCTCGAGTCGTCATCCAATCGCGGTCACCCCATTCGAAGCCAGACGGCGACCAGACACGCGACGCGTTAGCTGGACGGAGTTCCGCCCAACGCGCGAACGGGTCGGCTTTGAGAACTGGCGCCATTCCGTCTGGCCCTGTGACCGCGAACTTGTATCTCGCGCCGAATCCGACGCGTTCGACAAAGCCGTGCCAGATGCCAGTCGACCGGTTCAGTTCAAGGGGATCATCGTCACCGTTCCATTGGTTCCAATCACCGACGACCGAGACGCGTGACGCGCGAGGCGCCCACACGGCGAAGCGTGTGCCCGCAATCCCGCGATGGACTTCTGGATGCCCGCCGAGGACGCGCGTCGCTTCGCGAGGGTCACCGACGTCAAGCCGATAGGTCGTGGGGTCACTCATCAGGTCGGTGCGCTGCGAGGAACTCGTTCGTGAGAACTAGCCGTGCGGCAGGTTGGACGCGGTGTCGGCGGAGCCAGACGAAGCCTAGGGAGGCTACGTTGACTGTACCGCGTCGGGTGGAAACGATATGCCGTGGTTCAATGCCCCAAAACGGTGATCGCCGGTGCCCCCGTCGCGGTATGACCTTCAACGCGCATGCCTGAGGCTCCGATGTTTCTTTAGGGGAGCGACGTCGGGGACTGGCCGGAGGTCACGCCGATTGCGGCGAACATTGACCGATGCGCAACTACCCAATCGCACAATTGCCGAACCCCCTCGGTGACCGAGGTGCGCGGTGACCACGCGAGGAGCTCGCGTGCCCGTGAGATATCGGCTACGAAGACCCGTTGATCTCCGGGTCGCCAGTCGGCGTGCGTCACTGGGATTGCGTGGCCCACGCGGGGCGTGATGAGGTCGAGGACTTCACGGATTGCGAGGACGTTGTCTGGCCCACCTCCCAAATTAATCGCCTGCCCCTTCACATCGTTGATTTGGTTGACTACCGCGTCGTACGCGTCGAGGAGGTCGTCGACGTATAGGACGTCACGCACCTGCAAGCCATCACCGTAAATGGTGATCGGGCGCCCGGTGACCGCGGCGATTGTGAACCACGCCACCCATCCTTGGTCCTCAACACCGAGTTGGCGCGGGCCGTAAATACACGACTGCCGGAGGGAGACGTTCGGCATGCCGTAGATACGTGCATAGTCAATCACGTACTGGTCCGCGGCGCCTTTCGAGCAACCGTACGGCGAGTGGAAATCGAGTGGATACGTTTCAGGTATCCCACTGGGAAGGTCGCGGAACGTATAGCGACCGCCCACCAACTCGACGCCGACGGACTCAAGTCCTCCGTAGACCTTGTTGGTCGAGGCATACAGAAAGGCACGCAGGCCGGAAACGCGTCGAGCGGCTTCGAGAATGTTCAACGTGCCAAGGGCGTTCGCTTCGAAGTCGCCGCGCGGATCGGCCACCGACGTCGTGACGGCGACTTGACCCGCCAGGTGAACAACGACTTCGATGTCCGGATGCGCCGCAAACGCCTCGTCCACGTCACTCTGGTTACGAATGTCTGCACGGGACACGTGGAGCCGATCGGAACCCGTGATGGTGCGAAGCCATGCCAGGTTCGTATCGGCACCGCGGCGAGACAGGTTATCGAGACAGACGACGTGGTCGCCGCGCGACAGGTAGCGGGCAACGGCGTTGCATCCGATAAAACCCGCACCACCAGTCACGAGGACCTTCATACAAAAACTCTACTGGCCACCGTTCAGGATGATGGTGAACGGCACCGCCGACCCGCCTCTGCCCGCGCCGTACAGGTTGAGGCCGTTGGCGTGATCGCCGGGTGGCACGGTTAGTCGAACGCGAAGGACGCCGTTCGCAGCGTGCTCGACGGCACGTTTGACATCGTCACCGCTGAGATGGACCTCCAGGACTGTCCCGGCGGACGCATACTCCCACTCTGGTTGGGCCGCTAGGCTCAAGATGCCCCGTGCATCGGCGAAGTCGTCAGGCGCGATAACGGTGCCTGCGTAGACTCCCCCGACCGTGACGTCAATGCGAGAGGCCCGCCCGTGTTCGCGAGTCTGCGGGTAGTCGGTTGGCTGAAAGTAGCGTGTGTCGTGCCAGCCTCTTCGCTGCAGCGCCGTTCTTGAGCCTGCCTCAAAGCGCACGACCATAGTCGGGTCGGCAGCGAGGCGGCGGTTTTCGGCCGGTACCGCAATCGTATATTCGACCCAACCTGCGCCAGGCCCACCGAGCTTTTGGCAGTCTGGGGCTACACGCGGTTCTGGCCAAGACGAGTCCGCAAACGACGCAGGACACGGGCGCCAAGTGACCGAGTTGCCGTATGTCTCGACCGGCGGGTGCGCGCCGCCGTCGGGTGCTCGAGTCGTAAGGGGGGCCACGCCTATCCCGCGTTGCGTGTAGTTTCGCGCGCGGATGTTGCCATCGACGTCGCTAAGCCAGAGCCGTACGGTGAGGAGGCCACCCGGCCACGTTTCAGGAATCGTGATTGTGATGGGGCCGGGATCGGTCACGCCGTAGCGACGTACTTGCGTTGGCAGCGACGCACCGGTCACATCGCGATGGGTATGGCCGTCAATGTCTTGGATGTCAATGGCCCAGTGAAGGGTAGGCCCGTTGATCGGCGTGTCTGACCAATGCGAGATAAAGGCGGGAAGCACCACGGTGGAACCGGGAGTGACCCACTCAAATGGCGGCGAGTCGAAGCCGACCACGTCTGCGCCGTTGACGTCGGCGGGCGACATCCCGGGGAACGCGGAATCGTAGCCAAACACCTTTGCGGTTCGATCATAGTTGACGAGCCCGTTGTGTTCCCACTCGATATCAGCTAATTCGGTGTAGACGTAGCCCGTAATCGCTTCATGCTTTCGCAAAAGGGTGGTGAGATAGCGAAACGTGTGGGCGATATCTTTCTCACCTTGGCGTGCCGAAAGACCCGCATATTCGCTGTTTAGTAGCGGGGCATTTCCTTGCACGTATCCCGAGGCCTCGCCGCCATACTTTCCGGCGACGTAATTGAACCCAGACCCTGGGTAGGTCTGTTCGACCACCCGATTGATGTGCGCACGCGCGGATGCCCAGGCAGTGATGTAGAAGTGCCACGTGTTGATATCACTTTTCACGTGGTCGTAGTGGCATGGCGAATTGTCTTCCACGATCCGCGTTGGGTCGAGGGCCTTACACAGGTGAAACATCGACTCAACCCACTGCCACCCGTTCGCCTCGTCGTGTCGCTCAAGCCCCCACGTCTCATTAAAAAGTATCCACGCAATGATTGAAGGGTGGTTCGCGTCGCGCGCGAGTGCGTCGCGGAAGGTTGCTTCCCAATGACGGCGGGCCGAGGGAGTGTCCACGATTGTGCACGGGAGGTCGTAGAAGATCGTGACGCCGAGAACATCGGCCCAATAGTAGTAGCGCGGGTCGTTGACCTTGATATGGCAACGCAGCATGTTGAGACCGAGGTCTTTGGCGGCCTGAATATCGGCCCGAATCGCTTCGTCCGTTGGATACGCGTGAACGCCATCTGGGTGGAATGCTTGATCGAGGGCACCCCGCAGGTAGAGCGGCAAACCGTTCAGAAGGATTACTTGAAGGGTGCGATCTTCCCAGTTCGCGGTTCGAATTTCGCGGAGGCCGAAGTACGTCCGGACAGTGTCCGTTGTGGCGGAGGCGTCACTGTCGTCGCCGGGTGATTGCGTTTGCCCGGAGGTGTGCGCAATGACTAGATCTTGGGTCTCACGGCCACTCGGTGAGCGCTTGCGGCACGTGATCGTCGCATCGTAGAGATTTGGGTGATCCGGAGACCATAGTCGCGGGTCATCCGGGGTTACGGTAATTAAGGCCCGCGGATTTGAGCTGCCTGAGGCGGATGCATCGATGACGGCGCGCGTCGTTGGGAACAAGCCGTCCGGTGAGGACACCTCGACCTCGACATCGGTTGCGTCGAGGTCACCGGCGTGGACTTCTACGTCGAATCTCGCGTGAGGCACGGGCGAAATCGGGGTTGTGATTCGTGCCGACACAATGTGGGCACGCGGACGTCCCTCGAGGTGGACGGTCTGCCAAATGCCTGACGAATGGGTGTACCACCGACGCGTCTGTTTGCCAACGGGAGTCGCGGCATCGTTGTGATCGCACACGCGCACGGTGAGCGTGGAAGGCCGTCCGGGAACAAGAAAGGGGGCGAGGTTGACTTCAAATGGGGTGTAACCGCCCTCGTGCTCCGCGACAAGTCGGCCGTCAATCCAGACCCGGGCCTCCCAGTCGGCGGCGCCAAACGCGAGCCACGGATGGAGTCGCCAGTTCTGTTCACGGGCTGAACTGACGATGCGATTTTGTGAAGCTGCGCGATCAAGACCGCGGTCCGAATCCGCGTCGTGCGTCAAGATTGACGCCCACGACGGAGGGACCTCGAGGGTGCGTTGATACCACCCGACCCCGATGTACTCGGGGTCGTGCACGCCGGACATCGGGCTTTCCCATGGGAACGGCACCACAATCGTGTCGCCAAACGGATCTTCCACTCCGCCGGACTGGTGGCCGAGGTCCGGATGCACGGCGCGATACCAACGTTCGTGTTCCCCACGGTTGTGGGGATCGAACGCGAACCGCCACGCCCCATTGAGATTGAGCCAGTCGGGGCGGTGCCAGTCTGGGCGCGGGTGTTCGGGACGAGGCAACAATGTCATTAACGTTCGTCCTGCGATGCACCCAGATCAAATCGCTGACTTCAGCTCAGGCGCTCGTAGCCGGAGCAGGGTAGCACCCTCGCGCGCTTCCCATCGTGGCAATGTGGTCGAGATGACTCGCACAATGTGCAACAACGTGGCGCCTAGTCGAGAAGGGTTAGCCCTGAAACGAAGACGCGCACTGCGAACCACGCGAACAATGCACCAGATGCGATTGACGCCCCTCTGACGAGTTGCGGGCCGAGTGCTCGTCCCGTAACCGCCGCCAAGACTGCAACGGCAAGAGACCAGATCATTCCTTGAACAAAGAACCCCACGTAGAACATCGCGAGACCGGTAGTCGACGATAGTTGGGTCGAGGCCGCGATCAGGCTGCCACCGACCGCAGCGAACCACAAAATCGCACTCGGCGATGCGAGAGCGAGGACAACGCCGTCGGCAAAATCGCGCAGTGCGCCTCGAAACCGCGCCGGGTTTCCAGCGCGATGCCCTTCACTCGGGTTGATCGCTATAGGACTAGGCCAAATCGCCTGCCGAATCATCTGTGCCGTGAGATAGCACAACGCGACGGTGCCACCTCCCCACAGTGCGTACCTCACGACCGTGAACTGGAGCAGCGCCGCGACGCCGGCACCCGCGAGGCCTGCCCAAGTAATGTCGCCGACACATGAGCCGAGGCCGATGAAGAATGCGGGGAGGGCGCCCCGGGTGATCCCTGCACGAACGATCGCGAGATTCACAATGCCAAGGTCTAGGCAGAGTGAGAGCGAGAGAAGCCACCCATCGAGGAACGCGTCCACTCCCTAGGCTCCGCGTCCGTCAGCAGACCGGCCCCTGTGGGGCAATATATCGAATATGTAGAACCATGTAGGGATGGTGCGGAAGCACGTTCGCGAGAACCGCCCACTACGCATACGCACAACGCCTCGCCATACGCAATGAGTAATCCACTCAATGCGACGATGCACCAAATCCATGTCGGGCGGGTTCTCTCCGGGGCGAAACCTCCGTCGTCCCACGTGTACGGCCGCCGTTCCGGGCCGTTCCGTGACGATCACGATTCGTGACCGACGAATGAAACTCCGCTCGCGCACTCGCAGGCATCCTTGGCGGAGCAGGCAATCGGTGGTCTGGACATCGGTTGCCCGCGGACCCGTCGAATCACACGTGCCGTGCGCTCTCGTGCCTGTCTGGGCATACTTGACAATCAGTCTTAGACCCACTCAGGTGATCTTCCCCCGAGCGCCCACGCCAATTGGTGCGCGCTCGACATGGTGGCGTCGCCCCAGACCCCGTGTGGCTTGCTCACCGAACGTATCGTCGGAGCTGAAATCACGGAATTCCCAACTGATGAGGGCACCGCTGCGACGGAATACCAACCGGGCATAACCGTCCCAGGCCGGTGGTAGCGAGATGGCAAGTGTCGGGCCGTGGCGTTGGGCCGCGAACAGATGATGGTGTCCGGTGAGTACCACGGCAGGCTGCAGCTCCGCGACGAGTCGTGCAAGGACCGGTATTCCCATGGTGCCGACCCGTCCAGGTGCCTGCCCACGGAATGCTTCATGCATGAGCAAGACATTCGGGTAGGGATGGCGCGCCATCGCGTCAACATCGTCACGATTGAAGTGTCGACAACGATCTCCCGGAAACGGTTTCGTCTCGCTGTACCAAGACGGCGCGTAGTTGCCGGGTAGACCGACGACGCCAATGTTCGTACCGGGCACGTAGGCATGTGTGCCAGCCCAAAGGTGCGTGCCGGGAAGGCGTGGACCCGGGGTCTCAACGCGGGCATGTCGCGTGCCATCCGCACCACGTGCGGCGCTAAAGAGTTCCCAATGTTCGTGATTGCCGTGGACCCAGATAAACGGAATCGCTATCCCATCGATGACGCGCGGGTCACCATCGACGTGGGTTTCGCGTCCTGGCTTGCCCGCGGTCAAGTCGCCAACTTGCAGAATCGCGGAAGCGTCGGGAACCTCACGTAGCGCCCGTAACACTGGTTCATAGAGTCCGTGCACATCACCAATTGCGAGGACGGTGACACGCTCAGTCTCAGTGCGAATCCTCCTCCCGTCAGCTCTGGTTTCGCGGACGATTCCGGGAGGCTCGATTGCGGTTAGCGAGTCGGCGCGTGTCGCGGGACTTGTGCTGACTCCCTCCCAAGGCCTCGCTCTCTCAGTGAAGTCATCGTCCGTCGCAAAGCCCACCACGATTACTGTGCCGGGACGGCGAGGCGGTCGCCGAATGGAGTGTGGGTATCGCGGTTACCACGGAACCAGCGGTTGCGCGCGATCAACTCGAATACTTGGAGGGCATTGAGTGCGGCCCCTTTCCGCACGTTGTCGGCAACCACCCACATGGAAAGGCCGCGCGGATGCGACGGGTCCCGCCGAATTCTCCCGACGTAGACCGGGTCGTTCCCAGCGGCGCGCAGTGGCGTCGGGTAGGCGTGTGTCTTGGGGTCGTCGATAACAACGACGCCTGGGGCATTTGACAAGATATCGCAGGCCTCTTCGGGTGAGAACTCGTTTGCGAACTCGATATGAACCGCCTCTGAGTGGCTGACCATCACAGGGACACGAACGCAAGTGGCCTGAACTGCCAGATCAGGGAGATCCATAATCTTGCGGGTTTCATCGATCATTTTCAGCTCTTCGCTGAATGCTCCACCAGCGCGCAACCCACCAATCTCTGGAATCAGGTTTTCTGCAATTTGGTGCGGATAGATCTGAACCTCAGGGGCGATGTTGGCGGTGATGGCGTGATTTTGAGCACGTAACTCATCGACGGCGCGCCACCCAGTGCCGCTTACCGCTTGGTAGGTGTCGACGATTACTCGCCGGATTGGGTTCGCGCGATGGAGTGGCCACAGCGCAACGACGAGTTGGGTAGTGGAACAGTTCGGTCCGGCGATAATCCCGTAGTGGCCCGCCGCCGCCTGCGGATTTACCTCAGGCACGACAAGTGGCACGTGCGGATCCATTCGCCACGCATTCGACTTATCAACGTTCACGGCCCCGGATTGCGCAATTGCCGGGCCGAACTCCTTTGCAAGGTCGTCGCCGATTGCGGTCAACACGAAGTCAAGGCCGTCAAAGGCAGCGGGGTCTGGTGCGGCCACGCGGATTACGCGGTCTTCTCCGAGCGCGTGAATGACGTTTCCGGCGCTACGCTCAGAGGCGAACAGGCGCAACTCGGAGATGGGGAGGTCTTGCCGTGGTCCCTCTTCGAGGATCCTGAGGAACTCTTTACCAACCTGACCCGTCGCGCCCACCAGTCCGATGCGAAAGCCAGGCGTTGCCACGTCACCCTCCCGTGTACGCGCCGTCGAGGTGAACGGTGGCCGCGTACGTCAGATTCTATGGGAGGGCGGGCGTTGCCGTGCCTGCCGACGGCGCTTCAATCCACAATCAGGACGCCGACCATCCCCTCGGTGGCGTGGCCGCGAATCGAACAGAGGATTGGGTACCGCCCAGGTTGCGTGGCGGTCAACATCACTTCAGATTTTGTCTGGCCACCCCAAGTCGCCACATCAAGGTCATAGTCTTGGCCAGTCGTCTTGAAGCGATGTCCATCACGCGGACCGTCAAGGTTTGCTACCTCTACTTTCACCGCGGAACCGTGCGGGACCCGAATCTCAGCGGGATTGATCGTGCGACCCGACATCGAAACGGTGACGGTCATGGCCGGTGGTGACCCGAAAAGCGCTAAGGTGCGCCGGAGGTTTGGTGCCGACAACGGTGCCAAGACAAACACACTGACGCCAATCATCGCGAGTGCGATCCAGAGGCCGACCCGTGATCGCGGCACGCCCGACCTCCGACGGTCTTGGGGTATTGGGGCCGGAAGACTCGGCCGGGCCGTGTTGTCCATCACCTAGAACGTACCCCGTTTGGCGTTGCGTTCGCCGACTCCGCAGCGTCGGCGTTCAGCGATCACCGCCTTGGGTGTCAAGCCGAACGAGACGGTGGTAGTCCCAACCCCGCATTGCGAAGCCGCGCCCGAACTTGATTGAGACGTTCGATCCGCCACGCACTTCAGACCTGAGTGGGTCTCGGTGAGATGAGGGAAGCGCCAAGGCATTCGGGTGCGAGTACAGTGCAAGGGCACGGCTTGCCAGTAGGACGCGGAGCGGGGCGGGTGTTCCTCTCCTCATGAAGTCTCGGTGCGAGCGCCGTGTCGTTGTTGTCGACCAAAGTGCAGGGGTTACCCAAGGATGATGCGGGCAGGCGGCGTCACCACGCCGGGTGGCAGTTACAGCACCGGGACGTCGGTTGCAGGAGCGAGTGGCGGTGTCGCCGGTTCCGGAGGCACGATGCGCGACGTTTGGCGCGCTCTGGGCTTCCTGAAGGCACATCGTGGGTCAGTCTTCACGGCATACGCGGCTTGGATTGTGGCAAACCTTCTCGATCTAACTATCCCGCTACAGGTACGTGATGCGATTGACTTGGGCATTCGCGGAAACGATCCAGATCGTCTTGGTATCGCGGTTGCGTCTGCGCTGGCGCTGTACGTTGGGAAGTCGGCGATCAATTGGATCTATACATGGAGTTTTCACGCGTTTGAGGCCGATGCCGCGCGTGACCTCCGAAACGCGGTGTATCGCGGACTTCAGCGATTGTCCTTCGCGTATCTCGATCGCGCCGACACTGGTCAGTTGATCGCGCGCGCGACGTCCGATGTGGAGGCGGTCCAGAACTTCCTTGGCCATGGAATGACTGGGTTCATCGGTGCGGCGGGGACGTACATCGTCACGCTTTCGTACGCCGCGACTGTGAGCTGGGAGCTCACATTGCTTTCCGCGGTGACAGTGCCTCCGATGTTGTGGGCGGGCGTCTCGCTCAGCAAACGGACCCGCCCGCAGCATGCGCAAGTTCAGCAGGAATACGGATCGCTTACCGGTCGCCTCCAGGAAAACATTTCGGGAGTGCGCGTGGTGAAGGCGTTCGCCCAAGAAGACGCCGAATCGAGAAAGTACGCTGTCGGGGCGGAGACGCTGCAAGCGCGGTCGTTGGAATTGGCCCGGACTCAAGCGCTTTGGAACCCGCTCCTGATCGCACTCGGTGGCTTGGGCGCTATCGTGGTGATCGTGGCAGGCGGGTACCTCGTAACTTGGGGTGTCGTCACGGTTGGCACGGTGGTGGCGTTTCAGTATTACCTGAACAAGCTGTACGGGCCGGCACGAAGGATTGGGTTCTTGCTCGGGCAACTCGCCAGAACTCAGGCGAGCGCGAGGCGAATCTTCGAGTTGCTCGATATCGCTCCCGAGGTCATCACGAAGCCAGGTGCGCGGGCATTGGAGGTGGTACGTGGCGAGGTCATCTTTGACCGAGTGAGTTTCGAATTCACGCCGGGCGTGCCGGTCTTGTCGGAGATATCACTCGAGGCAAAGCCGGGGCAGGTCATCGCGCTCGTCGGTGGAACGGGTTCGGGGAAGAGCGCGCTCACGGGGCTCATACCACGCTTTTACGACGCGACGGCTGGGCGCGTGCTCGTCGATGGTCATGATGTTCGGGATTGTGAGCTTGGCAGTCTGCGACGACATGTCGCGATCGTCCCGCAGGAAGCGATCCTATTTAGCCGAAGTGTGCGGGAGAACATTGCGTTCGGCAAGCCAGACTCGCGGGTGAGCTTGGTTGAGTTTGCTGCCGAGCGGGCGCAGGCCCACCGCTACATCACGCGGTTGCCGGATGGCTACGACACGATGGTCGGTGAGCGGGGTGTGACGCTCTCTGGTGGACAACGTCAGCGCGCATCCCTTGCCCGCGCGATATTGGTTGAACCTTCGATTTTGATACTGGACGATGCGACGTCTTCCGTCGACATGGAGACTGAGCACCTCATCGAACGCGCCCTTACAGAGGTCATGAAGGGGCGGACGACGTTTGTGATCGCGCACCGGCTGTCAAGTGTGAAGCGAGCCGATGAAGTCCTCGTGATTGAAGGTGGGCGGATCGCCGAACGAGGGACGCACGCCGAGCTGATTGCCCGTGACGGGCATTACCGGCGAATCTACGACGTCCAGATGCGCGACCAAGATGAACTTGTGGCACGCGGCGGCACGGTTGTCGCGGCGGAAGGTGCACGATGACGGCGACAGCAACTGGCCCGACACCGGCAGGCGCATACGACGACGACGCCCGGATTTCGTCAGACCGGGTGGTGATTGCCCGTGCTTGGGCAATGCTCGAGCCGTATCAGTCACGGCTTTGGGGATCGTTGGCCCTCATTTTGGTGGCATCGGCGGCGGGACTCGTCCAACCCCGGATCATTCAGTTTTCGATTGACCGCGGCCTTGTTGCTGGGCGGCTCGACGAATTACATCTTTGGGCGCTGGCCTACGTCGCGACGCTGGTCATCGGGTGGCTTGCGTCGTACTGGCAGACATGGTTGCTCTCTTGGGTTGGTCAGCGAATTCTCTACACGCTTCGCACACGAATGTTTGACCACTTACAAAAACTTAGTCTTCGCTACTACGATCGTGAGCGCATCGGGCATATCATTAGCCGCAATACCAGCGACGTGTCAGCGGTGAATGAAGTGCTCACGCAAGGATTGCTTCAATCAATCGCCGATGCATTTACTTTGCTAGGCACGATCGCATTAATGTTGTCGATGAGCGTGCGATTGACGCTCGTCACCATGGTCGTACTACCGATCATGTACGTGTTAGCGCGCTGGTTCGCGACGGGATCACGACCGGCTTATCGACGGATACGACAATCAGTTTCTGCAGTGAATGCCATGCTAGCGGAAAATATTGTTGGCATGCGATTGGTTCAAGCGTTTCGGCGCGAAGATCGTAACTTCGATGAGTTCGACGTCATCAATAAAGAAAACGTGCGCGCCCAGAAAGACGCCATTTTTTTCCACGCAGGTGTGATGCCAATTCTCGACCTCGTTGATGCCGGAGTCACGGGGCTTCTACTCTACGTCGGGGGTCACTGGATTCTCGGAGGTGACGCGCCAGAATTAAGCATCGGTGTCTTGACTGCGTTCATGCTGTATAGCGCCCGATTTTTTGAACCGATGCGCGATCTTGCGGCCCGTTGGGATCAGGTGCAAGCGGCGCTTGCGGCTGGTGAACGCATCTTCCATCTCCTCGATTTAGAACCCGACGTTCAAGATCGGCAGGGCGCTCGAGCAATGCCGGCGATCAATGGCGTCGTCCGGTTCGAGAACGTGACATTTGGGTACGACCCTGTGAATCCCATCCTCGACGGGGTGTCGCTCTCGGCGATGCCCGGCGAAAGGATCGCCCTCGTTGGGCGCACCGGCGCGGGCAAAAGCACCATCATCCGGCTGATCATGCGGTTCTATGATGTGCAGTCTGGCCGCGTGACGATTGACGGAATCGATGTGCGCGATGTAACCCAGCGATCGCTCCGATCCCAAATGGGATTGGTCTTGCAGGAACCATTCCTATTTGCTGGGACGATTCGCGAGAACATCGCCTTTGGCCGACCAGAGATCATGGGGACTTCTGAAGGCCAACGCGCCATCCGTGAAGCGGCCGAGGTGGTTGGCCTCCGAGAATTTATCGAGGCACTTCCCCGCTCATGGGATGCGCCGGTTGAGGAACGCGGAGGAAATCTCAGCGGCGGGCAGCGTCAACTCATTTCGCTTGCCCGGGCGTTCCTTGCCTCACCGCGCATCTTGATCCTCGATGAGGCGACCTCGTCGGTCGACACCGAGACTGAGGCGGCCATACAGGGAGCGCTCGACCGAGTGCTTGCGGGGCGCACCGCCTTCATCATCGCCCACCGTCTCTCGACGGTGAAACAGGCAAGCCGTATCTTGGTGATTGACGGCGGCACAATCGTCGAACAGGGGACGCACGACGAGTTGCTCGCCCGCCAAGGGTATTACTACCGGCTCTACACACTCGGATTCGCGCCGAACAGTGAGGAGGCCGAGACGGTCTCGGCAACGGGCGCGTCCTGAAGCCGTTGGGCGCTATGCGGGTGGAGAGGGGGGCGACGGAGGCGCGCCGTGTCCGGCCACCCGCAAACTTGTGCGAGCGATTTCCTCGCTGTCGACGAGAAGGGCAAACGTGAGGCGTTCTGGTCGACCGAAGGTGACGCGCGCCTCAAAGGCAAACATGCACGGCAAGTCTTCATGCGCGAGGTAGCCAAGTGGCCGGGCCACTTCAACTCGGGTAGCGGGCATGACCCCTCCCGTTGATCCGCCCTCCTCGTCACGGACGTCCACGCGCATCTCGAAGGGACGGTACGCGTCGCCCGCCGGAATCGCGAGTTTGATGGCAAGGTAGAAGCGATACTCGGCAGGGAATTGAGGAACCATTAGGCGGTCCCATCCTGCGCCGAGGACGAATAATTTCCCGTCGTGGACTTGCGCGGCGTCGCACAGGATGAAGCACTCAGCCCGGACGCGAGTCCCAAGCAGCGTGCGTAAGGTCATTGCGTCGTCAGCCTCAAGACTCATGACTACTCCGTTGCGGACGCGAAATCGGCCCGCCACATACTGGGTCCCCGTGGCGACGAGGAAGTGCCTCGAGGCTAGCCTGACGTGGTTCGCCAGTCAAAGACGACGCCGACGTACTCGTCTTTCTGGTGGGCGAGACCAGCGTACGCCTCTTGACATTTGTCGGGCGTAAGCACGTGTGTAATGAGTGGGTCGACGATGAGGCGACCAGCGTCGATCCATCGAAGGAGTTGACGGTAATTTCCCTCGATTGTGACTCTCGCACGCTCTGTGTCTTCGGCGATTGGGAAGGTCCATTCAAGGGCACCGATCATGCGTATGGCAAGCAGATGAACTCTTGCAAAGGTTGGGGTCAGGTCGCCGGCGAACGGGGCGCGCGGGCTGCCCAACAAAATCACCTCGCCATGACGTCCGGCCATCTCCACCGCTTGGGCGACGAGCGCGCTATCGCCAATCGCTTCGACCACAATGTTTGCGCCGCCGCGGTCGTCGCGGGCGCCGACCCAGTTGCGCACCACGGAGATTGGGTCCACTTCGCGTGAGTTATGCACGTTGTGAATACCACATTGTTCGGCCAAATGCAGACGCATTTCCGAGATGTCGAATGCCACTACATCTGCGCCTGCCAGCTGAAAAAGCTGTGCAGCGAAATTGCCGACCAGGCCGAGACCGATGATCGCGACACGATCACCGGCTTGAACCGAGGAAGAGCGCAGCGCGGACATTGCGACGCCGGCCATCCTGGCGAATACCGCGCGACGACCGTCCATGTCATGCCGTACCGAAAGCGCGAACCGAGCCGCATTTGCGCGGACGATTGAAGCATGGCGGCTGAAAGTTAAGACACGATCACCCGTCGAAACCCGGTCAACGCCCGCACCGACGGCGACGACTCGCCCGAGGTGGCCATATCCCGTACGTGCCGGGTAAATCACCGGTTGCGACCGGTAGATTGGTGGGGTGCGAGGCATGAGATTCGTAAAGAACGATCCCTCGGTCCCGGCACTAATCACTGAGAACTCGGCTTGGACCAGAGCTTCACCCGGGCCGAGAGATTCGGGATCGACCTGAACCGATTCAAGTTCGGCCGTCTCGGGGCCAGTGAACACGATGCCTCGTCCGTCCATGGAAGCGCTTCCTTCA
>CAYFLJ010000008.1:18795-32318 GCA_964343985.1 uncultured Thermoflexus sp.
GTGCTTGACTTGTCACGCGCCCTTGCCGGACCACACTGCACGGGTCTGCTTGCGGACCTCGGTGGTTCGGTCACGAAGATTGAGGACCCCCGTGGCGGTGACGAGACGCGCGCGTGGGGGCCGCCGTTTCATGGCGCAGAGAGTGCGTACTTTCTCGCCGTCAACCGTTCCCGGCGAAGTGTGGCGGTTGACCTAAAAGATCCTGAGTGCTCTGAGTTAGTTCGGGGAATGGCCGGTCAAGCGGACGTCGTGGTCGAAAACTTTCGGCCGGGTGTCGCAAGTCGGCTCGGACTTGGGTACGCCGACATTCGTGGGGTGAATCCCGGCGTCGTCTACGCCTCAATCTCGGCGTACGGTCAAGACGGTCCGGCGTCGCGCGAGGCCGGGTACGACCTGATTGTTCAGGGTACCGGTGGGCTGATGAGCGTGACGGGCGAACCCGGCAGTGGTCCCGTCAAGGCCGGGGTCGCGCAGGCAGACATCATTGCCGGCACAAACGCGGCGGTGGCGATTGTTGGCGCACTGTTGGCCCGCGAACGCCGCAGCGTGCGAGGCGAACCGAGGCGTGGCGAATATCTCGACGTGGCGTTGTTCGATGGTCAGGTTTCGCTGATGGGGTACCACCTCGTCAGCCACTTGGTATCTGGACGCGTGCCTGGCCGCACGGGCAATCGGTTTCCGTTTATCGTGCCGTACCAATCGTTCGCGGCGTCGGACGGGGATCTCGTGATCGCGGTGCCGAATGAGCGACTCTGGCGAATGTTTGCTGAAGTGATCGGACGTACGGATCTCCTTGACGACGACCGCTTTGCAGACAATGGTGCGCGGGTTCGCCATCGCGACGTGCTCGTCCCCGAAATTGAAGCGGCGATTCGCGGCCGGACCGTCAGAGACTGGCTCGAAGCGTTGCGCACGGCCGGTATTCCATGCGGCGCGATCAACGACATCGGTCAGGTTGCCAGAAGTGACTACGTTGCCGACCGCGGATTGTTGCACGAGGTGACGGGACACGAAGCAGGACCGGTAAAGATTCCCGGTCAACCGTGGCGAACCGGACCTCCAGACGCGCGTGCGCCGCTCGTGCCACCGGGGAGGCCTCCCCGTCTCGGAGAACACACCGCCTCAGCGATGCGCGACGCAGGATGGGACGAGGCAAGGATCGACAGGGCGGTGGCGCGGGGCGCGGCGCACGTTTCTTGACCGTCAAGTCCATCGCGCGGGATTCGGGCGGTCTCGACTGCTTCGCACGGGAAGTGACGCCTCCGGCGTTTGGCAACGAGACCTGCGACCGAAACCTTTCGACTCGCGGAGGTCACGACGATGGAGGGTCGTCGCGTCGCCGTCGGGACGTTGACCTTATCTCTTGAACCCATTGCGGAATCGTCGAAATAAACCCGTCGGCGGCGACCGTGCTTTCGGAGAACGGGTCGCCAAGCGGGAGGACATGCGGTGCGTCGGGGTCCGAAGGGTTCCAGAGCGCGAGATCGCTCCAACCGTTCAGGTAGTTAATGAGCGGCCAGGCGCGGGCGTCAGTAAGTTCGCGATGGCTTTCGACGTACTCGAAGACCGTCCCTTCTTCGTCGCCGTAGACGGCCCGTTGCCCGAGGCGCCGGTCAATGCGCCGCCAGTCCACCAACTCATCAATCCGGGCATCGGCCATTGCCCGGACGACGCGGCCGCGGGCCATCGCTCGAGAGCCGGTCGGGGGGTGTTCGGTCAACCGACTAGCGAGGCCATCCGGCGCGATGGGTTTCAGCTTGCCTTGCTTTTGTAACAGCGTGACCAGACTCACGGCAGGGTCGATGTGGTGATAGGCGAGGTCGAGTTTGACAAGCGCCGGGTCTTCCCATCCTTGGGGCGAGCGGTTCGCCCGCCGGTCGAGAACGAGAAACTTCGTAACCCAATCGAGGTAGCCGTCGAGGCGCAATGGGTCGGCTTCTAACCCGTTGAGCACGGTTGACCATTGGCGAAGGACCCATGTGGTGTCGTCATCGCGTCCGAAGTATCGAAGGTTCGCTTCAACAAGATAGTGACGTTGGACGTCGATTGCGGGGATAGTAGACCCATCTGAAAGCTTGACAGTCCACCCTCCAAACGGGTTGGCCGCAATATCTCGCAACGAGTGGACCGGATTTTCAAGTTCGATGGACGGTTGCCAGCCATCATCGAGGAGTTGAGCAACGAGCGCGGTTGTGCCGATTTTGAGGCGGGTGGCGTACTCCGACCGATTTGCGTCGCCGATGATGTTGTGAAGCCGGCGCAATCGACCGCCAGCAAGCGGTTCGTCACGCACATTCAATATTGGACGTCCACCAAACCGCACACGGTTACTGACATCCACCGTCGTAAACGCCGCGCGTTGACTGATCTCGAACGGTGGTATCGGGCGATCCGCGACAGGGCCTGGTAGCGCCGCGTAGCCCCTGCCCCGTCGGCGAATGGATGCGGGCCGCACCATCCCGGCGCCAGCGAACAATTGCCGTGTGGCGAGGAAGGGTAAGAGGCCTTCTACGACATTGCGGCTTCGTGGACTCACACGCATACAGTAGTTTTCGTGATATCCATAGGTATTTCCGAAATGATCGGTATTGTTTTTGATGAAGTAGTTTTCGCCTTGGAGGCCGAGTGCACCCAAGGTGGCAACCACGATGAGGTCGCCGGCATGTTCCGCGGCCACAATGTCGTCGAGGGTGCGACATTCGGGGGTGGCGTACTCGAGATGGCCAGAATCGAGATACATGCGGCCCCCATTAAAAAGGAAGCCGCCGTTGCCGGGGATTTCGCCCCATTCGCGTGGCGCAGGTTCGATCAAGCCGTAGCGTCGCCCATCGAAGACGCCGCCGCGGACCTTGAACGCGAGTTCCGTCGGACTTAGGTTGCCCGCCGCCGCGTATTCCGTCTCTGTGCCAAATAAGGCACCTTCCATTCGGTCAACCTCTTGCGCAGGATACGTGGCGACGCGAGTGCACCGAACTCAGTCCGTTTTGGATGCGACTGCGCCATGACGATGTTCTCGGCGTTCACCGATGATCAACAGCGCCAAGGCTCGTGCGTTGAACTGGTGCCCCCTGTCCATCGACCGTCTCATTACTGACCGCCAGGCTGCGGGGTTGGGTCAGGAATTTCGCGGATGATCCGCTCAAGTTCGTCGTCGAGGTCGGCGTCGGCGTCTGATCCTCCATCTGGGTCTGGCCGGTCCGCAGGGCGTGACGGGGTCTCCACGGGCGACTCGACGGGACGGGTCGGCGCTTGAGGTGTGACGGCGACCCGGCGCGTCGATGGGACGCCCGCGCCGAAGCAGACCGGGCCAGAGGGCCGATCATGCACCTTTGTCGCCATCGGCCGTCCAAGGAACTGCCAGGTGGCATCGATGTCAGATTCACGCATGGCGCGGGGATCCCTTCATGGCCGCGACGAAGTGTGAGAGATCGGGCGATGCCTCGACGAGTTCCAGAACCCGATCAACGACCGGCCCGGTGAGGTCTTCGAGGTCGAGGCGCCACTCACGACCGTCTAGTGAAAAGGTCACGCTATCCCATTCCATTTTGCGTACCTGCAAGCCGAAGCGGGCTAACAATGCACCTCGGATCGCGCCGCGCGTAGCCGGTGGGGGCGACTGGCGCGCACGGCTGACTCGGTCGGGATCTACGACCGAGGCCACCCGACCTTGCCGACGAAGCGCATCGAAGACGGATGCCTTCGGATCGATTACGTGATACGCCATGTCTAGGCGCCGAAGCTTCGCGTCTCCCCACGATTCAACGTTGGCCCCGCCGGCGACTGCCGAGAACGTCGCCCACTTGATGGCCCAGTCGGCACGACTACGCAGGAAGACACCGGGTTGGCCGTCGGGGTCGCGCGTGGCGGCGGCGGCGATCGCCAACTGCCATTGCTCGAGTACCCAGTCAGTCTCGGCGTCGCGATGAGCGAACGCCCGGGCGCAGGCTTCGTATACAGACACTTGCACGTCGGTGATGGTCACCTTGCTTCCGGTGGTAGTTGGCACTGCAAGGGACGCGCGCGGGTCTCGGCTGAACAGTCGGATCGCCGAAACCGGGTCGGCAAGTTCGAATTGTGGGACCCACCGATGCACTTCAATCAAATCAAGGACGAGAGCGGTTGTCCCGACTTTCATTGCCGTTGCCCACTCAGATCGGTTAGCGTCGCCCGCGATGCAGTGAAGTCGCCGATATGACGTGGACCTCGAATGCGGTTCATCACGCGTATTGAAGATTGGGCGCTTCGCGGTCGTATTGATTCCAACACGCTCTTCAAAGAAATCACCGCGTTGGCTGAGTTGAAAGCCGGGCGCGATCGGTTTTCCCGGCGTTTCGAAGCCGAGTTTTCCTGCGCCTGCGAACAGTTGGCGGGTGACGAGATGGGGCGTCATCCCCCGGACGAGGTCGTCCAGCGGCGTAGCGCGGGCGCAGAGGTAGTTCTCGTGCATGCCGTAGCTTCGGCCATGGTAGTCCGTGTTGTTCTTGAGGAGGCGCACGCGCGTCTCCGGGCCAACTTCGTAGGCGAGTGCGGCGTTGCGTGCAACCTCGCAAGCGAACGCGATGAGTTCACCCGCGCGGTCTTGGGCGACGAGTTCGAAAAGGTCGGGAGTCGCCTCCGTGCAATATTCCGGATGGTTGTGATCGTTATATAGGCGCGCACCGTTACTCAGGACGGTGTTTGCGAGCAACTCATCTCGCGAAAGTGTGCGGCTTCGTTCGTCTGGGCCGTCAAGATCGTACGGATCTCGATCAAGGCGGTCGACGCGCATGCCCCGAAGATCGCGATATGGATCCTCGCCCTTGTAGTCCCACCCGCGCAACACGCTCGGTTCGGTACAGGCGCCGACAAGGCGCGCGCATTCGTACCCGAAATCAACGCCGGGGGGGCCTCCGGCGCTGCCTGACTGCGTCCGGTGCGGTGTGGCTGGGAAGCCTTCGCAGTTGAGACCGTACTCAGTCTCGATTCCGACCGGTCGACGCATATCGCCAGTCTAGCAGGGTTCGAACGGTCCGCTCCCGGCCGACACCATGAACCGTGCCACGCGACGCGTAGAGGCGTCTGGCGCGATACGGTGGCACGGGATTCCCCAGACGGCAATGTGGGGAAAGGAGGCGAGATGGCGCGCGGCATACGTATCGAGCGGATCACCGTGATTGAGTTCCGGTACGAGTTGGCCGACCTTGGGTCGGATTACAACGGGTTCAACACCGTTTACGCGCCCGGGGTGAAGCGCACCGGTACCGGTCATGTTCTCGTCGTCGAGACAAATGAAGGCATACGAGGCGAGCACGTCGGCGGGGATCGGAATACCTACGCGCAAGTCGCTCAAGTTGCGCACTATCTCATCGGCCGCGACCCGCTTGAGCGAGAGCGGATTTATAACGATGTGAAACGAGCGCTTCGAAAGGTAGACAAGTTTGGCCTGAGCGCACTTGACATCGCTCTGTGGGATATCGCCGGGAAAGCGTATGGTTCACCGCTCTACGAGCTGCTCGGTGGCTGGAAGCGAAGCTTGCCTGCGTATGCAAGCACGTTGCATGGCGATCACGTGCGCCATGGTGGGTTGTCGACACCCGAAGCCTTTTCGGACTTTGCGGTGCAGTGCCGTGAGATGGGGTACCCGGCGTTCAAGATTCACGGGTGGGGAAACGATCCTGCGGACGACGAATACATTCGACGCGAAGTCGCGACGGTCCTTGAGGCGCGAGCGGCGGTCGGTGAGTCGATGGACTTAATGCTTGACCCTGCGTGCGAGTATGACACATGGGCGGATACTCTACGTGTTGGGCGTGCGTGTGATGAAGCGACATTTTTTTGGTACGAGGATCCGTACAAGGACGGCGGGGTATCGGCGTTCGCACACAAGCGCTTACGTGAACTGATCAAGACCCCACTTCTCTTGGGAGAGCATGTACGGAACTTTGAGCAGCACGTCGATTTTTCGCTCGCCGGCGGAACGGATTATTTGCGCGCCGACGCACATTACGACGGCGGGGTCACCGGCCTCATGAAAATCGCTCACGCGGCCGAGGGCCTTGGCATGGACGTCGAAATACACGCACCAACTCCAGAACACCGCCACTGCATGGCGTCAATCCGGAACACGAATTACTACGAGCTTGGCTTAGTCCACCCGAAGGTCAAGACAACCCGCCCCCCGGTGTATCTCGATTACTCGGATGATCTTGACGCGGTTGACCGTCGAGGGCACGTGCCGGTTCCGCAGGGACCGGGTCTTGGGGTCACCATTGACTGGGATTGGGTTCAGCGACACGAAACGGGTCGAGTGACGTACCCGTGAAGCACCAGTGCGCGTGACGACCGCGCACGGGAAGGAGAGAGTGATGGCGGAGCGATTGCGGTTTGGGATTCTCGGTACGGGTGGAATGAGCCATGGCCACGGGCGGGCAATCCTAGACCGTGGCGACGCGAAGTTGACAGCCATCGGTGACCCGAGCGACGCGGCGATGGATGCGTTCGAGGCGCGGGTCGTGCCGAACGGCATGGAGCGACCGTCTCGTTTTCACGACCTGAAGGGGATGATCGCGCACGGCATCGACGCCCTGGTGATTGTGACGCCCCACACGCAACATGCAGAACAGATTGCGACCGCACTCGCTGCGGGCGTGCACGTGTTGTGCGAGAAGCCGTTGGCGACCACCGCCGCGGACGCGCGCCGGTCGATGGAACTTGCAGCATCGAACGACCGGGTACTTGCGATTGGGTACCAGCGTCACGGGCAAGCGCAGTTTCGCCAAGCGCGAGAACTCGTTGGGTCCGGGGTATTGGGTGACATCCGCCTAATCTCGGTGTTAATCGCGCAAGACTGTTTGGAAAACTTTATTCCGGGGTCGTCATGGCGGGCGAATCCGGCGCTCTCAGGCGGCGGGCACTTCATTGACACTGGAAGCCATATCGTTGATCAGATGCTGTGGATCAGCAATCTCGAACCGGAGCGGGTTTACGCAGAAATCGATAATTATGGGATGGACGTCGATGTGGTCACGGCTGCTTCGATCAAGTTCACCACCGGCGCGCGGGCAACGTTCGCAGCGACAAGCCTCTCTGGCGAGTCGTGGCGGGAGGAGTTGACCTTCTACGGGACGAAAGGAACGATGCGCTTGGGTCGGGCGGACGGCTTGAGTTACCAATTGAAAGGTGGCGACCGGATTATCCCGCGGTCGGCGTCGGCACCAGACGTGCGTCCAGTCGACGACTTTGTCGACGTCATCGTCGGCCGACGGCCAGAACCGCAAGCGCCGGCCATTTGTGGGCTTCGAGTCGCGCAGGTGACTGAGGCAGCGTATCGGTCAGCTGCGTCGGGCCGACCCGAAGCGGTTGGATGACGGTCGCCCCTTGAGTTTAGATCCGCCTCGGTCCGAGTGCACATTGGACCCGAGGGTGCAATTACACAGGCCTTGCGGGTCCGACGGGATTGTTTAGCAGATCGTTTGAGGGGCTAACAGCGACCGAGGGGAAGACTCAGACGCACTCAGAGCAGCGTACCGTGGTCAACCGAGAAGATAATCTCCAACGCAATACTGCGCGCGGCGGGTGAACCCGCCGACGCCACAATAATTGCGTACTATTGAAATAATCCCACGACAGACGCCTAGCTTCGGACGGAAATCCCGAGTTCGGCGGCCTTTGCGTGCAGGAACTCACTGATCGGCCCGAGTTCTTCGGTCGTGCAATGTTCAACGACGAGAGGTGCCTCGGGGTCGAGGGCTTCGATTCGAGGCAGAAACACATCCCAGTCGAGCAACCCGGTGCCCGCAGCGCACTCAGAAAGATGCAAGACAAGGCGATCTTCGATCTGTACATCTTTGGCGTGCCCGCCAATGATGAATTCACCAAGGACCTCGGCCATGTGTGCAATCGCAGGCCCTGAGTCGTAGACAGTCTCTCGGGTCATCCAGTTGACGGGGTCGAGATCGCAACGGACGAATGGTGAGTCGACGGCGCGCAACACCTCCGCCATCGTCTCGGCGGAGTCGAGGGTGACCAACACGTGCCCTTCCATCCCAATGAAGGTCTCGCAGTCCTCGGCGACAGGCGCGACTTCGCGCAGGCTTTTGACGAGTTGATCACGGGCTTGCTGCGTCCAGTTGTACGGGTGCGGGAACCACGCCCCTCGGGGGTTCAGTGATCCAGGTCCGGTATGTGTGCCGCGGCATCCAAGTTCTTTTGTGAGGCGAACGGCAGCGGCGAGGGTGCGTGCCGCCTGCGCACGGATTGCCTCATCAGGGTGGATCAGAGGTGGTCGGTAGCCAATCGCCTGATACATCCTGAGGCCGTGGTCCGCGAGTAGGTCGCGCACCCGGTTGGCGCGGAGGGCAGACGTCGCGAACGGGTCGTCGGTGAACCTCGTGAAGCAACCCGAGTAACCGAGGTTGCGGATGCGTACCGCCATGTCGGCCGTAAAGTCGTCCATCGACGACGGCAGGAACGCGCCGCTCATTCCGAAGCGCATGTGACCCTTCCCTTCCCGAAGGCGACGTGATGGTCGCCCGACCGAATCTTTGCATGGACCGACGGCGGCAGCCGGTCCAAAGGGGCCGGCGCGGCAGATTCCAGTTCACGCGTTCGTCAGGCGGTGCGCCCAGCTTAAGTATCGGTTGGTGGCGCGTCTGTAGCCGGTGAAGGCTACCCGGGTGCGCTTGTTCGCGATGAGGTCGGTTCCACCTCAAGGGCAGCGCACCATGCCGATCAGGTTGTCTTGCGGATGGCGACCGACGCGGATAGGATGGCGCTACCGGGCGCAGATGGTCCCACCGGCGCGGACTAGCCCGTAGCGCCGCAGAACACGCGTGTCCGCGGGGGCGGGACTGTGTGTTGGAAACCGTCGCGAGGCACCGGGGTGCGCGACTGACCAAAGCAATTTGACTTGCTCCCACTGCCACGAGGGGAGGCGCCGATGATCCCGGCGGCATTCGACTACTTGGCACCGGCTTCGCTTGACGAGGCCATCGACCTTTTGGGGAGGCATGGGCCTGACGCGAAGATCCTTTCGGGCGGGATGAGCCTCATCCCCGCGATGAAAATCCGACTTGCGGAACCCGCGATCCTCATTGACGTTAACGGCATCCCAGATCTTGATTATCTTCGAGAAGCCGATGGGCAATTGCACATTGGTGCGATGACTCGTGAGTCTGCGTTCGAGCACTCCGGCCTTGTTAGAAGTGGCTATCCGATCCTGTTCGAGACTGCCAAGGTGATCGCAGACCCGCTCGTTCGCAACCGTGCGACGATCGGTGGGAATCTGGCCCACGCTGACCCAGCAAATGATCACCCTGCAACCATGTTGGCGGTTGGAGCTACCATCGTCGCACGAGGCCCACACGGGACGCGTGTAATCGCGGCTGACGATTTCTTCACAGGCTTTTTCACGACTGCGCTTGAGGACGGAGAGATCATCACGGAGATTCGCGTGCCGACGCCCTCAAAACGGTCCGGCGGTACATACCTCAAGTTTGAGCGCAAAGTCGGTGATTATGCGATCGCCGCTGTCGCAGTCAATCTCGAAGTCGATGAGTCGGGGCAGTGCACGTCGGCCCGGATTGGGTTGACGAACGTGAGCGATGTGCCGATGCGCGCGCACAACGCGGAAGCCGCGCTCATTGGCCACACAGTGACCGCGAAGGCGATTGAAGCCGCGTCGCGCGAAGCGGCGTCGGAATGCGATCCGAAGGCTGATCTGCGAGGCCCAGTCGACTACAAGCGCGACCTCGTGCGCGTTCTCACTGGACGTGCAATTACTAAGGCGGTTGCGCGCGCCCAAGGGGAGGCACACTGATGTCGGCGCGAGAGATTCACCTGACCGTCAATGGCGAATCACGGACCACGACCGTCGAGAACCGCCTGCTACTCGTCCACTGTATTCGCGAAAACCTTGGTCTCACCGGCACACACGTCGGGTGTGAGACATCACATTGCGGTGCCTGCACCATCCACGTGGATGGCACGCCGGTCAAGTCGTGCACGATGTTCGCGGTGCAAGCCGATGGCAAATCGATCACGACGGTGGAGGGCCTTGCCGGGCCGGATGGGATCAGTCCCGTCCAGGAGGGCTTCTGGGAGGAACATGGCCTGCAATGTGGGTTCTGCACTCCCGGAATGATGATGACGGCTACGGCGCTTGTCCGAGCGGCCTCGGAACCGAGTGAAGCCGAGATTCGTGAGGCAATCTCCGGGAATCTGTGTCGGTGCACTGGCTACGTAAACATTGTGCGGGCCATTCAGTATGCGCATCGAAAGATCCACGCTCCGGCACCTGTGCCGGTGATGGCCCATCAGGGAGGCGAGTGACATGGTGACGACGCGAACCACCCCTGAAGTCGGCGGGATGGGGCATTCGCCGCGCCGCAAGGAAGATCCTCGGTTTATCCAAGGCAAAGGAAACTACATCGAGGACGTGAAACTGCCCGGCATGTTGTGGATGGACATCGTGAGGAGTCCGTACGCACATGCGCGCATCGTGAACATTGATGCCTCAAAGGCGCTTGCGATCCCTGGCGTTCTTGCCGTGATCACCGGGAAGGATCTCGAAAAGTACGGTCTGCACTGGATGCCGACGTTGATGTCGGATACCCAGATGGTCTTGCCGACGGACACCGTCAAGTATCAAGCCCAAGAGGTCTGCGCGGTCATCGCGACCGAACGGTACATCGCTGCCGATGCGATTCAGGCGGTCGAGGTCGAATACGAAGAACTCGACGTCGTTGTTGATCCATTCAAGGCGATGGAACCGGGCGCGACACTCGTTCGGCCAGATAAGGGCAAGGATACAAACCACATCTGGCACTGGGAAGTCGGCGACTCTGATGCGACCGATGCGATCTTGAAGGCTTCGGACATCGTCGTAAAGCAGGATGTCTACATCCCGCGAATCCACGTGGCGTCAATCGAGACGTGTGGGTGCGTGGCGTCCTTTGACAAGGTCGAAGGTAAGTTGACGGTCTGGATGACCACACAGGCGCCTCACGCGATTCGCACGGTGCTTGCGCTTGTCGCGGGCCATGTTGGCCTCTCCGAGGAGAAGATCCGCGTGATCTCGCCGGATATCGGGGGAGGCTTTGGTGGCAAGGTTCCGGTCTACCCGGGCTACGTGATTGCAATTGCGGCGTCCGTTTTGATCGGCAAGCCGGTCAAGTGGATCGAAGACCGCATGGAGAACCTGCAAGCGGACTCGTTCGCCCGCGACTATCACACGACTGCCGAATTGGGCGTGAACCGAGACGGAACGCTCACTGCGCTCCGAGTCAAGACGCTCGCCGATCACGGTTATGCGGATTCAGCGGCGAACCCGTCAAAGTTTCCGGCGGGGCTTTATCACATCTGCACCGGGTCGTATGACCTCAAGGGAGCACACGTCGAAGTCGACGGTGTCTACACCAACAAGCCCCCCGGGGGCGTTGCGTATCGCTGTTCGTTCCGGGTCACTGAAGCAGTCCATACGATTGAGCGAATGGTTGACATCGCGGCTCACGAGATTGGTATGGACCCGGCGGCGCTTCGCATGAAGAACTTCATCGAGGAAGATCAGTTTCCATACCGTTCAGTTCTCGGATGGGAGTACGACAGCGGCAACTATCACGCCGCGTTGCGCAAGGCGATGGACATCATCGGGTACGAGGACTTGCGGAAAGAACAGCTTGAAAAGCGTGCCCGCGGCGAATTGATGGGGATCGGCATCTCGTCGTTCACCGAGATCGTCGGTGCCGGGCCGTCGCGCGACTTCGACATTCTCGGCATCAAGATGTTCGATTCTGCCGAGATTCGCGTACATCCGACTGGAAAGGCAATCGCGCGTTTCGGCACGAAGTCGCAAGGGCAAGGTCACGAAACAACGTATGCACAGATCGTGGCAGAGGAACTTGGCATTCCGATGTCGCAGGTGCAAGTTGAGGAAGGCGACACCGACACGGCGCCGTACGGCCTCGGAACGTACGCCAGTCGTTCGACACCAACGGCCGGCGCAGCCGCGGCGATGGCGGCGCGGAAGATTCGGGAAAAGGCGCGGAAGATCGCCGCGCACCTCCTTGAGGCCGATGAAGAAGATCTGGAGTGGGAACCCGGAAAGTTCTCCGTTCGAGGCAACCCCGACGCGGCGAAGACGATTCAGGAGATTGCATTCGCGGCGTACACGAACCACCCACAGGGCATGGAGGCCGGGCTTGAGGCGACGCACTACTACGATCCGCCAAACCTGACGTATCCGTTCGGATCGTACATTTGTGTGGTCGACATCGATAAAGGCACGGGCCAAGTCAATATCAGACGTTTTGTGGCCATCGATGATTGCGGAAATATCATCAATCCAAAAATCGTTGAGGGCCAAGTGCACGGCGGCCTCACCATGGGACTTGCGCCGTCGCTGTATGAAGAGATTTCGTACGACGAGTCGGGTAACTGCCTCGGCGGCAGCTTCGTCGACTATCTGGTGCCGACGGCCGTAGAGTCCCCGCACTGGGAGACCGGCCATACGATTACCCCGTCGCCACATCATCCGATTGGCGCGAAGGGTGTCGGCGAGTCTCCGACGGTTGGCGCACCTCCTGCAATTGCAAATGCAGTGGTCGATGCCCTCTGGCACCTTGGCGTGCGGCACATCGACATTCCGATGACGCCGGCACGAGTTTGGAAGGTGTTGCGCGACCACGGCGTTGATGGGTAAGTGCATCCTTCGCCGTCGATAGCCCCTGCCACGAACCCCTCTCCTGTTCCACTAGGAGAGGGGCGACTGGTCTGGACCAAATCCATCGAGCTTGCCGCTCAGGGCGTTCCGTTCGCACTCGCGACGGTAGTCCGAGCGGCCCGGCCGGCTTCGTGTCGCGCCGGAGACCGTGCCATTGTGTTTGCCGACGGGCGACTTGAAGGATGGGTTGGCGGCAGCTGCGCGCAACCCACGGTTGTTGCCGAAGCGCTCGCGGCCTTGCGCGACGGCGAGGCGCGGTTGGTGGCGGTTACACCACACCACGACTTTCCGGCACGCGAGGGCATGGCAGTGCATCCGATGACCTGTGTCAGTGGTGGAGAGATTGAGGTCTTCGTCGAACCGGTCCTTCCACCGCCACAACTCGTGGTGTGCGGCGTATCGCCAGTTGCGATGGCGTTGGTCGCGATTGGTGCTGCAGCCGGCTTCGAGGTCGTCGTGGTCGATCCGGACGCGGCCGTTGATCGCTTTCCCGCCGCATCGATCGTTCTGACTTCTCTTGAAGTAACCGCGGACTCGCCGCTGTCTAGACCGCGTGAGCGGCACGTGATCGCGGCGACCCACGGTCGATGGGATGAGGCGGCCATTGACGGCGCAATCCGGCTTCTGCCGAAGTACGTCGGGCTTGTCGCGAGTCGTACGCGGTTCGCCGCGACGATCAGTGAGCTGGTCGCGACGGGTGTCGAGGCCACAGAACTTGAAATCGTGCGCAGTCGTCCGGGGCTTGACCTCGGTGGCCAGACCCCGTCCGAGGTCGCACTTGGGATCATCGCGGAAATCGTGGCGTTACGGAACGACGCCCAAGTAC
>CAYFLJ010000009.1:0-29850 GCA_964343985.1 uncultured Thermoflexus sp.
GAGAGCGCAGCATTCGCATTGCTGAGGTACGGGGTTCGAGTCCCCGGCGGTCCACAAACCAAACGAGGGGGAGTGTGAACCACTCCCCCTCGTTGCGTCTCAAGCCAACTGCACGATGACCGACCAACGGAGAACGTTCGGGGTGGCTCCTACGTTGCCAACTCTGACTGCATCAGTTCGTCTTCACCATTCCCTTGGTTGTTGCCACGTACGGCGTCGAGGGACGTGTGACCATCGTCAACCGCGGACACGACCGTCACCGAGTCTTCGTCGCCGTGAAACGACAGGTCCGCATCGCTTCCTGTCCCTGTGGGTCCAGATTCAACGGCCTCCATAGCGATGTCCAGACCAACGTGGCGTTCATTCAAAGAGCGTCCGTCCTGGTCAGAGGACAAGGTGCCCGCAGGCACTTCACCTTCGTCCGGTTCGATGGCTTGTGTATCCGTTGTCGAATCGATTACTTGCGTACGCGATGGCTCAGACGCCAAACGCGCCGACTGGTCTTGCACGCCTATTCCCGAGACGTCTGTCTCGCTAAACGTCGCGGTAGGCGCAAGCTCTGGTCGTGACGCGTGAACCCGCGTGGCCGAATCTTCCACGCCTGCGTCCACCGGCGGGTCGCCTGGGTCCAACGGCACAACGTCGCCCGGCCGGACGACCGACCACCCGTCACCTGCCCGGGGGGCAGTGCCCCAATTGACATCGTCGTCCTCCCCTGGACGCCGGCGATACTGCCGCGGTGTCGGGTCGAGTCGCGCCCCTCCGAACCACGCGGTGCGCAACCGAGGCGCGCCGTCCCCCGGTTGCACACCCCGCGGCGGGCGCGACGCACCTTCGCCCCGATTGCCTGCCCCGTTAGGCTCACCTTGAGTCCATCCAGTTCCTCGTTCAGGGCGACCTGACCCGCCTGCCCGCCGACCTCCGACAAACTCACCGGAACGCGGACCACGTGACGAACCGCGAGAAACAAGCCCCTGCCGGCCACCAACCGTCATCGGCGCATTTTCAACGGCACGTTGCAACGCACCTCCAGTCGTTGGGATGTCGACCAACCGGAACTCCATCGCGCCATCGCTCCAGATCATGACTCGAGCGATCCGCCCGAGCGCCGGGCCGGGCCGCCCTGCACGCCGTTCATCAAAAAGGTGTTGCAGGATTTTCGCCTCGTGGGGGTGGGCGTTCATCAGCGCGTCGACAGCAGCTGCACCTCGCGCGTCGCGCAAGGCTTGATCGACCTCCCGCAGTCGTGCTCCAGTCAGGTTGGCCACCATCGTCCGCGCCATTGAATTGTCCTTCGAGCGGTCGCGCCGCCCTCCCTACTCGTCCTGACCAAACGGCAGGCCAAGTTGTCGAAACCCTCGAGGAATTCGCGGTGCCGCGCGTCGGGCCACTTCCGACTGGCCGGCGGGCACGACGCGGGGGATACGGCCACGCGGTTCCACCAACGTGCCTGTTACGAAATTCGTCTGGCGCCATGTCAGCGGCGATTCATATACCGCACTGCGTGACGGTTCAGACACCAGAGCTCTTCCGAGGTCCGCCGCTTCGTCGTAGAGCGACTCCGGCGCGTCCGTCGGCTTCACTGCCACCTGACCAAGCACGACCACATCAACGATTGAGGAATCGACTGCTGCACCGAGTTCGGTAAGCACCGCTTCGCCCGCCTCTGCGAGCGCGGACGACCGCTCATGCCAAGCCGGCAGTCCAAACTGCACCGGGCGACTCAACATCTCCGCCATCGTCCGACGCACCTCCGCATCGGATTGGACCGCAAGGGCGGACGTGTCACCAAGCACGTCGTCCCATCGACCGAGATACTGACGAAACGTCTCGACGTCGCCTCGCTCCAAGATTGGTCGAAGCCCCATAGCGAACGATGCCAGTGCGTTCGTCTCGTCGCTCACGTCTGCTTCGCCCATCGCCGTCGTGATGGTACCCGCCGCGATTCTGTCAACTTGACGTCGCAAGGGCTATGGGTGGCACACTGCCAAGCGATGACTAAGGATCCGACCCTTCACCAACGAATTGCCGCCGCGTCACAAGCCGCTGGCATGGTCCGCGACGGGATGGTGATCGGTTACGGCACTGGACGCGCCGCGATGTCCGCCATGGATGCACTCGCCACGCGCGTCCGATCGGGGTTACGCGTCCTCGGGATCCCAACCTCTGTCGCAACCGCGACGCACGCCGCCTCGCTTGGCCTTCCGCTCACGGACCTTGAGACGCATCCGGTTCTCGATCTAACCATCGACGGCGCCGATGAAGTCGACCCCGCCCGCAACATCATCAAGGGTGGGGGAGCGGCACTCTTCCGTGAAAAAGTCTTGGCTTCTGCAAGCCGTCGACTCGTGATCGTCATCGACGCTACCAAGCGCGTGCCTCGGCTCGGGACGACCCGCGCTATCCCGGTCGAGGTATTGCCTTTCGCTGTCGGCTCATGCACACGCTTACTCGCAGAGATCGGGGGAACAGCGGTCCGTCGCCTCGACCTCGCCGGGGCACCAGTGGTCACCGACAACGGCAACCATGTGCTTGACGTCGCGTTTGACGCGCACCGGATGGCCGACCCGCGCGACCTCGATGAGGCTATGCGCGCCATTCCTGGTGTGATCATCACTGGCTTGTTTTGGTCGTTCGACCCAACGGTCGTCGTCGGCACCGACACGGGGGTGGAGGTTCTGGGACCGCCCCTTTAGGCGCGGACCACATCGTTTCGGTGTCGACGACAGCGTTCTGAGCAGTACCGCACATCGTCCCAAACGTCGGCCCACTTCTTGCGCCACTCAAACGGGCGTGCGCACGTGGCGCACGATTTGGTCGGCAACTGCCCCTTGCGTCGCACAGGCGGTCGCCCAGTGGCGCCATTGTTCATGCCAACGCGTCCTGCAAATCGAGGGCGAGTTGCGGCGCTGGCGCAGGCACAGACTTGGTGGATCTCGGTCCGTTCGGTCCAGCGCTTCGGCGCCTGCGACTACCGTGCTTTTCTAAAAGAGCCTTCGCTTCCGTGCGAAACGCTTCACCCCGCCGAATCGCCCACACCCGCTCTCGAGCGGTTCGTGCGGCCGCTTCGTGATCGACAATGCGTTGCGGATAGTCAACCCCAATGCGACACCGAACATCCGCTTGTACTGTCAAAGGCATTCGCCACGGTTCGTGAACGTAGTCGTCGGGCACTCCCCGAACTTCAGGCACCCACTGCCTGATAAACGTGCCTCGCGGGTCTTGATCGGTCGACTGCTTTACGGGGTTGTAGATCCGGACGGTGTTTGTGCCCGTCGTTCCACTCTGCATTTGCACCTGTGGCCAATGAATGCCCGGTTCATAGTCGGTGAACACGCGGGCCAGATGCATCCCCGTCGGGCGCCAATGCAGCCACAGGTGGTACGACGCAAACGCCATGAGCATCGCACGCATCCGAAAGTTGATCCATCCTGTCGCAATCAGCGACCTCATACAGGCATCGACGAACGGAAAACCTGTGTGTCCTGTCGTCCACGCTTCAAACCGCGCCTGATCGAAGTCGCCATCCCGCAAGCCATCGTACGCGCGATGCACGTTCTGAAACTCGATGCGCGGCGCAGACTCGAGCTTCTGCATGAAATGACAGTGCCAGTGGAGACGTCCGACAAATGCGCGGAGTGCGGTGAGCCATGTTCCGCGCGAGCCCGTCGGCATCGCACGAGCCTCCGCGAGCCGAGACCAAGTGGCTTGCGCCACCTCGCGCATCGACAACGTGCCGTACGCCAAATGCACGGAAAGGCGCGAACACGCATCTGCTGCGGAGAGCGGGCTCGACATCTCGCGGTGGTACGACTCGCCTCGCTGATTCAGGAACGATGACAGCAGTACCAGTCCGGCGGCGCGTCCGCCGGGTTGACGCCCTGGGCATGGGTCAGGCCGCAACCCCAAATCGGGCATCTCTGGCAAATCACCCGGCTTGATCGAGTGGTCGGTCGCGATCACGTCCGGTGCATTCACCGACGCACATGCCATTGTCCGATCCCAACGCGCCGCCCACCCATCGCGTGACTTGAGCGCACGAACGACGCCGTTCTGCGGTACTTCTGTCCAGACGACTGCGTGCGCCCGCGCCCACGCGCCAACGCCTTTGTCCCGCTCAAAGGTCCAGCCGTTCCCTGTCTCTTGGTGAGACCAAAGCCCACCGACGCCATGCTGTTGGTGCAACCGGCCGAGCAACGTAACCACGTCGCCAACGCGCACCACCAGCGTCCCACCGCGCGCCTCTAGGTCGCGCCGTAGCTCCAAAAGCGATTCACGCACGAATGCCCAGTGCCGGCCCGACGCGTCCGGTTGTCGCCACAGCTCAGGTTCGATCACATACAAACAGACGACCGGTTCACCGGTCGCAATCGCATGAGTGAGCGGTTCGTGGTCGACGACTCGCAAATCGCGCTTGAACCAGACGACCTGAACCATCGCGTCATTCCCGTCCCGATCCAAGCATGGCAGGGAGGGAGAAGTCGGATCGAGGCCGGCACGGCCCAACGACGCCGCAACCGCGTACGCTTTATCCGTGGATTTGCTGGCCTCACCTCAACTGGGCCATGGCCGGCCGGGCAGTGTCGCCGTGATCGGTGCAGGGCCGGCCGGACTCGTCTCCGCAGCGAGACTTCACGCCGCCGGGGTCGAGGTTACGGTGTTCGAGAAGAGCCGGGGCATAGGTGGACGAGTCGCCACACGGCGGACATCTGACGGCCTTGCGTTTGATCACGGCACGCAATTCGTCACGGCTCGCGGCGAGTCCTTTTCGCGTTTTCTCGAGGAAGCACAAGGCTCTGGCTCCGCCGAGCGATGGGTCCCTGTTGTCGACCCGCCTCGCATGCTCGGGTCGGTCGCTTCTGCGGAAAACGGAGTGCCCCACACCCCGTCCGATTGGTACGTCGGCAAGCCGGGGATGTCTTCGCTCTTTCGGTCACTGATCTCTGGTGTGACGGTGCGCCACAGTATCACGGTCACGCATGTTGATCCGACAGATCGTGGCATTTGGCTCACAGCAAGCGAACCCCATCGGGGGTCGCGCCGCATTGGGGCATTTGACGCCGCCATCGTTGCAATCCCCGCGCCGCAGGCCCTAGCCATAACCGGTCACCTGCCAAGCGTTGCAGACACTCTTGCACGCGTGGTTATCGCACCGTGTTGGGCACTGCTCCTAGGGATCGACGGCGAACCGGCCGTCTTCGCGGACGTGTACCGGCGGACCAACGGGCCAATCGCATGGGTGGCGCGTGACTCGTCCAAGCCGGGAAGACCGAACGGAATCGCCACGTTGGTCGCACACGCATCAGCGCAATGGTCACGCGATCACCTCGAAGACTCCCCAGAGGCAGTCGCGTCGCGACTGCTCGATGAACTCCACTCGCTACTCGGTGAAAAGTTGCCTGCGCCCGGCTACGGCGTTGCTCATCGATGGAGATTTGCTCAGACCGAGGTCCCACTCGGGTCGCCGTTCGTCGAGGTTGCTGATGGGCGAGTTCTGATCGGTGGTGACTGGACCACGGGCGCCAGAGTCGAAGCCGCGTGGGACAGCGGTGAGGCAATGGCGCGCCGCCTCTTGCGGCACTAGTTGCCCTGCGAAGTCGGTTCTCTACGATTGTGCATACGCAAGAATTCCACCCATGAGCATGCAGTTGAGAATGTCGTTGCTGACCTCAAGTGCCCACAGCCCGAAGCCGTGACCTCCGAAAAGGCGATGGCCAAGCGGTGCCGATGCGGTGAACCCCACGCCAACAATCAGTCCTACAAGTAGCCCATCTACGACGCCAAATGCAGTCGTAATCCCGGAGCGAGCCGCGAGACCTATCACCACTGCCATCGCCCCCGCCTGAATCACTTGGGCCACAAACGTCGAGCCGAACACGACCCCCATTGGCACGTTTCCGCCCGGCTTTCGGTCTGAGTCCCGCGAGTAGCCCATCAATCGCCACCAGAGGGGAAAGAAGGTCTTCGGACCGAACCACAAACCTCCCGAAACGGTGCCAACAAACCCCGCGGCGATAACACCGATCCAACTTATTCCGTCAAACATGCGTTGCGCTCCGGCTCGCTCGCCCGCGGTACACCCGGATTGGGACGTTGCGTCGCCGACAGGGAAACGTGGGAGGACGCCTGTCGGTTGCCGAGGGCGTACGTCAGCCGCCTAAGCGAGGCCGTCGAGAAACGCGTTAGCCTCCCGGACAATCGACTGGCGACGATCGCTGTCCCACGTTGAGAGGGTCCGGTAGGGCATCGCCATTCTGGGGTTCGAGCGAAGCGCCACCTCGTTTCTAATGAGAAATGCCCAGTACAAGTAGTTGAATGGACACGCCGTCGGTCCCGTCCGCGCCTTCACATCGTAGGCGCAGCCGCCGCAGTAGTCGGACATGCGGTCGATGTACGCACCAGACGCCGCATACGGTTTTGATGCGATGATCCCGCCGTCAGCCCACGTCGCCATGCCGTGCGTGTTGGGCAGTTCGACCCACTCAAAGGCATCCACGAAGACCGCGAGGTACCACTCCTCAATTTCCTCGGGCCGTACCCCCGCCAACATCGCAAAATTGCCCGTCACCATCAGTCGTTGGATATGGTGCGCGTACGCGTGGTGCCGCGTCTGGGTCACCGTGTCTGCGAGGCAGCGCATCGGCGTCTCCGCTGTCCAATAGAAGGCGGGCAGGGGGCGCGTCGCCCCGAGAGCGTTCGTGGCGTGATAATCCGGCCCCAAATACCAGTACATGCCGCGAATGTACTCTCGCCACCCGAGCACTTGGCGCACAAATCCTTCGACGGCATTAAGTGGCGCACGCCCCGCGCGATACTCAGCCTCCGCCGCTAAGCACACTTCGCGAGGCAGAAGTAGACCAACGTTGAGGTACGGCGAGATTGTCGAATGGAACACAAACGGCGCGCCGTGTCGCATCGCATCTTGATAGTCACCGAACGTCGGCAGGCAGGTTCGTAGGAAGTCATCGAGGACACCTAACGCCTCGCCGCGAGTTACCGCCCAACCAAACGGCTCAAGCTCACCGAAACCGTCGGGAAAGTGTCTCGCGACGAGATCAATCACCGCCTGGGTCGTCACATCCGGAGCCGGTCGGAGCCTCGCTGGGACCGGCAGACGCGGGGGCAAGGCGCGACGGTTTTCGGCGTCAAAGTTCCATTGACCACCCACGGGTTCGGCGCCGTCCATAAGGATGCCCGTCTCGCGGCGCATCTCCCGGTAGAAGTACTCCATCCGATGCGTCTTGCGACCTGATGCCCACTCGTCGAACCGAGCCTGCGACGCAAGAAATCGGTCGTCCTCGCGAACCTCGACGGGGATCCCAAGAACGGTCTCCCACGTCTCAATCATGTGGCGCACGCGCCATTCCCCAGCCTCAGTAACGATGACGCGTGAAGCGCCGTGCCTCGCGACGGCACGCGCAACCTCGCTGGTGAACGTCCCGGTATTGCCTGGATCATCAAGCCGCACGTAGTCGACGACGACCCCTTCAGCGCGCAACGCATCCGCAAAGTGACGCATCGCCGACAAGATGAACGCGACCTTTTGCCGATGGTGCGGCACGTAGGTTGCCTCGGCCTGCACCTCGACCATCAGCACAACCTGTGATTGGTCACCAAGGGTCACGTCGGACAGCGACGAGACGTTGCGCGACAGCTGATCGCCGAGAAGAAGTCGAACGGTAGTCACCCAAGCAGTATCGCCGGTTGACCGCGTGGTTTAGGGCCGGATCACCATCCCCTTGCGAGGTCAGCCAATCCAGGCTGCCATCTGCCACGCCGGAACAACCACAACAGGCTGGCCGCGGCGTCGGTCGGCAGACCTGCCGGGCAGATGGCGGACAACATGCGCCAAAGGGCAGCATCACCTGATGCGCCCCCATCAATGCCGTGATGGAACCCTAACGGCTGGGGGTCCACCCGCACCGCCTCTGGCACCCATCGAGCCGCGCCAACGAACAGCGCACACACCTGAACGAACGCCCGAACGACGCGGACATCGAGCGTCCCATTGCTCTGGCGAAACTCGACCGTGTCCTTGTCTGAGGAGCCGATGTTTGTAAGGTTGAGCGCCGCCCGACGCGCCGCGCCCGGCTTCCCGAGAGATTGGGCCAACTCGTCGATGGTGTCGTAGTGACGCCCCAACGGTTGCTCGAGCGGCCGTGAGTGGCGATAAAAAAACGGTCGTCCGCGGTGGCGCCCCCCCTCCGCACTCGCCATGCGAAACAACACGTCCTCGAAACACGCGTTGGCGAGTACCGCGAGGCGCGTAACGCGGCGCACAAAGCGTTGCGACGCCTCGTATTCTGTTGTCTCGAGATCGGTCGAGTCCCGCAATGCTTGAGCGCCGAAATGCACGTGGAGGCCCGTCTGGCCGTTGACCTCGGCGCCGCACTCACGAAGCACGGCCAAGACCGTGGAAATCTGCGCCCACGTTTCGGGGCAGTCCCTGAGTGGCGGAGAAACGACCTCGCCCCCGACGGCGACCGACGGGCAGGAATCGACCCCATCGCCGCTGTGAAACACCGTCGTCACCGTCGAGTCGTGTTCTACTGACCACATGCCCGCCACGCGGGGCGCGTGGTACTCAACGGACACGGGCGACGAGACGAGACCCCGCGAAAACAGTTCCGAGGCCACCCAAGACGCGTCGGCGTATGCGAATTCGAACTCAAGCCCGAAGGTCCACGTCGCGGTCTGGTCCGAACGCAACGGCCAGAAGTCAAACGCACGATGCGGTTCGAAATCGGAGACATGCGCCCCGTTCTGATCAAGGCGCCGAACAATGGCCTCGACGACGTCGAGTTCGGCGGGCCAGCCAACAAATGGCGCACTTGCGGCGGCAATCAGCCGCGATGATGAGGCGTCTGAAGCCTCCTCTGACCCTGACGCACTCGGCATGTTCAGTCTCCGCGCCCGCTAGCGTACCAACCCCACCGTCGGCTACCGTGCCTGACTGCGATGACGAAACGCCTCCGTTACTTAGTGCTCCACGGCCCAAACCTCAACCTGCTCGGCACTCGTGAGCCTGACGTGTATGGGCGCGTCACCCTCGCAGACGTCGACGAAGCACTTCGCGGCCTCGCTGTAGAACTTGACATCGACGTCGAGTGCCACCAGTCAAACCACGAGGGCGCGCTCATCGATCAGATGCAACATGCCGCCGGCAGGGTCGATGGCTGCATCATCAACGCCGGCGCATACACCCACACGAGTATCGCCCTCCACGATTGCATCAAAGCGATGCCGTACCCCGTCGTTGAGGTCCACCTTTCCAACATTCACGCCAGAGAAACCTTTCGCCATGAGTCGCGACTTGGGCCGGCTGTCCGTGCGTCGGTTGCGGGGTTCGGATGGCGAAGCTACACCGCCGCCCTGCGCACGCTCGTCGAGCAAGCACGCGAGCTGCCAGACCCACGTTAGTTGCCCGATTGGCCACCCGATCAGCCACCCAACGTGCCGTACCGTTCTCGCAAGATGCGCGCGAGGTCGGGAGGCTGCCAGCCGCGCGGCTTCAACCATTTTCCATCTGGGCGACGCGTGCCACCGACTTTCGCCATGTTTGACCGGTGCACTTCATCGAAGAACGGTTCGATGTCGACGCCAAGCGATACCGCCGCGCCGTACGTTACGTAAAGCAAATCGCAAAGGGCATCGATTGCACCAACCACGTCACCCGCACGGGCAGCGACGGCGAACTCAGCCGCCTCCTCGTCGATGAGGCGGATACGCAACTCCGCCGGGAACGAAGCGGTGTCCAGCGCATCGGGCGCGCCCAATGCAAACGCCTCATGAAAATCACGCACTTGCCGTTGTGCCGGATGCATCGCCTCACCTCCTCCGGCCCGCCGAGGCCGGCATTCAGGGGTACCATGCCCTCGTCGACTCCGCGCGCCCGAGAGGGGAGGGCGGGGTTGGAGACCGGCTCCATGAGGGCCAGCGCTCCAAAGGAACCCAATCAATGACCGCAGCACCTTCGTCGCCGTCCAAGCCCCTCGCGAACCTCGACGGCCTATACAGCCAGATCGCCTCGCCCCTGCCGCCCGTGCAGTTCACCGGAGCAGCCGGCGCGCGCTACAACATGGGTGCCGGACAGCCTGACCCCGAGTCGCTGCCAAAGATGGAGCTTATCGAGACACTCGAAGGCATCTTCTCGGGTCCAGATGGCAACGCCGCCCTGATGTATGGCGACGCCGCCGGATTCATCGGCCTACGCGAGGTCCTCGCCGCCAAGCTAAAACGGTGGGAGGGAATCGAGACGACACCGGCAGAGTTACTGATCGTCAACGGGTCGAACCACGGGTTGGCCATTGTGGCGCAAGCGTTTCTCAACGTCGGGGACACGGCGATTTGCGAGGCCCCAACGTTTATGGGTGGCCTCCGTCCGCTTCGTCAGCTGCAGGCAAAAACCCACGGTATCCCGCTTGATGATGACGGCATGCGCATCGACCTCCTAGAGACGAAGCTCAAGGCACTCGAAGACGCGGGCACGCCGGCGAAGCTCATCTACACCATTCCCAACTTTCACAATCCCGCCGGGGTGAACCTTTCGCTTGCGCGACGCCATCGCCTCGCCGAACTTGCCGACCTCCACAACTTCGTCATTCTCGAAGACGATGCGTATGGGGAATTACGCTTCTCCGGCAACCACATTCCCGCCGTCTACACGATGGCGACACCCGGAAGGGTCGTCCGTTCCGCAACGCTCTCCAAAATCCTCTCGGCGGGCATGCGCGTCGGGTATCTGCTCGCACCGGAACCGGTCATCGCCCGCCTCAATGCCATGAAACTCGATGGCGGCGCCAGCCCGTTCACCAACCGCCTCGCCGCCGGTTATTACGCGCGCCACGGCGACGGCCACGTCACATCACTCATTGACGTGTACCGGCGGAAGCGCGACGCACTTGTTCACGGGCTTGAGGCCGCGTTCGCCGACATTCCGCACCTCAAGCCGGTGTGGAACGTGCCGAATGGCGGTTTCTTCCTCTGGATGCGCCTGCCCGACGGCATCGATCCGGTGCGCGTCGCCAAAGAGGCGGGCGACCGAGGCGTCGCCTACGTCGGCGGTCCAGCGTTCTTCCCAGACGGCAGCGGACGAGAGTACGTGCGCCTCGCGTGGAGCATGTTGAGCGAGTCGGACCTTGTCGCCGCCGCGCACGAGATCGCCGCGAGTATCAAGGCCGCCGCGGCTGCCTAAATCCGCCAAGATTCACCAAACGCAGTGGGCGAAACACCCGGACACCTTTACTAACGCGTCGGGAGCGGTGTCTGGGGTGTCACTTGTGTGCGGGAGGGGGAATGAACGCAGGTCACCCACGCATCGCAAGTGCCGACCCTGACTGATATTTCCGAACTCCCACTCGAAAAATCGTCGCGGCGGCGACGACCCCGCCGACCGCGACACCAAGCAGCAGGCACGCCAACGCCCAATCCCACTCTTGAACTAAGCGAACCGGCACGTACGAGACGAAGCCAGCGGGGACCAGGGTGAAGAGCGCAACTTTCACCGGCCCACCGAAAAGTCGTTCAGGGTACGTCGAGAACGTGATCAAGCCGAACAGTGCCTGATCGGCGATTGTGTCTGCCCGACCGGTCCAGAACGCGAGCGATTGCACCGCGACGACGTACGCCACGACCACGGTCGTTGAGAGCGCGACAAGGACCGCAAACGACGTCACCTCAATAACCGATGGGCGCGCGAGCACTACGAAGGTCACAACACCGAACAGTGCGTCGCCCACGCCTCCGGGATCCATCCGGCTCACCACCAGATGGAGCAGCGGAGATTTTGGCAGTACGAGAAAAAAGTCCAGCTCCCCACGTGCGATGCGGCTCGCGATCGTGGCGGCTCCACCGGCGAGGCCACCCAATAAACCAAATGACGTGGCGCCAACCGCCCAAACCAACACAATCTGCCGAAAGCCGTACCCCTCCACGCTTGGGAAGCGCTCGAAGTACAGCCACCAGAACGCGACCCACATCGCGTCACTCACGATGAATGCGAACACTTTTGCCAGGAACGCCCCGCGGTACGCCAACGCGACCTCAAGGTTCGCTCGGACGTAGTGCGCCACAAAGCGTGCGTTCGAACGCAAAGTCACCTGGGGGCTGCGCAACACTTTCTCTACACGTGTGGAACGGTCGGCGGTGCCGCTTGCATCTCCCACCATCTGGTTAGCCACCCTGAACGGTGACTCGCGTCAGCGCCACGCGGTATGTGAGGGCAACCAGCGCTCCAGTCACGACCGTTGCGGTCGTGAGCGTCGCCATCGTGGCTCCAAGCCCACTCGCATCAGGCGACAACGCCAGTCTCGCCGGTCCATGAATCATTGGCGCAAACGGCAGTGCGCGTGCGACGGATCTGATCGTGTCTGGGAATAGCTCAATCGGGATAAGTAACCCGCCGAGCAGCATCGACACGCGCGTGTAGACGAAGTACACCCCTGACGTGTCCTCCAACCAGAAAGCACCAAGCCCGATGCCCGCTACGAGTATGAACTCCAGCAGGAAGGCCCCAGCCGCCACGACGAGCGCCGCGATGCCCGCAGTTGGTTCGACCGTGATCGGCCCTGCGATCAGCATCGCCACCAACGCTCCCACGGACAGCGTGAAACCGAATCGCACCAGCCGTTCCGCAACGTAGGCACCGAGCCGAGCAGTCAGATAGCCGCCCGGTCGAAGAAGTCCGTACGCAAGGTCGCCGGTGCGCACGTCCTCGTCGATGCGCCGCGCGACATTCACGCGGGACATGACCATCGCTTCAGTAAACGTCACATACCAGACCATTTGGGGCCAGGTCAGGCCCGCAAGGGTCTCCGTGTTCTGCGCGCGATAGGTCGCCTGCCACAGGCTGCCGAGGATACATAGGAAGACGACCAGAATTCCGCCGCCGATGGCAAGTTCACCGAGGTACGCGCCTTGGTCGCGAAGATTCACTTTCAGGTGCGCCCAAAAAACGCGAACGCGATGCCACGCGCCACCGCGCCGACCGTCGGTCGTCACGATTGCGCCTCGGGACTTGTCGAAAGATCGAGTCCTTCGCGATCTCGATAGATCGCCGCGATCACCTCTTCCATAGGTGGGTCGGCGACCTCGAGATCAGCCAACCGGCCATGGGCGATCACCCAACTAACAATTGGACCCACCGCCGTCGACGCGCCCTCGACCTCCAAACGCCACCTTTGGGGCTCGACCTCGGCCAAGACCGTCCTGGGCGGAAGCGTCTCGGGCGGGGCCACGGGGTCAAGAAACCGCACGGTGACCGATCTCACTCGCACAAATCGTTCACGAAGCGTCGCTACGGCGCCATCAAACACCACACGCCCGGCTTGCAGGACGATGGCACGGTCGCACACTTGCTCGATATCTGAGGCATCGTGCGAGGTGAGAAAGATCGTCGTGCCGTCGCGGGCGTTCATTTCTCGGATGTGGGCCCGGACTGCCTGACGCGCCACGACGTCGAGACCAATCGTCGGCTCGTCCAGAAACGCCAACCGTGGCGAGTGCAATAGGGCCGCGGCGAGTTCGCACCGCATCCGTTCGCCAAGCGACAGCGTCCGGACCGGGCGATCCAGCAGGGGGCCGAGCGATAGACGCTCCGTCAAGTCGGCCACACGCCTTCGTGTTTCGATCACGTCGAGGTCGTACACGTGGCGCAACAACTCAAACGTCGACCGAGGTGGCAGGTGGTACCAAAGTTGCGACTTTTGCCCAAAGACCGTGGCGATTTCGAACGCCAATGCGCCTCGCTCAACCCACGGGACGCGTCCCAAGACCCGTGCCATCCCGGCGGACGGGTGCAAGATGCCCGTCAACAGTTTGATGGTGGTGCTCTTGCCCGCGCCGTTCGGGCCGACGAGGGCCACGCGTTCGCCCTGCCTCACGTCAAACGTGAGTGGGTGAAGCGCCACGGTCGCCGTGCGTCCGCGAGCGACGGGCAACACCCTTCGCCAACCGCTTACTGCGCGGTCCGGTCGATCAAAACTCCGCGTTAGCCCGCGGACGGCAATGGCGGCCTCTTCGTCGCGCATCGTCACATCCGGCGCGCAACTTCGCGCGACCGTGACATCGTACGGGATTAACGGTTCGTACAGAAACAATCGATGGGTGGCTACAATCGACCAATGGCTAGGGAAGAGCTTGCAAGTCTCATTGAACGGGCGGCGCTCGCCGCCCAGGCACGCGGGCTACTCCCCGACGTCAAGTTGCCGGAGTTCACCGTCGAACCGCCGTCACGCGCCGAGCACGGCGACTACGCGACAAACCTCGCGATGCGCCTCGCCCGCGCCGCGCGCATGGCACCGTCGGCTATCGCCAATACCTTGATCCAATCGCTCCCCGGCAACGATGTCATCGCGCGTGCCGAAGTGGCCGGTGCCGGTTTCATCAACATGACCCTCAACCCGCAATGGGTGGCACGCCGTGTCGCCAACATTCTTGAGGCAAACGGCACGTACGGGAACAACACGATTGGTGCCGGACGACGAGTTCAAGTTGAGTTCGTCTCGGCGAATCCAACCGGGCCCCTACACGCTGCGAGCGGCCGGGCTGCCGCCCTCGGTGCCGCCCTTGGGAACCTCTTGCGCGCCTCTGGGTGGGACGTCGAACTTGAGTACTACGTAAACGATGCCGGCAGTCGTCTCGCCGTATTCGGCGAAAGCATCTTGGCCCGCTACCTTGCCGCCAGAGGCCACACCGGTCCCGAGATTGAGGTCCCCAAAGAGGGGTACCTCGGCGAGTATGTAGCGGAGTACGCCGCGAGTCTCGCCGCCGAACACGCAGGTCGCTTCGAAACGATGCCCCGTGACGAGGCCGTCCCGACTTTGGCGCGCCTCGGTGCTGAACACATGATCGCCCTGCACCGCGCCGATATGGTCGGGCTCGGCATTGATTTCGACGTGTGGTTCCGTGAGCAGTCGCTGCATGACAGCGGCGAAGTCACCTCCATCGTCGAAGAGTTGCGTCGGCGCGGGCACGTGGCGGAGCGCGACGGTGCGGTTTGGTTCCAGACCACCGCCCTTGGCGACGACCGTGACAATGTGCTTGTTCGCAGCAACGGAACGCCCGGCTACATGACGGCCGACATCGCGTACCACCGAAACAAGTTCGTCACGCGAGGCTTCGACCAAGTAATCGACATCTGGGGTGCCGACCACCAAGGCCACGTTGGGCGCATGAAAGCCTCGATGCAGGCGATTAACCTTGACCCGGCGCGCCTCACCATCCTCTTGCACCAGATGGTCGTCCTGCGTCGCGGCGCCGAAATCGTCACCATGTCGAAGCGTCAAGGGAACATCATCGCCCTCGCCGATGTCATCGATGAGGTCGGGCGCGACGCCTGCCGATTCTTCTTCCTCACGAGGTCTGCCGACAGTCAGATGGACTTCGACCTCGAATTGGCCAAGCGTGAGGCTGCGGAAAACCCAGTTTACTACGTGCAATACAGCCACGCGCGGACGTCAAGCATTCTCCAGATGGCCACGGCTCGAGGCATCGCCTCACCAACCGCGGACGACGCCGCGCCCTACACCCACGCCGGCGAGATCGCACTTGTCCGGTTCTTGATTCACTACCCACAGATCGTGGCGGACGCCGCCGCAGACCTTGAACCGCATCGTTTGACCTTTGCCGCGCAAGAACTCGCGTCGCTATTCAATGCGTTCTACCGCGACTGTCGCGTACTGCCATCCGACCACGTGCCACTCGACACGGTAACGGTCCGGTCGCGCCTCCTCTTGGTCGCGGCGACGCGCGCGGTGTTGGCGCACCTCCTCGGACTCATCGGCGTGTCGGCGCCGGATCGCATGGATCGCCCCGAGGAAGCTGCCGAATAATCGGTTCCCGAGTTCTCGGCGCCGGGCCGCTGGTCGATGGCTAGGGCTTCACTAGCGACCAATCCCCGGCGGCCCGATCAAGAACCATCGTCACGTCGGGATGAAGTTGCAGGAACGAAGCCGGGATATTCGGCGTTACCGACCCGCGGACCGCACTCGCAAGCACCGAAGCCTTCGCTTGGCCACTTGCAAGCAAGAGGATTCGCCGTGCCCGAAGTATGGTTCCGACGCCAACGGTGTACGCCGTCGCGTATCGCGCGCGAACTTCGGGGTTCTTCTCCCGAAGAGGCGCAAGTGCAGGGAAGTTGCGGGTCCACGTGTCATCAGTTAACGCTGCCACGTGAGTCGGGCCCGTGACGTAGTCACCGGGTTCATTAAACGCAATGTGCCCGTTCGCGCCGACGCCAAGCACCGCGAGGTCAATCCCACCCGCCGCGTCAATCGCCTCCTCATAACGCCGAACTTCGTCTCCGGAGCTCGCCGCGAGCGGGTCGGGAAGGTGGCGCGCGGCGACCGGGATATCGAGGTGATCAAACAAGTTCCGATTCATGAAGACGTGATAACTCTCAGGATCGTCCTTCGGAATGCCACGATATTCATCGAGATTGAACGTGATGACGTGCCGAAAAGACAAACCATCCTCGCGGTGACGCCGCGCAAGGTCCGCATAGAGACCGACAGACGTTGATCCCGTTGGCAACGCCACGACGAGACGCGAGGATCTGCGGACGATATCCGCCACGATCTCACCACCCCGCCGCGCCATCGCCGTATAGTCGTCCTCTAGATAGATCGTCGGTAACTTCACGTCACGCCCTCACCGCGTCGCGTAAACCCGCGCCGTCGTCCCATGGTGCCACAACGCCACATTACTGGTGCGACGCTCAGGCAATCCGGGTGAATTCAAGCGCGCGCCTATCGGTCGGGACCGACTTCACGAAACGCCTGCCGCAGGACTCCGTTCACGGCGCGCAATCGCGACTCTGCTTCGACTAGATCCACACCGAGCCGCGCCATCAAGATTGCGGGCTTTACCCGCATACCCGACGCCTCTAACATGCGCGTCGCAGTTTCGCTGTCGACCGCAGCAATCTCCGAAACGAGGCGATGTGCACGCGCCCGCAACTTTGCATTCGTGGGTTGAACATCGACCATCAGGTTTCGATACGTCTTACCGGACCGCACCATCGCTGCCGTGGTGAGCATATTTAATACCAACTTCTGCGCGGTGCCGGCTTTTAGTCGTGACGACCCTGCGACGACTTCTGGCCCGACAATAACTTCAATCGCAACGTCGACTTCACGCGAGAGCGGTGCGTCGCCGTTACAGCAGATCCCGGCCGTAAACGCGCCACGGCGGCGCGCTTCACGAACGGCACCAAGAACGTACGGTGTTGCCCCACTTGCCGCGATTCCGACCACAACATCGCTAGGCTGCACGCCGTGTCGAACTACGTCGGCGGCACCGACGTCAGGTCGATCCTCTGCACTCTCCACGCTCGTCCGAAGCGCAGTGTCGCCACCGGCGATCGTGCCGACAACCATCGTCGGCGGCACCGAGAACGTCGGCGGGCATTCGGAGGCGTCGAGGACTCCTAGCCTTCCCGATGTGCCTGCACCGAAGTACAGAAGTCGGCCTCCACGCGCCCACGCCGCGACAATCGCTTCAACCGTCTGACCGATCTGCGGTAGCGCTCGCCCCACGGCGGCTGGCACGCTCTGATCCTCATCGTTCATGAGACGGAGGACTTCTTCCGTGGACGCAACGTCAATCTCTGCCGCGGCCGGGTTGGGGGATTCCGTCGTGCGCAGCGTGAGCGGCAATGCGCGCAACGCATCGTTCGCCGTCCTTGGATCGGGCATCCCGGTCGCGTCGTTCCGAGACGGATCGGAGTCACCTGCCGGCAGCCGCGACAAGTCAGACGCGGTCATGACAAAGCTGCATCCAGAAACCCGGCGTCGCGTCGCGCCATCCAAACCGCACCCTGCACGGGTTCGGCTTCGGACAACGCTGGCCGCGCGAATGGCGCACCCTCGGACAAGTGCAGCGCGAACCGATCACGAAGCACACGAGACGCTTGCCAGAGACCTCCAGCTTGAACGACAGGCAATGGCTGACCGGATTCAAACCCCAATGCGCGTATCACCGCCATGACCGAAATGGAGAGTTCACGTGCAGCAAGTTCCACGAGGTCGACCGCGACAAGATCGCCGGCCTCAGCAACCCTGACGACCACCGGCGCAAGCGACGCGGTGTCGGCGACGCCCCAAGTCGGTGCAGAAACGATCCCGATCAAGTCGGGGGGCGCCGAAAGTGCCAAGTGCGCCAAGATTGCGCCGGTCAAGTCCGTCTTGGGGGCGCGACCGTCATGGGCCCGTGCGACCGCGCGCAATGCGTCGTATCCAAGTGCGTAGCCACTACCTTCGTCACCGAGGATGGACCCCCAACCGCCCGCGCGTGCGCGCTGCCCATCCCGAATCCCGAACGCGATGCTGCCTGTGCCCGCGATGACCACCACGCCCTCGAGAGTCCGTGCGCCCGCAGCGAGCGCCGCGACGGCATCGTTTGTGACCGCAGGTACCGGTGTGACCAGCTCCCACGAAACTCGCGGACGCGACAACGCAACCGATGCAATCGCCGCCTCGATAGCGCGGGTCGCGACCGGAACGTCCGCAGGCCGGTCGACCCCCGCCAACGAGACCGAGATCGCACGCACCCCGACGGCATGCCCTATCTGATCCGCGAGCGCCGCGAGCAGCGTCGCGATGCGATCTCGAACGACCTCTGCACCAACGGTCTGCAGGTTAGCTCCTGCTCCCGTGGCACGAGCCAACTCGCGCCCTGAGGTATCGGCAAGCACCGCTACCGTCTTGGTGCCACCACCGTCGATCCCAACGACAGCGTCGAACTCCGACATCGCGCATTCCTATCCGAACAGGCGTCTCATCACGGCACCGTAATTCGCGCCCGGGACGATCTTCCCCATGACCGTCGCATGGCGGGCACCGGTGCTTGAGGGAACGGTATTCACCATGCCACGGATCGCCGCGTTTCCCAGAAGCGCGAAGAGTAGTGCCTCCTTCGCCTGCGACGGCACGCCATAGTCGTCAACCGACGTGAGCCGAACCGTTGGAAGGCGACGGGCAATCTCAGCCATGATCGCGGGGTTGTGTGCACCGCCGCCGCCAGCGACAACTTCTGCGAGCGGATCTGTTTCTGATACGTTCGCCAGAATGCAGTCGGCGATCGTCGCGCCAGTAAGTGCGGTCACGGTCGCCACAATGTCGTCGGTGGAAAGTCCACGCGCACGACCATCCGACAACACCCGTGACGCGAATTCGGCGCCGTAACGTTCGCGCCCAGTCGTTTTGGGCGCGGGCGCACGGAAGTAGTCGTCGTCCAGGAGGTGATCAAGCCAATGGGCGTCGACCTTTCCACGGCGGGCCATTGCGCCATCACGATCGAATCGCTCCGCACCTCCCGTCACCGTTTCGACGATCCAGTCGAGCACCATGTTTGACGGCCCTGTATCGCACGCAACACGCGGGACCGAGTCGCCAAGGCGCCGCGGAGGAAGCAACGTCACGTTCGCGATACCCCCGAGGTTTAGCAACACTCGAGTGCCAGATTCGGGTCGAAACAGCAGGTCATCGAGAAACGAGACAAGGGGCGCGCCGTGGCCACCTGCAGCCATGTCGCGAACACGAAAGTCCGCGACCGTCGTCACTCCTGTCCGCTCCGCAATCACCGACGGTTCGCCCACCTGCAGGGTGCTCCCCGGCCTGCTTGTGCTTGCGGGCGGATCGTGAAAAACGGTCTGACCGTGCGATGCAATCACGTCAACTTGACTCGGGCCTAGTCCCGCGGCGTTGATCGTCTCGAGCGCGGCCTCAGCGAACCACTCCCCCACGTCAAAGTTCAATTTGCAGACGATGTCTGCCGTTGCCCGCGGCGTATCAAAGGCTGCAAAGATGGCGTCCCGACGATACCCACGCAAGGGAACGTGATGGTGCATTAGTGAAACCACATCACCAAGTCCCGGGGTCTCCGGCAGCTTCACCACGACGCCATCGATCCCGTCAGCCGACGTCCCAGAAATCAGACCAACGACTACGAGCGCATTGCCCTCCATGAACGTCAACCCTTTCATCACGCGGCGCCGCGCAACCCTACCCGATTCCACTCTGAGACCGACGTAGATCGAAACTTTGTTCTAGAACGCCCGTTCTCAGTGAGGAAAGCGCGTCCTGATATCGATGCGGCTCGCATCCCCGGCCAAACTCGCCCCGGACAGGAAGATTTCAATGACAGCCACGACCGAAAGTTCCCGCTCCGCTGCCTCCCGTTTTGCGCCACATGGACAACGGTACGACCAGCCTCACACTGAAAAGTTGATCGAAGGGATTTCCATCAATCGCAATGACGCGGCAGCGGTTGGCGCAATCGTGTGCCTAACATGGTGGTCATTCGTGCACCTCTCGCATCAAAGCGTCCTCGGTGCGAGTCCTCACGAAATGTCCGCGCAGGCGCTTGAGAGCACGGCGCTTGGCCTCGGATGGCTCCTCACTGTTGCCGCCGTCGCGTTTCACACCTTCTTCCGTGTGAAAGCGTCGCCGGAGCCGGTGCAAGTACGCCGCCCCGCGCCATTTCCGCGTCCGTCGCGCGAGACCGGTCTGGGGCGGCGTCGCCATCACGGCTCCGCAGATAGCGACTGCACATCCCGACACCCGACGATGGGTTGCGTTCCCGTCGGGCAGTACTCGTCGAGTTCATCAAGGCGCGCCGCCTGAACCTCAATTTCGGACGGCAATTGGACCGGAAACGGCAGGAGGCCCTCCACCTTTACTACACGCCCCGCGCCAGGCCCAGACCTCAAGCGGATTGATCGCATGCCCTCAAGGGTGACATGCGCAGGCGTACCTCCAGACGGACCGTCAAGCGTCGCCACCAGTTCCGGTGACGCACCGGGTTCGCGACCAAGGAGCGATACAGGGCGACCATTCAGTGCGGCGATGCGACGCCAGATTTCCTCGGGTGCCTCGTCGTTCGCAACCGACAAGAGCACGATCGTGATCGGCGGGGCCGGGTCGTTGGAAGGTCCCCCAAACCGTGGACGCACAAGCGGCCACAGCACTTCGTCCCAGCCTAAACGCACCATCGCTTGCGACTCGATGCCCGCGGCGATGACGCCGACCGCACCTCGAGCCGAAATGTTGCGCGCGGTCGTCTCGTCGAGCGGGAACGCACACGCAACCACGCTTCCGGTTAGGTCCGGAGGGACGTCTCGAGGCAGCGTCGCCGCAAGCAATCTTCCACCAACCGCGCGCCCGGCACCGGCAACCCCGGCGATGGCAATTGCGTTGCCTTCGACGAGCACCGAATCTGCGCCGACCGTTACGACCTGACCACCCACATGGGCGAGTACTTGCGCCTCAGTCGGCGGGCCGCTGACGTACGCAAGCCCCGAGGAGGTTGAGGCGTACAAGACCTGCCCGCCCGCGGGCGAAAAGATCCGACGCTTGCGCCCACCAAGAAAGAGTCGCTGTTCAGCAAGCAAGTCGCCCTCCACGACTTGCTCCCCAGGCTTGCGCACAAGGACTTTCAATACTTGGTCGGGGGCGATACCAAGCGCACCGGCAACATCAATCGCGCGCACTCGCCCTTTCCGGTAGATCGTTGCAACGTTATGGCCGGCGGCAACCGTCGCGCCCGGTTGCACGGCGCACACAGCGTAGTCGCCACTCCATCGACGCCAGCGCCGCAGGCGCCCGCGTTCGATCGTCGCCCGACGCCGCGGCAAGTCGTCGCGGGTCGCCTCAAGGGAGGCATCGTCGCCAGTCTCAAGACGTTTGGAGAGTGCAGTCACTGTCGGCGGCATTTGGGGGCCACTCCTGCCCGAATGTCGGCGAAGCAAGGCCAACATAATTCGGATCTGTATCCGTCTCCCCAACGGATGAGCGCGTCAATGACGCGCGCGGCGAGCGGGCCGCGATACTTACCCGCCTTCGACAAATGAGAGCGGCGGATACGCTCGCATCGCTTGGAACCACTGAAGGAGTTTGGCCTGACGCTTCTCACCGTCTTCCGGCAACTGCAGTGGCCGGCCACGGCAATCGATAACGATGCCGACCGCGCCGCCCTGAACCTCCACTCGTGGTGCCGCCGCTTCGCCTCGCCCAAGCCCAACGTCAAACTCGCGCGACGGATAGAGGCGAAGCGCCGCGCGTTCGCCAAGTGGCAACGGCAGAACTTCAATCACTCCAAATGGGACGTCAATTTCGACTGGGGCCTTATCGCTATAGCTGACGACCACACGTATGGCGGTTTCGCCCTCATTGCCAACGCCAACTGGCGCCACGCATATTCCGAGGCTCAACAGGACGTCGTGCTCAAGTTCGCTTCCAACGGCAGATGTGCCACCCATGTATCCAAGCACACCGAGCAGCGACATTGCGGTAGCCCGATCAAGCGCGAGCTGCGTCAGCGCCGCCGGTTGGACCGCGTCGAGCATCTGCAGCACCGCTTGCGCCAATCGAGGGGTTCTGGCCAGCGCCCCGCCACTTCCGATGAGCAGGTCCGGTGCCGGAAGCTTCGGAACGCCACGCGCACCGGCCCGCCATGCCCGCTCGGGATCGAACCGACGCGCCAAACGTTCCAGTGTCACCCGCAACGATTCACGATTGAACGCGTGGTCGATCAGAAGATCACGAACCGTCACCGGCACCTGCCACGGCGCCGACTGCACCCGCCGCGCATGGTCAGTTAGCGCATCTTCATCAATGTCGTAGGGCAGCCAGCGCGAAACCGACGATGCTCCGACCTCTTTGAGGAGGGCAAGGCGCCCAGTCGACGCACCCACATCGTCCCGAACGACGTTCACTCCGCGCCGCTGATTCAGTGCGCCCGAGTAGCTCGAAGCCATCGTGTAGGTGGCACCTGCGTGGACAGCAAGGACGTCTACGTCGTATCGGTCACCGACGTTCCGCGCTGCGACACAAACACCGTGCAGTGAAGAATGGATGATCATCGAGCCGCCCGGCTTTGCGAGCGGTTCACGATCCGCCGGGTCGTGCCACCGCTGGTAGAGCGACTCCATGATCCGTCGCCCAACAGCCTGCAAAATCGGTTGCGGTTCGGATCGCGTGAGTTGGTTCATCCCTGCGAGTTGGGACTCAACCATCGGGCGAAGCGAGTCGAACGCCTGCACGTCACCCGCAAGGATCAGGTACGGCGCCGTGATGGCCAATCCAAGCCCAATCGACTCCACCGCGCCGCGCGCCCGTTCGTGATCAATCGGGCGCGTCCCAGACATGAGCACCACAATGTCTGGTTCGCCAGACTCAAGGTACGCGGTTAGGACGTCCGGGTTCAGCCCCTGCCCATCAAGGACCATCGGCTCAAGTAAGACAAGTGGAAGCGATTCCAACTCCCCAGTGGCAATGGCGGCATCTTCGGATGACGGTGCAATGACCGCGACGCGCGGAAGCGACCCTGCCGAGGTGATGAGCGCGCGCTCACGCGGCGCGTCCGCCCACGTGCGTCCTCCAGCGCGAAGACAGTCACTGAGCGCTCGAGAGAGGGACCCGCGAACGTCCGGTACCCCGTCGTCTCCAAGCGTCGAACATTCGCCGATGGCGATGAGTCGTCGCGACCCTCCCACCACTTCTAGGAGAAAGGCGCGCGTAACGACGCTACCCACGTCGGCTGCGAGGATCGGTTCCCGGACAATACTGGGATCCGCCAATCCGCCAAGTCCCGGGGCTTGGCCTCCAGACTGCGGTGGAGGCCCGGGGTCTCCGGTAGCAAGTCCGGTCATGGTGAGGGCAGGATATCAGCCACTAGGTACCCGAGTGAGGATCGGATCCCGGCGACGTTAGCGACGCCGGGAGTCCTTCTCCATGCGGTCGAGTACCTGAGAGAGGTGGTTCAATGTCAACGCGCTACGTCGCCGACCCCGCTCAACCTCCGCGACCAACCCGCGTGAACAGTGGGCAGCGTGAGCAATTGCCGCCTGAGACACGCCGAGCGCTTCACGGCGTTGACGCAAGGACTCGCCAGTAACGGCAGCGGGCGCAACCGTCAGCTCCCATTCTCCGGGCGCCGTCCATCCCCCACGAGTACGGGGCTGACGAGATGCGCCTCCATCGATCAACAAGCCAGTCGTCGGCGCGATTTGCTGCTCAATCGCCGCGACACGTTGATCGGCGGCCCGCAGGGCATCAAGGATTGCTTCGTACACATCCCGCAACTGTCGGAGCTCCGACAGGATTGGGTCGGTCGATTCGGGAGGCTCTTCACCCCTCACAGGTTGCCTCATCGCCACAGGCGCGAACCCCTTCCGGACCATCTCACGGCGGCCTTCCGACCACCGCCCACCAGACGCCCCGCAACGCTCCCCGGTCGGCCCGGGGCGCTGTCCGGGTCGAGCGTTATTTGAGAAGCCCGTCCACCGCATCCACCGACTCGACCATCGCGGTCGTGACATTGGAATTGGCCTTCGAGCGCGCCCTGACGACGCACCGGACCGCGACGCCCGCACATTATGTCGCATTGGGAGTCGCGCGTCGAGAGTTCCAACGCGGGTGGTGCGCGTTGTGTGACAGGGCAATTGTTGGCAATTTTGGGTCGCCACCTCCACCCGTCGGGCGTCGCGACTACCGCCCGAGTAATTGCCGGAGTTGCTCTTCGGTGATTACCGCGACGCCGTGCCGTGCGGCGCCTTTGACCTTTGCGGCGCCCGGCTTGTCTCCCGCCACGACATAGGTCGTGGCCCCAGACACTGAGTCGGTCACCTTTCCGCCGGCGTTCACCACGAGTGCAGCGATGGCGTCGCGAGATTGAGTCATGGTTCCGGTAAGCACGAGCACGTTGCCCGAGAGCGGCCCGGATCTCGGCCCTTCTGGTAACGCCTCTACCGGAATCGGAACCATCCGGCCGTCCGAGAAGCGGTCAAGTTGCGCAAGCATTGCCGGATCGGCCATCGCTCCCGCGAATGATCTCGCCACGACCGGGCCAATGCCACGCGTCCCGAGCGCACGCGCCTCATAGTCGCGCAACCGGTTCAGCCGGTCGTCGGAATGCAGTGCCTGACGCAACGCATCGAGCGATCCGACGATCGGCGCAAGCAGCGAAGCGGTTTCGGCGCCGACGTGGCGGATTCCCAACCCGAACAGAAACCGACCAAGCGGGGTCGACGTCCGCGTACGATCGATTGACTCGGCGAGCTTCGCTGCAAGGATTTCGCCCATGCCATGGCCTTCGAATCCTCGAAGTTGCGCGGCTGTCAGGTGGTAAAGGTCAGCAGGGCTACCCACCATGCCAGCTTCAAGCAAACGGTCGATCCAGTTCGCGCCAAGCCCCGCAATATCTACCGCGCCTCGGCTTACAAAATGTCGAATGCGCGCCGACCGTTGGGCCGGGCATGCTATGCCGACACACCGAGCAACCGCCTCATCCTCATCTCGCGTGACCGGCCCGCCGCACGCGGGACACGTGATTGGGAAATCCCATTGGCGTTCTGAGCCGTCTCGGCGTTCGCCATTACCGTCCACGCCCAGCACCGCTGGAATCACGCCACCAGCCCGTTCGAGGCGCACCCAATCCCCGATTCGGAGGTCGAGTCCGCGCACCTGATCTGCGTTGTGCAATGTCGCGCTCGCGACGGTGACACCGCCAAGACGAACCGGCTCAAGCACCGCCAACGGCGTAACTGCACCTGTCCGTCCGACTTGCACCGCAATGTCAATCAGCTTGGTTACGACGACCTCTGAGACTGACACCTTGTAGGCAATCGCCCACCGTGGATCCTTCCCGGCCACACCGAGACGTTCTTGGGCCGCCAGATCGTTGACCTTGACGACAAGCCCGTCGGTCTCCTCATCCCAACCCGGGCGCGCCGCTTGAAGGACGTCGAGGTCGTGCCCAAGCGCTCCCAGATCGACGCATGACCGCACATTCGCGTTCACGCGAAATCCCATACGACCGAGAGCCGTCAACACGTCCCAGTGCGTTCTGTACTTGCCAGTCCCACCTGGCTTCGCCTCGAAACGCTCAACGACTCGGGTCACCGCTTCTGGATCACCGACCGGCGCAGCAGTCACGACTGCTCGCACGTCTGCTTCAAACATTGCCTCGTCAAGTGGCGTCTTCAGGGCAATCTGCTGCAACTCCGTGGCTGCGTACGCCGTGAAGCGAAGGTCGCGCGCACCAGTGATTTTCGGGTCGAGTTGCCGAACGCTACCGGCAGCTGCATTTCTTGGATTTTGATACGTTGGCTCCCCTGCAGTCTCCCGCGCTTCATTCAGGCGCGCGAACGCGTCGCGAGGTAGCGTCACCTCACCGCGAACCATCAGAAAGCGTGGGACATCGTCGACGGTGAGGCGCACTGGCACGGTCCGGATGGTGAGCGCTTGCCGCGTGACGTCCTCCCCAACCTCACCATCACCGCGAGTCGCCGCACGTACGAGCGCGCCTTCGATATATATGAGCGCCATCGTCAGGCCATCAAGTTTCGGTTCGACAACGAACCGATCTACCGTCGTGTCGGGCGCGGCGACGCCCACTCTGCGATCAAATGCCTCGACGCCGGATCTGTCAAAAACGTTGGCAAGGCTCAAAAGCGGTTGTGGGTGGCGAGCCTTCCGAAAGCCGGGCAAGACAGCGCCGCCGACACGTTGTGTTGGACTGCTCGGCGAAATCCACTCCGGGTGAGTCGCTTCAATTGCCGCGACGTCACGGTAGAGCTGATCGTATGTCGCGTCGCTCACCGTAGGTGCGTCGTGCACGTAGTACGCCTGCGCCCACTCCACAAGGGTGCGGACCGATGCCTCGTAGGCGTCTCGCAACCCATCGAGGCCAAGCCTGCGGTTGTCCCCAGAACTCATCATGGTTTGTTCCGTCATCTCCTGACGTAAACGGCCAAAGGTGCGTGCGCGGCCCGCAAAATGCGCTTCGCCAACGGAGGGAAACGTGATCAACGTCACCTCGGGGCGCCCAACACGTTTGCTACATTGCCAATTGAGAAGCGCAACGGTGCGACGGACTGACGTTGTCGATCATGCCCCGGGCGAGGCCAGTGCGCCCCGCCGTGCGGTCCGCTCGACATCTGCGCTCAACCTATTGAGCCTGCGGGACCTCAAACAATTCCGTGCGTGGCCGCGATTGGCACTAGGCTTCGTGATCGTCTCTGCATTGGCTATGAGCTTCGGGCCGGGCGTCTCCGGCACGGAAGCACTGTTCGTGGCGATTGTCCGCAATGCAGGAAACACGTTCGGTGTTCCTTCGATTTTGGCCCCGACCAACGTCGGCGCGACGCCTCAAACTGGAGGTAGTATCCGCATCCAGTGGACGGAGCCGGGTGCCTCAAACGTCAGTCCGATCGCAACGTCATGGGCCGGAACGTACTTCGTCTACCGCAGCGACTCACCGGCGACGCCAGCCGCTGGCGCAACTCCGTACGCGACCGTGCTAAGTTCAGGTGCCTCTACCGGAACGTTTGTGGATGGCGGACCCGTCAACGGTCAGGCATGCACCGGAGCGAACTGTCCAGTCAACAACACAAGATACTACTACTGGGTTCGAGCACTCAGTCGTCAGACCGGATTTCCGTCGCCGTTCATCTCAGCAACCGTAAGCGCGGCGTCCGACTCGTCGGCACCCACGGTCGTGTCGGTGAGCCCTGGAACGAACGCGACGTCGGTTCCGCTGACCACGAATGTGCAGATCACGTTTTCTGAACCGGTCGACTTCAACGCTGCGGTCGCTGCGACCTGCATTGCTAAAGCATCGACACCGGCAAGCTGCATCGCCGTTACCGCAAACCAATCTCGGTGGACAAAATCGTCCGGTGTCCTCCTCGAACTGAAACCGACAGAGCGCCTCGCAGCAAACACCGCATACGCAGTGTCGTTTATTGCGTCTGGAACCTTTGGCGTGCGCGACCTCGCGGGGAACGTCATGTCGGCGGTGCAAGCGAGCGACGCGACGAAGTTCACGACCGAGACACCCGCAGGAACGGTCGGTATCCGTTGGCGTTCCCCAGCGGTCGATTCTCAGGAGTACATGCCAGCCTCGGGACCAGTGGTCGCATTGGCATTCGCCGAACCGATGGAACCGACGTCCACTGCAAGCGCGTTCAAGCTGTTCGCTGGAGCGGGTTGCCCGAGTGGAGGTGCGGTTGCCACGACCGCCGCGTGGAATGCCACCTCAAACGCCGTAACGTTCAGTCCAAACAGTCCGCTCAGCGTTGGGCTGATGGCCTCTCCGACATTCGGGGTTTACACCTACTCGATGCAGTTCAATGCGCCACAGGCAAGCGCGAGTTCGGCGTCGAACAACCCCGCGTCACCTATCCAGTGCGCGAACGGCAGCTTCGTTCCCTCAAGCGCCGTACTGGCGGTTGACCTCGCGGACATCCCATCGGGAGCATCAATCGCAGAACCGATGGTCGTCGCGGGTGAGCCGTTGGTTTTGAGAAGCGCCTCTGGACCCTGGCGTCAGGGTTCCTACACGACACTTCGAAGCTTGTTTGACGAGCCTCGGACGGCGAACGTTGTCTCCAACACATTCACCATTACGGGCGACACGTGGAGCGGGCTACCGCTTACGGTGCCTGCCGACGCCGCGAATGGTCGACACTTCATCGCTGTTCAAAACGATGCCCTCGCGGCGAATATCGGCCAAGACGTCCGAACCGCAGTCAAAGCGGTGACCGTCGTCGACCCGACGATCACCGTCACAACTTACGGCGCCGCGGACTCAGCTGAGGCCTCGCCCAGAACCGTAATGTCGCCACTCGCAGCGTCGAATGGGGACACCCTTCGGTTCCGAGCCCAGGTGACTGCCCCAGGACGCGACGGGAATGGCGTGCGCCCGGTCGTGGGGATTAGCGTCAGAGTGCGAGCGCTCGCGAACCCCGTGGGATATGGCGCCAGTCTTTGCGCAACCCTTACAAACTCTATATGCAATGGAAACGCTACCGATCTGTTGCTGACGACCGATTCGCAAGGTGTCGTTCGTGGGTTCCTTACCGCACCAATGAGTGGCGCGCCGTTCAACACGATCGTTTTGCTTGCGAGCGCAGGCACTGAGTGGGGCAGCCTTGTCCTCACCGACCCGGCACCGGTTCCGCCCTCCGCCCTCCGCTACATCGCGAACGCTGCGCGTTTCTCCTGGTCCGCGTCACCTACTCCCGGCGTCGCAGGTTACCGAGTGCGTTTAATGCCTGTCGGTGTACCCGGCGCGGTCGACATCGTGATTGATGCCGGCACCGAGATGTCCGTCAGTGTTCCAACAGGAGTTCTCCTGCCCGGGCGAACCTACCGCGGTTCCGTGACCGCGTACGACTCGACCGGTCGTACAAGTTCAAACTCCGAAGAAATTTCGTTTGTGGCTCCGATGCCGACCGAAACGCCAACATCAACGGTGGTGGCGACCGCTACGAGCAGCGCGACGTTTGTGATGACGGTGACCGCCACGGTGAGTGCGACGCCCGGCACGCCAACGGCCACTGCTTCGGACAACGTGACGGCAACACCGACCGCCGCAGTCGGCACCGTCACGGCAACGCCCACTTCTGCAGGTGGCTCCGCTGTCACCCCGACGCCATTGGCGTCCGTTGCGGTCGTCACGACCGTACCATCAGGTGCATCGTCGTCAGGCATGGCATCTGCGCCGACCAACCTAGCGACGCCAACCATCGATAGCGTGACAGCCACGGCTCCGGGAAACGCCACACCGACGAATCAAGGCGCGCTCCCGCCGTCCACTTCACCAAATGGCTCGGTACCGACTGCTACTCCCGGTTCGACAGTCATACCCGCCGCGTCACCGACCACCGCCTTATCGTCACCGACCGTTGTCTGGCCCACGAACGTGGCACCGACCGTCATGGCCACTGCATCCCCGAACGGGTTGACTTCATCGGCCGCGCCGACATCGACATCAGTCGTGCCCCCAACGGTCGTGCCCGTCGCGACGCCCGCACCCCCGTCACCGACTACCGCTCCGTCGGCAGGAACT
>CAYFLJ010000010.1:0-27663 GCA_964343985.1 uncultured Thermoflexus sp.
CCCCCATCGTGCCTAGTGCTTGTCGGCTTTCGTCTTGGCGTCCTCGATAACTTTCTGGGCGACAATGGCCGGCATCTCTTCGTAGTGGTCAAACTGGTACGCGAAGGTACCTCTGCCTTGAGTGATGGAGCGCAGGCTCGTCGCGTACCGAACGACCTCGCTCATCGGCACTTCGGCGTCGATTGTGGTCGTCGAGTCGCCGTTCGGGTTCATCCCCATGACTCGCCCGCGCTTGGTGGACAGGTCGCTCATGATGTCGCCGGTGTTGCCGTCCGGAACGGTAATGGCGACCTTCATGACCGGTTCGAGAAGGATCGCTCCGGCGCTTTCGATGCCCTTTTGAAAGGCCAACGACCCAGCGATCTTGAAGGCCATTTCTGATGAGTCGACGGAATGTTCCTTACCGTCGACAAGCGTGACCTTGACATCGACCATGGGGTAGCCGGCGAGGACGCCGTCCGCCATTTTGTCTTGGATGCCTTTGTCGACGGCGACGCGGAACCCGCCTGAGATGACGCCCCCGACGATGCGGTCGACGAACTGATAGCCGCCGCCGCGAGGCAGCGGCTCGATCTCGATCGTGCAGACGCCGAATTGGCCGCTGCCGCCGGTCTGACGAACGTGGCGTCCATCTGCGCGCGCCTTGCCTCGGATGGTCTCTCGGTACGGGATACGCAGGGGTTCGATGCGCAGGTCGGCGCCGAACTTGCGCCGGATCTTTTCGATCGTGATCTCGAGGTGGCTGTCACCGATGCCCTGCATGACCATCTGGCCGGTCTCTTCATCCCGGTTTGCGCGGATGGTGAGGTCTTCCTCCTGGATGCGCTGCATTGCTTGGCTCATGCGGTCCTGGTCTTGCCGCGTTTTCGCCTCAACCGCGGCCGAATAGGTCGGAAGTGGGAAGGTGGGTGGCGCGAGTTGGAGGTGACGATCGCGCGCGCAGAGGGTGTCGCCAGTTGTGGTCGCGGCGAGTTTCGCGATCGCGCCGATGTCACCCGCACCGACGGCGCCGGCCGGTTCCTGTGTCTTGCCACGCAAGGTCATGATCGACCCGATGCGTTCGTCGCGGTCGTGGGCCGCGTTCCAGACGGTGGTGTCTGAGTGGAGGGTGCCCGAGTAGACGCGAAAGAATGTGAGTTTCCCGATGAATGGGTCGGCAAGGGTCTTGAACACCAACGCAGCGAGTGGCCCGTTCGGGTCGGCGGGCAGGGATGCCGCTTCGCCAGACGGCAGGTGGGACGCGAGGGCAGGCGCCACATCTGCAGGTGACGGCAGAAGCTCAATGACGGCGTCGAGAATGGTTCCGATGCCCTTGCTTGACGTCGCGGCGGCGACGAAGACGGGGGTCACTCGTCCGGCACGCACGGCGGATCGCAGTGCGCCCCGGATTTCGTCTTCGGTGAGCGACTCGCCTTCGAGGAACTTCATGGTGAGGTCGTCGTCGGTCTCGGCAACGACCTCTGCAAGTTGATCGGCGAGGCGAGCGACGGTGTCGGCCAATGCGTCGGGGATTGCTCCCGGTGCCGCCGTGCCGTTTGCGCCGTACGTGAACGCCTTGCGTGAGACAAGGTCGACGTACCCAGAGAACTGGTCACGCTGACCAATGGGTAACTGGATGGCGACGACAGAATTCCCGAAGGCTTCGCGGTATTGCTCAAGCGCCCCGACAAAGTCGGCGTTTTCACGGTCGGCGCGATTAACGACGACGATGCGTGGCGTGCCGGCTTTGACGCAGGCGGCCCACGCTTGTTCGGTGCCGACCTCAAGGCCGCCAACGGCACAACTTACGAGGATCGCACCATCGACGACTCGCTGCGCGGCGGCAAGTTCCCCGACGAAGTCGGCGTAGCCGGGGACATCGATGACGTTGACCTTTGTGCCGTGCCAGGTCAACGGGAGCAACGACAGGTTGACAGACATGCGACGGCGATGCTCATCCGGGTCGTAGTCGGAGGTTGCGGTGCCTTCGTCGACACGGCCGAGGCGAGAGATGGCACCGGCGGTGTGCAGCATCGCCTCGGCGATCGATGTCTTGCCGTTGCCCATGTGACCGAATAGGCCGACGTTTCGGATCGCCCCGGGTTGGAAGGTGGTCATTGCGGCTTGTCCCCTCCGCGAGACGGCGGACTTGTTTTCGCCGCCCGCCTCCCCAAGCGCAGGAGATGGGGGCGTCGTGCCCACCGCCGTCGCGATTCCTCCAAGAGAAGTCTCCGGGGTCATCCTATCCGCAATCAGTGTCGGTGCGTGTCGGGCCGACCGAGAGAATCGCTGACGCAGGCGTGGGGGCCCTCGGTGTGGGACAGCGGACGCGTGACGGCGCATCGTGGGGGCCTTGTCCGTCATGGTTTGACGAAGAGACGGTACGGGGGCACGAGCGGGAGGTGGGCAGGGATGCCCGCGGGCCGTTTGTGGTGGCTCGGGATGTCTCTGGAGCGGTTTGACACGACAGCGAGAAATCAATGGACGGTTTTGGCGTGATCCCAACGCCGGCGTATGGGATTTATCATCGCGGGGTCACCCGAACACTACTTCGAGTCGCGATCATCGACCCCGCCTCTGGGCGATCGACGGCGTGGCATGAGGTCCTGGCGCAATTGCGGGCGTCAGGCGTAACCACGGTGCGAGTGCTGATTCCGTGGATACGCCACTCACGAAGCCCGAATCTTTATTGCGTAGACGGCAGCGACGGCAAGGCACCGGACGCGATGGGAGTGCTCTCCGCGGCGGTCCGGGTTGGCCTTGACGTGTGGGTGGACGCTAGCCCGGTCGCGGGTGGGGTGCCTCGTTGGGTCGCGGAGGCGTGTCCAGGTGCTCGGGCGTTGGATGCACGCGGGCGCGAGACGGGGACATGGGCCACAGGTGATGCGCGCTTCCGCGCCGCTGCGGCCGCGTGGGCGAAGGCGGTCGCAACGGCATCAATGAAGGCGACCGAAGGTCATGTGGCACTCTGGTCGGTTGACGGCTGCGAAACGCAGGACCCAACCGGGGGAAACACGAACTGGAGGCGCCCCGCTTCTTGGGCGCAGCGCATCGGCTTTCCGGCCGACCACTCCGACATTACGGTAGAGCAGTTTCGCCGATGGCTCCGAGACCGTTACGGCGACGACCGATCACTGGCGCGTGAGTGGTTACGACCAGGACTTCGTATCGACGGCGCAAATCCTCCATCGATTCTTGGCCAGATGAGCTGGTTCGCGCGACTGGCGACGCGCGGCGAATTGGTCGGAACTCGCCTAGCGCAATGGATCCGTCGGCGGTTGGCCGGTGTCGAACTCGCGCCCCTCGTTGGGCCATGGCCTGAGGTGGGCGCGCGACGTGGAGTGAGGTCATCTCTGCCAGTGGCGCGCGACGGTCATTCGCCCGGACAACTCGCTGATTGGCACGCATTCACCGTGGCGGCGTGGCGTGAGTACCTCGTGGCGATGCGAGATTCGGTCGACGCAATCGTTCCCAACGCCACGTTCGTCGCGGGTGAAATCGGGCGCAGCGGTTTCCCGGGAATCGGCGATACCAGTGCAGGAACGGTGCGGGAAGAACGAACATCGCCTCTGGTTCCGGTTGGAAGGGTTGGACTGAACAGCCACGATGCGGCGTGGGTTGCCTCGTCGCTGACGGCGCGATCGGGCGAAGCACGACCCGTGATCGTGGCCGTGAACGCCGACAGTGGCGGAAGTGCAACGGTCGCCGTCGCGCTCACCGCGATTGCCGAGGGGGCGGTTGCAGTTGAACTCCCAGAGGCGGCGTACGGTGACCCGGAGGTACGCCGGTTCGCTGATTGGCTTGTTCAATGGGAAGAATTGTTGACGGCATCTACACGACTCGACGATCGCGTTGCGTGGATTGACGAACCGGCACATGGTGGTGTAGACCCGGACGATTTCGCGCCCGGGGTGGTGCGTGGCGCGGTCAACCGTGACGCTTCGGCGGCGGTATTCGGCGCCGTTCGAGAGGCGGGACTGTCCGTGGTTCTGGTTCCTTCAGAGACGTTTGCCACTGACGGTGAGCACGAGTGCGTGGCACTTCTCGCGCCGACACGTCGGTGGATCGATCTCGAACGATACGGGTCGCTGGTGGTACACGTCCTGCGCGGGGGTGATCTTGTAGCGTTCCCACATCGACCTGTGCGCCAGCGAGACGGAACGGCGTTTCGATCTACATTTTTGTGGCCGCCGTCGATTGCAAACGGCGGACGGGTTCAGATTCGCGACGGGACCTCGACTCTGGTCGCGCCAACTGTTGGGGACGGCGAGTTGGGAAAGCCCCGCCCTGATTGGATCGGATTGCTCCTCGACTCAGTGACGCCCCGCTTCCGAATCGGTACCGGCGTCCGTCTGGCAATTACCGGTCGACTGCTGCCGGACGGTGCGTGCCTCGCGTTCGTGGTCAATCCGACGGACTTGCCTCAGGCCGGACAGATCGATGTGCCGGACCCGTCGTCGATTGGTCTCAGTGACGGCTTCTCGGTTGCGGTGGAATTCGCGACGACCGGAGTTCGCGTGCGGCAAGACGGCGGTTCACTGCTTGTTGACCTACCCGTCGGCGGTGCCTTGGTGGCTCGTCTCTTCCACGACGCTTAGCGACGGCGCGTTGCTCTCGGCGGTCGCGCAGGACGCGGCGGACCGGGCAGTGCAAGGAACCGCGCGCACGTACGACGACCACGGAACGAGCGACGGGCAGGGATGCCCGCGGATCGGGACCGCCGCGCACGCACGACCCACCCGCCCGGTACGCTTCGGACGCCATGGGGAGTCCTGCGCACACGTCTGCGCCGCGCGTTGTTGTCAAGATCGGCACAAATACGCTGACTGACGGCGGGCGAATGCTCGACGAGGTGCGGATGGGGGACATCGCGCGCCAAATTGTGGACGTGCGCCGACGCGGTACCGAAGTGATCTTGGTCTCGTCCGGCGCAATCGCCGCTGGGCGTGAGCGGATTGATTTGCACAGTAGTCGGAGGGACCTCCCGGCGAAACAAATGTTGGCCGCCGTGGGGCAACACCGGCTCATGGCGCTCTGGGACCGACTCTTTGACGAGTATGATGTGCCGGTCGCGCAAACGCTCTTGACGAAAGGCGATCTCCGCGGGCGCTCCGGGTATCTCAACGCACGGAATACGTTGCTTGGTCTCGTTGAGGCGGGGGTCGTTCCGATCGTGAACGAGAACGACGTCGTAGCCACGGACGAAATTCACGTCGATGGCGACAACCGATTGTTCGGCGACAACGACAATTTATCGGCAATGGTCGCGAACCTCGCGGACGCGACGTTGCTTGTCAATCTCACAAATACAGGTGGCCTTTACACGGCGGACCCGCGCCGGCACCCAGATGCACGGCTCATACCTCATGTCCCGCAGATAACCCGAGCGATCGATGCGCTTGCGGGAGGCGCGGCTGACCAGGGTACCGGCGGGATGCGAACCAAGATTGAGGCGGCGCGAGTCGCAACTGCGTCGGGCATCGAGATGGTTATCGCGCCCGGAAGCGAACGGGATGTAATTGTGCGGGTGGTCTCGGGCGAGGCGATTGGGACACGCTTCGACGCGTCAACGACGCATCGCGAGTCACGGCAACGTTGGATCCTGTCCGCCCTGACCCGTCGTGCCGCCGTGCATGTGGACGCCGGCGCCGCTGATGCGTTGGTGCGTCGCGGGCGGAGTCTCCTCGCCGCAGGGGTTGTCGATGTGGAGGGTCGGTTTGGCCGGGGCGACCCACTCTCGGTCCACGGTCCGAATGGCGATGCCATCGCGTGCGGTCTGGCGAACTACGCGTCAAGTGACGTCGTGCGCATTCGGGGCATGCAGTCCGCGGCTATCCTTCAGGCACTGGGTCATGCGTACGGTGACGAAGTAATCCACCGGAATAACCTTGTGCTTGTCGAAGGTCGCGACCGCGTCACAACCGATTAGCGCCCGACGCGCGTGGCGCTGCCGGACGTTGCGAGGCACCGTTGGGAAGAGGGGTTGTTCCGAAACGCAACGGACCGCGCACCACTTCCTTTCAGTAGCCGATTTGGGATAGTCTGGAAGTCAATGCCGACAAGTCAGGCGCGCATGATCGAGGAAGCCGTGCAAGAGGCTTCGTCCGCCGCGCGCCGCGTGCCGCCACGGCGACCTCCATTGTCTCGCTCAAGTGTGGTCGGGCCTGACGTCGACGAGGTCGATTCGCGCCCGGCACTACGCGTCCCAACCTCGGACCCTCGGCGTGATCCGCCACCGTCCACCCGCTCCCGTGCTGCGTCACGCGCGCTCCCGGATGCGCCTTCGACATCTACGCTTGCCGAGTTTCCCGTCGCATTACCAGTGTCGAGGCCTCCCCGTCGCTCTCGGGCGGTTCCACCGAGCGACCCTGACCTCGAACGCCGATCTCGTCAAGGCGGGGTGAGGGTCTCCTTGGAGCTCGGATTCCAAATTGCAGTGGTTGTGCTTGTCTTTGTGTCAGGTGCGATTCTTGACATTCGGTATCGGGGAGAGGCGTTGCCGGGCGTGAACGTCGATGGCGTTGCCGTTGGCGGCATGACGCCGACAGAAGTGGCTGGAGTGGTCACCAGCCGTGCGTCTGACTTGCTCAGCAATGCGGTGACATTTAGTTTTCAGGGGCGCGAGTGGCGGGCGTCGGCGACTGACGTTGGTGTGCGCGTGAACGCCTCGGCGATGGGTACCGACGCGGTGGAACTCGGTCGCGCCTGGCCGTGGCCGCTGCGGTGGTTGTCATCTCTTGCGGCGCCGGTTTGGCGACCGATGGTGTCGTTTCGAGCCGACCTCGACCGCAAGGTTCTTGCAAATTACCTCGAACGCCTTGCGGTTGGGATCGATCGACTTCCAGTCGAGCCAGTCATTTCGGTGAAGAACGGGGTGCCATCCGTGGCGCCAGGAACGCCTGGGGAGCGCGTCGATGTTTCAGTGACGGCCCAGGCGGTTCGCGTACCCGTCTCGTCGACGGATCGCCAAGCGGTCGCGCTGATCGTCATCCAAGCGCCCCCGCGGACCACAACGGCGAGTGTCGCTGAGGCGCAGCGCGTTGCAAGCCGCATTCTTGGGTCACCGCTTGTTGTGCGTGCCGGAGATAGAACGTGGTCGCTCTCTGTGGCGCAACTTGAAGCGATGCTCGAGTTTCGGCGCGATCCGGGAAGCGACACTGATCGTATTGTTGCTGGCCTCGCCGAGGCGCCAGTGATCGCGTTTGTCCGAACCATTGCGCAGCAAGTCGACCGTTTGCCTCAAGATGGGCAGGTTCGATGGGACGGAAAGGCACTCGCCTTTACGAAGGACGGGATTGACGGGCTACAGGTAGATCAACCAGCGGCGGTGCGGGCCATCCTAGAGGGAGCGGCGCGAGACGGTCGAGAGGTCGTACTACCGGTGCAGGTGGCGCCAGCGTCAATCTCGGCGACGCGCCTCTCTGCGTTGGGGATCAAGGACCTCGTGGGCACCGGTTCATCGAAATTCGCGGGGTCGCCACCCGAGCGGGCCAACAACGTCAAAGTGGCAGCGATGAAGCTGCACCATCAGTTTGTTGCGCCGGGGACAACCTTCTCCTTCCTTGAGGCACTCGGGCCGATCACCAAGGAGGAGGGCTACCTCGAAGGCTTGACCATCCAAGGCGACGCGACTGTGCCCGGCATCGGCGGCGGTGTTTGTCAAGTTTCGACAACGCTCTTTCGTGCTGCGTTCTTCGCCGGTATGCCCATCGTGGAACGTCATCAACACGTCTATCGCGTGTCGTATTACGAGCAGGATGGAAGCCCGGTCGGATTCGACGCGGCCGTGTATGACCCGGGAGTCGACTTCCGCTTCCGCAACGACACTGGCGCGCCGTTGCTTCTCGATGTTTCGATTGACTCGGCGTCTGCCACCCTCGTCTTCCGGTTGTTCGGCGAAACGACCGGACGCGACGTCAAGCTTGCAGCTTCGCGTGCCAATGAGAAACCCGCGCCCCCGCCGGCGACCGACGTCGCTGATCCCAAACTCGACTTTGGTGTCCGGAAGCAGGTTGAGTGGAAGGCGACGGGCGTTGACGCGACAATCCGGCGCGCCGTGACGATCAATGGAAAGCCCGGGGTGACCGACTCTTTTGTGAGTCGCTACGTGCCATGGCAAGAAAAATGGTCGATTGGCACCGGGCCGGTGACAGGGAAGACGCCGGCCTCCGTAAAGGCCGCCATCGCGCAGGGCACCGTAACTCCAGGGTCGACCGGTGCGATTGCAGCGTTGCGCGCATTGCTGTCGCCGCCACCGCCGCCAGACGCAACTGACACGACGGCACCGACGCCCGCGCCGCCTGCTGGACAGGCTCCGCCCGCCGCGGCTCAGGCGGCGCCTGTGTCGCCCGCGCCCGCCGCGCCCGCCGCTCAAGCATCCGCTTCGGGTGGGACTGTCGTGACGCGCCCATAGCCCTGCGTTTCACAGCGCCACAGGGAGAGAGTTCTCTGAAATAGGAACGCGCCCGTCAGGTGCGAACGGTCGGGCGGACTGTCGTAAGGGTGATGGTTGCCGGTGCCGTTTCAGGCGCGGGCACGATTGCCGAGCCTCGACGTATCGACGCGAGGGTGGTGCGAAGTCGAGCTCGGACGGATATCCCGTCGACCGGTGCGCTTAACAGTGCGGCGACGGCGCCGACGGTGCCCCCGATAAGGATGCCGAGAGTGAACGCAGACGCGTCGCCGATTCCGCTGCGGCGACGATAGATTCCAAGTTGCTCGCCCGCCCGACGGACGGCAGCGGCGGCCTCAGCCCACTCGGCACTGGTTCGGGATGGCGTTGCCATTGGGGCCTCCTTTGGACGGATCACACGCGCGGCGAAATCGTAGCTGCCGCGGATCCAGTGATACGCGCTGCAACGAGTTCGAGTGGTTAGCCGACGCGACCGCGTCGCAGCAACCTTGAGGGGACGCTCGGGGGGATTGCACTGATGAGAGCGATTCCTCCGAGCAAAATCCACGCGCCCGCGGCCCCTTCGACAGGGTGAAGGTCGCCGATCCGTGGCGTCGGCCAGTCGGCGAGGTACCCGACGAAGTTTCCGGCGGCGAAGCCGCCGATTGCGAACGGTAGGTCGACAACCCAGCGTCCGATGGGTGGCCCGATGACGGCGTGGAAACTCAAGAGGCTCGCAAGAATGCCGGCGCCAGCGGTGACCCACGCCGGTGAAATCGAATTCGCAATCGCGATGCCGAGCGCGTCGACCACGGTCGCGAGAGCACCCTCTTCCACCGACGCCCGACCCCCTCTCGTTTCTGACACAGACGCGTCGCCGTACTCGCGAATGCCTTCGCTTCGTCCGTGATGCCCTTTCCTAAACGCCGGGAAGGTGCGACAAGACGCCGCTGCCAATTGCCCCGGCGACCGCGCCGGCGAGCCACGTGGCACTTGCCAGAAGGACCGGTCGACGCAACCAGGCGCGTCGTGCCGCTGCGCCGACACCCATGGACAGCGGGAGGAGGCCGATGATGGGCAACACCACAACTGCGACCATGGTTGTTGCAGGCGGCAAGTCCCAAAGTGTTCGGCCACCGACGATCAGTATGACGGTGCCAAGATCGATCCCGGTTGCAGCGCCGCCGACACCGCCAAGCACCACAGCGATGAGCCACGCTTCTGGAGGCACTCCGTGGACCGTGGCACCGGTTGGCCCGCCGAGGACTCCGGTGATCCGTCCAATCGTGACGGCAAAGTGCGCCGTAAGAACCGCACCGCCGCACGCGGCGATCACCCCAAGAATTGCCACGACCGTGAAGTGATCGACCCCCCAAGCGGCTGAGGCAGCCCAAGCACCGACAACGCCGCACGTTGCGGCGAGGGTTATGCCACCCGTCGCCGCGGCGATTTCAAGCCGACGGTCAACCAGTGACTCGCGCCGTCGCTGTGCGGGGGTCGATGGTCGACGCGCGCCGAGTTGGGTGCCTGCAGGTAGCTCGGTCCCACGCGCTTCCGCGTTCAGCGATCCGAAGTCATCCATGCGTGGGCGACGCTACTGCCGAACTCGGAACCCGGCGACGCGGCGCCAATGCACGGAGACGTGCGATTGATGAAGGCAGGGTCGCTGCGACCATCTCGACGTCGCTCACGTCGTTTGTGGTGCCGAATGAGAGGCGTAAGGTTCCTCGCACCCAATCATCCGGAAGGCCGAGGGCCGCGACGACGTGAGATGGCTCCGTTGCGCCGGACGTACATGCGGACCCGCTCGATGCAGCGATGCCAGCCATGTCGAGACTGAGGAGAATGCTTTCGCCCTCGACCCCCTGAAAGGCGAAGCTGGCGTTATTCGGAAGGCGATGCACCGGATGGCCGGTCAGTCGTGATTGCGGGACCGTGCTCAGAACGCGTTCGATGACGGCGTCACGCATCGTCGCCAGATGGTGATTGGCCTCGGCGCGCGTTGTGTCGGCAAGGCGTAGAGCGGTCGCAAGGCCGACGATCCCCGGTACGTTTTCCGTGCCTGCGCGACGATTACGCTCTTGGGCTCCGCCCGACTGCAACGGGAGCCACGGTGTGCCGGTGCGTATCGTGAGAACGCCGACACCTTTCGGGCCACGAAACTTGTGCGCGGAGATCGTGAGTAGGTCGATGCCAAGGCGGTGAACGTCGATCGGCAGCGTGCCAGCTGCCTGAACGGCGTCGACGTGCAGCGGGACGCCGGCACGTTGAGTGATCGCAGCGATCTCAGCGATCGGTTGAATCGTGCCGATCTCATTGTTCGCGAACATTACGGAAACGAGGGTGGTGTCGGGGCGAATGGCGCGGCGCACGTCGTCCGGACTGACTGTGCCGCACGTATCGACCGGCAGGACCGTTGTTTCGATGCCGAGGTGTGCGAGCCACTCGCAGGCGTGCAACGCGGCGTGGTGCTCAATCGCGGTCGTGACCACGTGGCGACCTCGTGCCATACAGGCAAGTGCGACGCCCTTGATTGCTGCGTTGATCCCTTCAGTGCCGCCGGATGTGAAAACTACCTCGGACGGAGAGGCCCCGAGGATCCGCGCGACAGTGTCCCTAGCCTCGTCGATGGCGTTACGTGCGGTGCGACCCGGCTCGTGCATGCTCGACGGGTTGCCTGCCACGTCGTGCCAGAACGGGGTCATCGCTTCAACGACGGCAGGATGGACCGGAGTCGTTGCAGCGTGATCGAGGTAGACGGTCCGCATGGCACTTCGATGCGCGTCGGGTGATGGTTCCCACGGACGAAAAACGTTGCCGCAGTGTAGCAGGGGGTGGCACGTCGGCCGCGCTTGTGAGAGACTGCACAAGGTGCGCGCGTCGAAGTTGACTCATCGCGCGCGGCGTGGCTAGGATCGAACATCGGTACCGGCAGGCGAATGCTGAGGCGTCTGTGAGGAGACAAGCGGGATGGCGTTTGACTACGTGCCGATCCTGATACAGGTATTGGTGGCGATCGCAATCGCTGTCGGTGTGATCCTCATTTCCCAATTCTTAGGTTCAAAGAACCCTACCGCGTCGAAGTTGTCCCCGTATGAGTGCGGGATGACGCCCGTGGGTCAAGCTTGGCGCCGGTTTCCCATCAAGTTCTTCCTCACCGCCATGCTCTTTGTCTTGTTCGATATCGAAGTCATTTTCTTCGTCCCGTGGGCGGCGGTCCTTCGGCACCTCCGGGCGGGTGGTTCTGAGTACGTGTTCTTCGCGTTGGGTGAGATGGCGGTCTTTGCGGGCTTTTTGGCGCTCGGATACGCCTACATCATCAAGAAGCGCGCACTGGAGTGGGAAGCATGAGCACCGTTCCGTTCACGCGATGGATGCGCCCGTCGCCATCGCCGGAGCAACCCGGGGCGTATCGTCCGCAGGCGCTCACGGGCGGGGACTTCAGCGGCGAATCTGGGGTGTCGCTGACGAATGTCGACCGCGCGATTGGGTGGGCACGAGCGAAGTCAATCTGGCCAATGCTGTTTGGACTTGCGTGCTGCGCCATCGAGATGATGGCAATGAGTGCGTCGAAGTACGATGTTTCACGGTTTGGGGCCGAAGTGTTCCGATCGTCACCACGGCAGTCAGATTTGATGATCGTGGCTGGACGCCTGTCAAAGAAGATGGCACCCGTGCTGCGTCGTCTCTACGACCAGATGCCGGAACCCAAGTGGGTGCTCTCGATGGGGGCTTGCGCATCGTGTAGCGGTGTGTACAACAATTACGCCTTGGTTCAAGGCGTTGACCGAGTCGTCCCCGTCGATATCTATGTGCCCGGCTGCCCGCCACGTCCAGAAGCCGTGATTGATGGGCTGATCAAACTTCAGGCGAAGATCGAGTACGACCGCCAGTTTGGCAAGACCGCCGAACGCGCGCCGGCCGCGTTGACGGCGTAGGGCGCGGGATACGACGATCAGAGATGGCACAGACACCGGCTTCTACGACGCCTTCCGATGTAACGGAATTCGAGGCGCCACCGCCTCCACCGACGGACGTCGAACTAATCTTGGAGCGTTTTCCGGGATCGGTGGTGCCGTCGTGGCGATTTGCCGACGGCATTCCGACCGTCCGCGTCGGATCTGAGCACGTCTGCGAGGTGATTGGGTGGTTGCGCCACCGGTCCGATGGCGGTCGGTGCTATGACATGCTCGTCGACGTCTCGGGGAGCCATTGGCCCGAACGCGATGATCCGTTTGAAGTGACCTACTTGCTTCATGCACTTGACGACAATCATCGGATACGGGTGAAGGTGGCGGTTGGCGGCGATCAACCGAGCATCCCGTCGTTGACCGGGGTGTGGGCGCTCGCTAACTGGCCTGAGCGCGAGATTTACGACATGTACGGGGTCGAATTTGTCGGCCATCCCGACCTTCGTCGCATCATCACCCCAAACGACTGGGAGGGGCACCCGCTTCGCAAGGACTTTCCGCTCGGTGAGGAACCGGTGGAGTTTCAGCGCCCATGAACCTGTCTGATTTCCACGTGGGTTACAGGGGTCTGATGTCATGGTGATGCTTGAGGAGACCAGAACTGATTCTGGTCGCATGATCCTGAACATGGGGCCGCAGCATCCGTCGACGCACGGAGTACTGCGCCTCATGTTGGAATTGGACGGTGAAAACGTCCTTGAATGCATTCCCGATATTGGTTATCTGCATACTGGCATCGAGAAGATGACGGAGGCGCGGAATTATCACCAAGCCCTCGTGCTCACCGACCGGATGGATTATCTGGCACCAATCACGAACAACCTTTCGTACATCATGGCGTGTGAGAAGTTGTTCAATGTTGAAGCTACGGTGCCAGCGCGCGCACAAGATACACGCATCGTTATGTCAGAGTTGACGCGCATTGCGAGTCATCTTATCTGGCTCGGTACGCATGGCCTTGACTTGGGCGCGATGACGATGTTCATGTACTGCTTCCGTGAACGAGAGCAGATCCTCGAAATCATGGAAGCTATCTCTGGTGTTCGCATGATGACAAGTTTCATGCGGATCGGCGGGCTCGCGGCGGACCTTCCTGAGGTGTTCTACGGTTTGGTTGGGCAGTTTGTCATTGACATGCCGAAGAAAATCGATGAGTACGAGACGATGCTCTCGCGCAACCCGATTTTCGTGGACCGTACGAAGGGCGTCGGCGTGATCAGTCGTGAATCTGCGCTGGAGTACGGGTTTACCGGTCCGTGCCTGCGGGCGAGCGGCGTGAAATATGACGTGCGCACGAATCTTCCGTATTGCGGCTACGAGACCTACGACTTTGATGTGCCTTGGAGCCGTGAGGGCGACGTCTACGCTCGCTACATGGTCCGCGTCAGAGAGATGCGGGAGTCGGTTCGGATCATTGAACAGGGCCTGAAGCGCCTCACGGAGTCGAGAGGCGCCCCAATTCGGCTCGATGATCCCCGGATCACCTTTCCGAAACGTGAAAAGATCCATTCGAGCATGGAAAGCCTGATTCACCATTTTAAGTTGGTGAGCGAGGGGCCAGTGCCGATGCCTGGAGAGGCGTACGCGGCGGTCGAATCGCCGCGCGGTGAGCAAGCGACCTACATCATGAGCGACGGGTCGAACAAGCCGCACCGTGTGCGTTTTCGCGCCCCGTCGTTTTACAACCTTCAGGTGTTGCCGCAGACAATCGCCGGTGGCCTCGTCGCTGACGTCGTTGCGTGCATCGGCAGCATCGACATCGTTCTCGGGGAGATCGATCGCTGATGGCGCTTAGCCAAGCCGCGCGACTTCGGATCGTCAATGAGTTCATCCCGCGATACCCAAGCAAGCGGGCGGCGCTGATGCCGTCGTTGTGGCTTGCCCAAGACGAAGCGGGATGGCTTGCGCCGGACGTCTTTGAAGAAATCGGCGAACTCCTTGACCTGCACGCGACCGACGTGGCGTCAGTCGCAAGCTTCTACGTGATGTTCCACCGTCGCCCGATTGGTAAGACGCTGATCGAAGTATGTGAGAACCCGTCGTGTTATCTCGCCGGTTCAGACGCGACCTACCAAGCGATTTGTAAGCGCCTCGGTCTCCATGCGGGTCACGACGGGCACGGAATGCAGACGACCGCGGACGGGACGTACAGCGTTCGCCCGACCGAATGTCTCGCCGCGTGTGATTACGCACCCGTCGTCCAAGTGGACCTACGGTTTCATGGCCCGGTTCGGGAGCAAGACGTCGACGCGTTTCTCGCCGAGCCGTCCACGTTCAGTATTGAAGGGAAGCCATCCGTCTCGATGGTGCACGGTCCTCAAGCGACGCCGGTTGATGGGTGGGAAAAGAATGCGCCACCGGCGGTCGTTGCTAGTTGAAGACATCGAAAACGCGAACGCACGCACAACGACGAACTTGCTTCCTTCCCGCTCGACCGCATTGGGATGGAGGCGCAAGGCGATGGCCTGACGCGAAAGGTACGCCTGAACGATGACACAGACGCCAACTCCCCAAGGCGCGCCCGCGGAGGCACCGCTCCAACACGGTCCCGGACAGCCAGTACCTTGGGAACCGGTGCTCATGGCCGCGGTCGGGCGCCCAAATGGGCATCTGTTGCCCGACTACCTTGTTCGGGGCGGCTATGCGGCGCTAAAGGCGTGTACGTCGATGACCGCCGACGATGTCATTAAGGTCGTCACAGACAGCAAGTTGCTTGGTCGTGGCGGCGCAGGGTTCCCGACTGGTGTGAAGTGGGGGGGAACTCGGCGGAATCCCGGACCACGGCACTTAGTGGTCAACGCTGATGAGTCCGAACCGGGCACCTTCGGTAACCGATATGCCATCGAGGCAGACCCGCATGGGTTGATCGAAGGGATGCTGATCTGCTGTTACGCGGTCGGCATCCAGAAGGCGTACATCTACATCCGAGGTGAGAACTTAGCCGGGGCCGAAAAGCTTGAGCACGCAATCAAAGAAGCGTACGCCGCCGGCTACATCGGGAAATCAATCTTTGGTAGCGACGGCTTCGACGTCGATATTTCGGTGACGCGTGGTGCCGGTGCATACGTCTGCGGCGAAGAGACGGCGTTGATGGAAAGTCTGGAGGGTCGCCGCGCGCAGCCGCGCATTCGCCCGCCGTTCCCGATTGAGGTCGGAGGTGGACTGTTTGGGCGTCCGACCGTCGTCAACAACGTTGAGACGCTGATGTGCGTGCCACACATCATCAACCGTGGCGCCGCATGGTTCGCATCAATTGGCGCACCTGCCTGTCCTGGGCCAAAGCTTTACACCATCTCTGGCCACGTAAACCGTCCGGGCGTGTACGAGTTGCCAATGGGCACAACGCTTTACGACCTGATCTACAAGTACGCCGGCGGAATGCAGCGGAACCAAAAGGTCAAGGCGGTCAGCCCCGGTGCGTTGGCATGCCAATTACTTCCCGGAACCGACCTGAACGTCCAGATGGACACCGCGACTCTGACGCGACCACCTCATTGGCACCCACCGTTCGGACCGGTTGGTTTTGGCGCGGGTGGGATCATCGTTTACGGTGAAGAGACGGACATCGTTCAGGTGGTGGCCCGAGCCTCTGGGTTTTTTGCACGGGAGAGTTGCGGTAAGTGCGTGCCGTGCCGTGAAGGGACGCATTGGATGAGCGATGTGCTTGGGCGGATCGCGCACGGGCACGGGCGTCCGAGCGACTTACCGCTCCTTGAGGACATCACACGCAACATCGGAGGGCGAAAGACGCTCTGCGCACTAGGCGACTTTTCGGTCAACTCGGTTGCGTCGGCGCTCCGCCTGTTCCGTCCTGAATTCGAAGCGTATGTCAATGGGCACGCGCCGAAGACGCACGGATCCGGCTCGATCCCGATCGCGGCCGGATGAGATTGAAATCGACTCCGGACATCCGTGCCACCGCTGTGACGTCGCTCCGCTCCCCCTTCGGGGATGGTGTGGGTGAATGTCAATGATGCTCCGCCCTGACGAAAGCGTGCGAGAACGATGACTGCGGCGACTCCTCCCGCAACTGTGACCGTGACCGTCGACGGCACCGAAGTATCGGTGCCGCCCGGTACGTTGGCCGTAGAGGCGGCCCGCGTTGCCGGCGTTGACGTGCCGGTGTTCTGCTATCACCCGAAACTTTCGCTCGCCGGCGCATGTCGCATGTGCATGTGTGAGATTGGAATGGCGTCGCCGCCCGGTCAGCCACCGCGTCCGCCCGGACTCATGACGGCGTGCACAACGCGCGTGTCTAACGGCATGACGATAAATACGATGGCGCCCGGGGCGTTGAAGGCGCGCGAGGGCGTCATCGAATTCCTGTTGATCAATCACCCACTTGACTGTCCGGTGTGTGACGCAGGCGGCGAGTGTCCGTTGCAGGACAACTCTCATGCGTGGGGGCCGAAGGAGAGCCGGTTCACGGAGCAGAAGCGCTTGGCGCGCAAAGGTGCGGCGCTTTCGCCTCTCGTCGTTCTTGATCAGGAGCGATGCATCACCTGTTATCGCTGCACTCGGTTCATGGATGAAGTGCCTGGCGAGGCAGAGTTGGCGTTCTTTACTCGGGGCTACACCTCGCAACTGCGCACCATCAACGAAGAGCCGATGAAGTCCCGGTTTCAGGGCAACATCATTGACCTGTGTCCGTGCGGGGCGTTGACGAGCGAGACCTATCGATTCAAGGCGCGGCCCCACGATCTCGACCATGCCGATAGTGTCTGCGGGCAATGCCCAGTCGGTTGCAACGTAATTCTCGATGCTCGTTCGAACCAAGTCGCCCGGGTGCGCCCGCGGCAGAACGACGCAGTCAACGAGATTTGGGTGTGCGATAAAGGGCGGTTTGCGCACCATTACTCGTCGTCGCCGAACCGCCTGTCCGGCCCGTGGATCCGTCGCGACGATGGCCTCCACCCGTCGACGTGGCGGCAGGCATATCAAGAGGCGGCGCGTCAACTCGCCGCGGTGAAGGCGGCGCACGGCGGTGCGTCCATCGGCGTGATAGGTGGGCGCAATCTCACCAATGAGGATGCGTTTGCCCTCGCGCGGTTCGCGTTGGAGGTCCTTGAGACACCGCATGTTGATTTCCGCGTGGGCGCACAATCCACGACGGTGAATCCGCTCGCGCCGTTCGGCCTTGATTCGTTCAATACCGGCCTCGATGCCGCCGAAAAGGCCGGCGCGATCTTTTTGATCGGGGCCGACGTGCATGACGAAGTCCCCGTCCAGTGGCTTCGAATCCGCAAAGGTGTGAAGGCCGGTGCGCGTTTGATCGTGGCCAACCCGCGGGCGACAGAGGCAGACCGGATCGCATTTCATCGGTTGCGCTACCGGCCGGGTTCGGAGTTGGCGTTACTCAGCGGGTTATTGGCAGCGCTCGTTGAGTCGCCCCCAATTGATGCCGAAGGCGTTGCACGCGACCTCTCCGGACTTGCGGCGGCGATAGGGGCGGTCACGGTTGAGAACGCCGCGGCGCATGCCGGCGTGGACGCCGTAACGATCCGTGCGGCGGCAGCGAGTTTGGCGGCGGCCAAGGAACCAATCGTGTACGTCGGTGCGCGACTAGCGATTCGTCACGACGCAGGGGCGCTTGGACTGGCGGTTGGCAACCTCGGTCGCGCGCTTGGCTATCCGGCGCGGGTGAACTACTTTGTCGAAGGTGCGAACGGACGGGGCGCGGAGTGGGCCGGGCTAGTGCCCGGCGACGGCGGCCTGCCCGCGGGAGAGATTGTCGCGCGCGCGGCGTCCGGTGAAATCAAGGCTTTGTACATCGTCGGCGAGAACATTCTGGAGACCCATCCTGACGCCGCCCAAGCACGTGAGGCACTTGAGCGTGCCGAATGCGTCGTCGTGCATGAGCTGTTCCCGACGGTCACTGCACAACTGGCGCACGTCGTCTTCGCCGCAACGAGTGTCATGGAGAAGGAAGGCACGCTCACAAGCGTTGAGGGCCGGCTCCAACGCATTTGGCAGGGCGTGCGTCCGGATGCGGACCGCGCGCCGGACTGGCGAATCGTCAGCGACCTCGCAGGGGCGATGGGCGCCGGACTTGGGTACGTCGCAGCCGCCGACGTCACGCGCGATTTGCTTGCAGACCTGCCGGCGTACGCTGCGCTTGCCGGCGCATTGCCGGGAAGTGGCGGCGTGCTCGTTCGGCGCGGAGCCGGTGGTACTGACGACACTGTCGAGGTCCCTCATGGGGCAGTCGTCGATGTTGCTCTCGACCACGGCGACGATTTGGCGCTTGTCACGTACCCCGAAATCGTTGGCCATGAAACGATGATCAGCGAGACACCGGAACTGTTGGTCACGGTGCCTGAGGCTTACGTCGAGATCAATCGTGCGGATGCGTCCGCTCGCGGAATTGTTGACGGGGCACTCGTTGAAGTGCACGGTCCGGCGGGGATGGTCACGCGTGTGGCTCGAGTGAATGGGCGAGTGCCAACTGGCACCGTGTTTGCGCCTGAGAATCTCGGTGCGCCGAGAATCAATACGGTGCTTCGGTGGTCGCACGACGTCACGCGGGTCAAGGTCCAACCGGTGCCGGTCGCCGTGATGGCAGGCGCGCGATGACGTTGAGGACAGGCGCCGTGGTCGGCGGGTCGCTGGGGGGTATCCTCCCGTGCCCGTTAGGCGACGGGCACATCTGCGCATGGCGGCGTGCGGCCGTATCGGGCGCTGATGAGGTCCGGCAGGGGCTTTGATGGACGGACTCTTCGGCCTCACTGGCCATACATGGGACATCATTCTGGCGATCATCACGGCCTTCATAAAGGCGTTTGTGATCGTTAATGGGTTGCTGCTTGCGTTTGCGTTTATGACGTTGAGCGAACGCAAGGTGCTCGGTCGGATGCAGGCGCGGTTAGGTCCGAATCGCGCGGGACCGTGGGGTATCTTGCAACCGTTTGCCGATGGCATCAAGCTTGCCTTCAAGGAAGATGTGACCCCGAAGCAAGCGAATCAGTGGATCCACCTTCTCGCTCCATGCCTTGCCCTCGTTCCCGCCCTGATCATTTTTGCCGTGATTCCTCTCGGGCCCGAAATGCAGATTTTTGGTTTCGAGTGGACGTGGTACGTGGCGAAGATCAACGTTGCCTATCTGTACGCGGCGGCTATCGCCTCGGTGGGCGTGTACGGCATCGTCTTGGCAGGTTGGGCTTCCAACAGCAAGTACGCATTGCTCGGGGGGCTGCGTGCTTCCGCGCAAGTGATTAGTTATGAGTTAGCCCAAGGCTTAGCGGCCATGACGGCGTTGCTTCTTGCTGGCTCCCTCAATTTGTATGAGATCGTCAATCAGCAAGTTGCGAGTGGGCTACCGTATGCGTTGTATGTTCCGTTTGGCCTGATTGCGTTCGCGGTATACGTCATTGCTGGCGTGGCTGAAGCGAATCGTGCACCGTTTGACCTCGCTGAGGCCGAAGGCGAGCTCGGTGCAGGTTTTCACACCGAGTATTCCGGTTTTAAGTGGTCGATGTTCTTTATGGCTGAGTATGTCAACATGGTGAACATCTCGGCACTTGCGACCGTCTTGTTCCTCGGCGGGTGGTGGCCAATCCCATCCGATGGACCAGGTTTCGTTCAGGCGCTCGGCCCTGTTGTGTTCCTGTTGAAGTTGGCTCTCTGCATCTTCTTCTATATTTGGCTCCGCGCAACCTGGCCGCGTTTGCGATTTGATCGTCTGATGTCGTTCGGATGGAAGGTGTTGCTACCGATTTCGCTGGTAAACCTCCTGCTGACGGCGGTGGTCGTTGCGTTGTGGCCGATTGGCCTTTGGCCGTTCGCGAATTAGCGTGGGGCGCCCGGCGCGACGGGTGCGTGTTCGGCTAAGCGGCACGATGGGTGTCGAATGGTTGTGGAGGAAGGAAGCTTGTTGTGGCGTTCGTTGAGCTAAAGTCGCCCGCCCCACCGTCGAATGCGTTCTCAGGCGCAGTCGCTGACGTGACGGCGCTTGCGCGCGGCCTTGGCGTGACGCTGGGGTATCTGTTTCAAAAGCCAGTGACGATTCAATACCCGGAGGAGCGTACGCGAGTGTCCGATCGGCACCGCGGACGTCACCAACTTGAGCGCCATGACAACGGGCTAGAGAAGTGTGTCGGATGTGAGCTGTGCGCCCTCGCTTGCCCCTCAAAAGCGATCTTCGTTGAAGGCGCCGAGAACCCGCCAGACGCGCCCATCTCAATCGGCGAACGCTACGCAAAGACGTATCTGGTGAACATGATTCGCTGCATTTTCTGTGGGTACTGCGTGGAGGCGTGCCCGACCGAGGCGTTGCAGTTAAAGCGTGTGTTTGAACTGGCGGACTACTCACGTGAGTCGATGATCTACAGCAAGGAGACGCTCCTGTCACCGACGCCGAAGCGAGAGCCCACCGACTCGTGGCTCCCCGGATAGGCAGGGACCGGAAACGAACATGGAGTTTCTGATCTTTAGCGTCTTTGCTGTTATCTCCATCGCCGCTGCACTCCTTATGGTGCTTCAGCGGAACGCGATGTATAGTGCCCTCTTTCTTGTACTTATATTCTTCTGCTTAGCAGTATTTTATATATTGCTTGGGGCGTATTTTCTCGCCGTTGTCCAAGTGGCGGTGTACGCCGGTGCGATCATGGTTCTCATGCTCTTCGTGATCATGCTGTTGAACGTTGCGTATCCGGAGCCAACTGACCGCGCATTGGGGCTACTCCGGCCGATTGGGTGGTCGGCGGCGCTCGTGCTCGCGTCGCTTCTCGCGTGGGTCGCCGCTGGGTCTCCCGGTGCACCGGTCCCTCAGGCCACCAAGGGGGCTGGTATGTCGCTTGGCACGGTAGGAGTAGTCGAGGCCGGCCACGTGCAGGAAATTGCTGTCACGCTGTTCTCGAAGTATCTGCTGCCGTTCGAGATGACAAGCATCCTGCTCCTCGCTGCCATTCTGGGCGCCTCGGTTTTGGCGCGCAAGCGGCCTGATCACGCGTAGCAGACGCGAGGAGAGCTGGAGATCAACATGCCAGGGTTACCAGTAACCGTCCCGACAGAAGCGTATCTCGCACTGAGTGCACTGCTCTTCGGGATTGGCGCCATTGGCGTGGTATTGCGCAAGAGTGCATTGACGATGTTTATGTGCATCGAATTGATGCTGAATGCAGTGAACCTGAGTCTTGTCGCGTTTGCACGGCAGTTCGGGCGCCTCGACGGGCAAGTTATTGTGTTCTTCGTCATGGCGGTCGCCGCTGCTGAAGTTGCGGTTGGTCTTGCGATAATTGTGGACATTTTTCGTAGCCGGCGAAGCGTCGATATTGACGATGTGAGCTGGTTGCGCGGGTAGCGACACGGAACGGTTTGACGATGCTCGACCAACTTTGGCTTGTGCCCGTGTTGCCACTCGCGGGCGCGGTGTTGAACGCCTTTCTTGGCCGTCGTCTCGGCAGAGACGCGGTAGTGACCTTCGGTGTTGGTTCGGTGGCGTTGGCGTTCGTGGTTGCAGTGGGCGCCGTGAACGACATGTTCGGCATGGGCCAGATGATGCATGGGGTCGAGACGCACCTCTTCCCATGGCTTGCTTGGGGCGACGGATCGTCACAAGTACTGGTTGCTGAAGTCGGCATGCTGTTCGATCCGCTTTCCGCCACCATGATTTTGGTGGTGACGGGTATCGGCGCCCTAATCCACGTGTACTCGGCGGGGTACATGGCGCACGAAGTCGGAATTGCGCGGTACTTCGCCTACCTCAATCTTTTTACGTTCGCCATGCTTGTTCTCGTGCTTGCAAATAACTTGTTACTGCTGTTTGTGGGATGGGAACTTGTCGGGTTCTGCTCGTGGGGGTTAATCGGGTTTTGGTTTGAACGCACCGCCGCCGGCGATGCAGGACGCAAAGCTTTCATCACGAACCGGGTCGGTGATTTCGGTGTCCTGATCGCGCTGTTCCTTGTCTGGGCGACCTGGGGGACGTTTTCGTTTCATGCGACCCCCGGATCGATGACACCGGGTTTGCTTGATGATCCGGCGAAGGTGTTAGCGACGCCGCTGCTAGCGATTGCGCTTCCATTGCTTCTTCTGCTTGGCGTGACGGGGAAGTCAGCGCAGATTCCGCTCTATGTGTGGTTGCCGGACGCGATGGAAGGCCCCACGCCGGTATCGGCGCTCATCCACGCGGCGACGATGGTGACCGGTGGCGTCTACCTAGTGGCGCGGGTACACCCGGTTTTTGATCAGTCAACGGAAGCGTTGCTGACGTTAGCTGTCGTGGGTGGCCTGACGGCGTTCATTGCAGCGACGATAGCGACGGCGCAGCATGACATAAAGAAGGTACTCGCCTACTCGACGGTAAGCCAGCTTGGGTTTATGGTGCTCGGGCTAGGCGCTGGGGCGTACGGCGCTTCGATTTTTCACGTGATGACCCATGCGTTCTTCAAAGCCCTGTTGTTCCTCGGTGCAGGCTCAGTCATTCATGGTCTTGCGAATCAGCAAGATTTGCGACGTATGGGTGGCCTTTTGAAATATATGCCGATTACTGGCTGGACGTTCGTTGTAGGGTGGCTCGCCATCATGGGAACACCCGGATTCTCGGGCTTCTTTTCGAAAGACCTGATTCTTGCGAAGACATTTGGTCGCGGATTGGTTGATCCCAGCTATCTCGTGTTGTATGGAATGGCGCTGATCACCGTCGGATTGACAGCGTTTTACATGTCGAGGCTCGTGTTCCTCTGTTTCTTCGGCGAGTACCGCGGAGGGGCGGACGCCGTGTATCCGCACGAGGCGCCGTTGTCAATGCTGATTCCCCTTGGTGTGCTCGCGGTTGGTTCGGTCGTCGCCGGCTGGGTGGGCGTTCCCGCGTTCATGGTTGGGGGCGGAGAAAGTACGGCAATCGAACGATTCCTCGCACCGGCGACCATGGCGACGGGCGTTTGGGAAGGCACGCTTGATCATTCCACCGAACTTTTGCTGGCCGGTCTCTCGGTCGCTGTCACGTTGGTTGGGGTTGGTGCTGCCGGTATTACCTACCTGGGCGAGGGGGTATCGCCGGTCTTGCGTGAACTCACCGCGCCCTTCCGAGAACTGTTTTCCGGTCGTTGGTTTGTTGATGAGTTTTACGACCTACTCATTCTGCGCCCGATCGCTCGCATCGCTGCGTACCTCGCCGCGTTTGATATCGGCGTAGTTGAAGGTGCCTCGGCAGCTATTTCGTTTGGGGTGACGGGTGTCGGTGGACTGGTCGCCCGCCTGCAATCCGGATACGTGCGCGGCTACGCGGTAACGATGCTGGTCGGTGCGGTTGGCGTCGTTGCAGCGGCGTGGGCACTTCGCTGAGTTGCCCGGACAGGTGATGGTCGCGTGAACGGATTTCCCCTGATCTCGCTGATGCTCGCCATGCCAGCTCTCGGCGTGCTGGGTGTGCTTATCGGTGGCGGTCGTGACGGCGCTGGCGCCCGCACGATTGCCATGTTGGCGTCGGCGGTGACGTTTGCCCTGTCTCTCGTGCTTTGGGTTGGATATGACCCCGCGGGTGCCCCGTTTCAGTTTGAAGAACGGCTGTCGTGGCTACCGGAGTTCGGGATCAGCTATCACGTTGGTCTTGATGGGATCAGCCTGCTCTTAGTGTTACTCACGACGTTGTTCGTCCCGGTTGCGTTGTTGGCCTCGGGATCAACGATTGCGACGCGCCTGCGCGAGTTTGCAGCGCTGGTCTTACTTCTTCAGTTTGCCATTCTGGGGGCGCTCGTTTCCCTTGATATTTTTGTGTTCTACGTGTTCTTCGAGTTGATGCTTGTGCCGACATTCTTGCTGGTAGGCGTCTGGGGCGGCGATCGACGCGTATCAGCGGCGATGCGTTTCTTTCTCTTTACGATGGTCGGAAGCGTTGCGATGCTTGTTGGCATCATTGCTCTCGGATCATCGAAGGGGACCTTTGATTACGTTGATCTCCGCGCAGCCGTAGCGCAATCTGACGGTGGCCTGAGCAGCGAGATGGCGATGTGGCTCTTCGTCGCATTCACGTTGGCATTTGCAATCAAAGTACCGTTAGTTCCACTTCACTCGTGGCTGCCCGAAGCCTACGTGCAAGCACCAGTATCGGTGACCGTCCTGATGTCTTCCGTAATGGTCAAGGTCGGAACGTACGGGTTTCTCCGCTTCTCGGTAGGCCTGTTCCCTGGTGCGGCGCAAGAGGCAGCGTGGGCAATTGCACTGCTGGCAACCCTCGGCATCGTGTACGCGGCGCTCGTTGCGGTGCGTCAGCGCGACCTCAAGCGATTGGTGGCGTATTCATCGATTAGTCACTTGGGCTTCGTCATGTTGGGCGTCGTGGCGGGCACCACTGAGGCGGTGCAGGGCAGCGTGATCCAGATGGTCAACCACGGGGTATCAACTGGCGCACTCTTTTTGATGGCAGGAATGCTCAACGAGCGGGCGCGGACTTGGGCAATCGCCCAGTTCGGCGGCGTCGCACGCGCAATGCCGGTGTTCGGAGCCGTACTGGTACTTGTGACGTTTTCTTCGGCCGGGTTGCCATTCACGAACGGCTTCACCGGTGAGTTTCTGATCCTCACCGGTGCGTTTCGTGCGCCGGCGACGCATCTTTGGCCATTTGCAGTCGTCGGTGCGAGCGGCGTCGTCCTCGGAGCGATGTACCTCTTGCGGATGTACCAGTCAGTCATGCAAGGGCCGGTAAACCCATCGTTTGTGGCGACCTCAGAAGCTGGTCAGACGGCCTTTACCTTGGGTGATTTGACAGGTCGGGAGGCGATGATCCTCGCGCCCTTAGCAGTCCTGATCATTTGGATTGGGGTGTATCCCAAACCGTTCCTTGACCGGAGCGCCCCAGCGGTACGCGCGGTGACGGCATCGTTTGCTGGCGCTGCGCGATAGTGGAGGTCCAGACGCCGGCGGCGTCAAGTGGAAGGTGAACCTCGATGACGTTTGCGTTGCCCGCACTCGACTGGTGGGCGATCGCGCCGATGTTGGTGCTTACTCTCACCGGATGCGCAGCGCTTGTCGCTGACCTGCTCGGATCTGACAATGCAGATCGCGCACCAATTGCGTGGCTGACGGTGGTTGGCATCGCGGTTGCTGCAGGGATTGCAGTCGCCTCTTGGTCGGAAGCGCCTCGTCTTGCTTTCGGCGACATGGTGTATTCCGACCCATTTACGCAGTTTTTTACGGTGCTTTTTCTTTTGGTGACCGGGGTGACCGTCCTTCTGTCGTTCGAACAGTTGGGACGCGAAGACTTCCATCCGGCTGAGTTCTACACACTCGTAGCGTTTGCGACGGTCGGAATGGTCTTGATGGCCGCCGCGGCGGATCTCGTGATGGTCTTTCTCGGCGTCGAGCTCTTGAGTATTTGTCTTTACATTCTCACCGGCTTCTCTCGTCGTCGCTTGGAGTCCGAAGAGTCGGCGATCAAGTACCTGCTGCTTGGTGCCCTCGCCTCAGCGTTCCTTCTCTATGGCGTCGCGTTGGTGTACGGGGGCACTGGGACCACGAATTTGGCGTGCGTGGGCCGTGCGGCTGGAGTAACAGGCGCCCTTATCGGTGCATGCGATGGGGCGGTCGCGGCTGGCGCGGCGTCGAAAGCACTTGTGCTTGTCGGTGTCGGCTTGCTCATCGTGGGCTTAGGCTTCAAGGCGGCGTTGGTGCCCTTCCACTCGTGGGCGCCGGACGTGTATGAGGGCGCACCTACGTCGATTACGGCATACATGAGCGTTGGCGTGAAGGCCGCGGCGTTCGCGACGATGCTCCGGATCTTTTTGGTCGCGTTCCCGACGTTGTCGCCGGACTGGTCAATCGTTCTCGCGGTCGTTGCGACGCTGACGATGGTCGCTGGCAACACGGCAGCACTCTTGCAGGACAATATCAAGCGCATGCTCGGATACTCGAGTATTGCGCACGCTGGCTATATTCTGGTTGCGATTGTTGCTGCAAATCACCTTGGGGCAACCAGTTTGTTGGTATATGCGGTGGCATATACCATTATGAATTTAGGTGCATTCGCCGTAGTTGTTGTGATGGGCCGGAGCGGAGATGAGCGGGTGCGAATTGCCGACTACGCTGGCTTGTCACGTCGCCAGCCCGTCATTGCCGCGGTGATGGCGGCATTCATGTTGAGTCTTGCCGGAATACCGCCTACCTTGGGGTTTGTGGGCAAGTTTTATGTCTTCACGGCGGCGGTTGAAGCGGGCTACGCGTGGCTCGCACTTGTTGGCCTCGTGTCAAGTGTCGCGAGCGTGTACTACTACCTTCGGGTGGTATATCAGATGTACATCGCAGATCCTCTAGTCGGTGTCGCCGATCACGTGCCCCATCAGTGGCTTTCGCTGGTGGCCGTCCTTGCAGGCGTGGCAGTTTTGGCGTTGGGTGTGTATCCCGGTGGCATCATCGCCGTGGCGAATGCCTCGACCGCTTTTGTGAAATAGTCGCGTTTGACACGTTTGACGCGCGCTGGCGCAACGTGGAACACGCCAACGCCCGGCCACCCGCCGGGCGTCGGGATTCTTCGGGCCAACAACGTTGTCGGCTCGCCTACGGGAGGGTGACAAATGGCGAGCGACTATCGCACATTCGAAAGCGCAAGGCTCGAGCGTGCGCCTACAAGTGATCTTCGGCACCGCGATGTGATCTCAATTGCAGACTTCACCGCACCGGAGCTTCGCACGGTTTTGCAACGCGCACATTCCCTCAAAGCGGACCGTCACGCCGGCATCGCTCATCGCATCCTTGAAGGCAAGACTCTGGCGATGATCTTCGAGAAGCCGAGCCTTCGGACGAGATGTACCTTTGAAACAGGCATGACACAGTTTGGCGGGCACGCGATTGACTTGGCCCAGAATCACATGCAAATGGGGACGCGCGAGAGTGTTCCGGACGTCGCGCGCAACCTTGATCGTTGGGTTGACGTGATCATGGCGCGGGTGTTTTCGCACCAAACGGTGATCGATTTGGCGGCACACGCTCGAGTTCCGGTGATAAATGGGCTGTCAGATCACAGTCACCCGTGCCAGATTCTCGCTGATCTCCAGACGATTGAGGAGAAACGTGGGCGTCTGACGACGATAAAGGTGGCATATGTCGGTGACGGCAATAATGTCACCACGTCACTGATTTATGCAGCCGGTGTGCTTGGAATGGACTTGCACATCGGGGCGCCGGAGGGCTATCAACCTCCAACCGGGGTGCTTGCGCACGCGCGCGAATTGGCGTTGGCGAGCGACGGCGACATCGTTGTACACGTGGACCCAGCAGCGGCGGTGGACGGTGCGGATGTTGTTTATACCGATGCCTGGGTCAGTATGGGGCAAGAGGCGGAGTCTGCCGAACGGATGCGCGTGTTCCCCCCGTATCAGGTCAACGCTG
>CAYFLJ010000011.1:0-27346 GCA_964343985.1 uncultured Thermoflexus sp.
TCTGGCTTCGCCTCATGAAGCATCTGGTGGTAATCGGTGAAGACGTGCGTGTCGGCGTCGCCATGTTCGCTGGCGAAGGCGCGCGCGTTTGCTTCGATGAGGTCCGCCACGGCGACAAGGCGGCAATGACCCGTCGCGGCATATCCCTTCGCATGGGCGTGCGACATGCCGAAGCCAGTCGCGCCCTCCTTCCCCCGCGGGCGCCCGGCACCGATTACCGCCACCGTGAATGTTGGCTCCGACATCGCGTCTCTCCCGGTCGGCGTTACTCCGCGACCATTGCTACCGCGACGGTATCGCCACGCACCGTGTGAGGCAACTCCAATCGGGATGGGGTAGGCCCACCGTGGCAGGGAGGCTACCCTTGCAGTGCGCAATGACCTTCACCGATTCGCAGACCCAACACACTCGCGATTTTGCGGCGCGCCTCGACGAAGACGATCCATTGCGCGCCTTCCGCAATCGGTTTCACATCCCGACGGGGACCATCTATCTTGACGGAAATTCATTGGGTCTCCCGTGTCGCGACGCCGAAGCGGCGATCAATGACGCGGTTACCTCATGGCGTGAACGTGGAATCGATGGGTGGACGCAGGGCGAACGTCCATGGTTCTGGATTGGAGAACGCCTCGGGGGGATGCAGTCCGGACTTGTCGGTGCCTTCGACGACGAAGTCGTGGTGACCGGTGGTACGACGACCAACCTGCATAGCCTTGTCTCCACCTTGTACCGTCCAACCGGTTCCCGCACACGCATCGTGACCGATGCGACGACGTTTCCGTCGGACCGGTACGCCCTTGCGTCGCAGGTGGCGTTGCGCGGGCTTGACCCGACGACGCACCTTGTGGCCACCGGCGATGCGGACCGAGGCGTTGACGAAGACGAACTGGTCGCGGCGCTTGGCGAGGACGTGGCGTTTGCGTGGTTCAACGCCGTGGACTACCGAACCGGACGATTGCTCGACATGGAACGCCTCGCACGTGAGTGCACCGCGCGCGGGATACCGGTTGGCCTCGACCTTGCCCACTCGGCCGGCGCATTGCCCCATCGGTTGCATGACTGGGGCGTGGATTGCGCCACATGGTGCACGTACAAATATTTGAATGGTGGGCCCGGCGCCGTGGGCGCGCTCTTTATGCATCGGCGCCACCACGGCACGACGCCAGGACTGGCTGGTTGGTGGGGCCACACCAAGTCAAAGCAGTTTGACATGGCGCCGGAGTTCGAGGCGGCGCCGAGTGCTGGCGCGTGGCAGGTTGGCACCCCGTCCGTGATCGGGGCCGCCGCCCTATACGGCTCGCTGGTCGTCGCCAACGAGGCGGGTATTGATCGTGTACGAACGAAGTCGCTGGCCCTCACCGGCCTGTTTCTCGACCTTGTCGACACGCACCTAGCGCCGCTCGGCTTTACCTCGCCAACCCCGCGAGACCCAACACGGCGTGGCGGACACGTTGCCCTAACCCACCCTGAAGCGGCCGGTGTCGTCAAGGCGCTCAAAGCGCGCGGCGTCATACCGGACTTCCGCCCGCCAAATATCGTGCGCCTTGCGCCGGTGGCCTTGTACACAAGTTTTGTCGACGTCTGGGACGCCGTCTCGGTGCTTGCAGACATCGTTACGACTGGCGCGCATCGATCATTTGTAAATGAACGCGGAGTGGTTGCGTGATCAGTGGGAATGGCCGGTCGCTCACCATCCTTGAAGATCCGGCGCCGCACGCCGATGTTCGCTTGATGTACGGCGAGGCAGAGTCGCAATTCGGAGATTTGTATCTCCCCGCACCTTCCAATCGGGGTCTGGCACCACTCGTCATCTTGTTGCATGGCGGGTATTGGCGGGCGAAGTATGGGCTTGACTACTTCGGTCACGTCGCAGCGGCGCTTGCCGATGATGGCATCGCTGCGTGGAACGTGGAATATCGCCGCGTCGGTGAGTTTGGGGGTGGTTGGCCAGGCACATTTGCGGATGTGCGGTCAGGAATCGCGTTCGGTCGTGGGTTAGCACGCACCTACCCGATTGATGGATCCCGCGTCGTGTTACTCGGCCACTCCGCCGGAGGGCACCTCGCACTCTGGGCGGTCGCCGACCTTTCACAAACCCCTGAGGCCCGCGACGGACTTGCTGTCGTGGCCCTCGCACCGGTCGCCGACCTTACCGAGGCGTGGACGCGAGGGCTTAGCGACAACGCGGTTGTTGGCCTACTGGGCGGCGGACCGGACACGTTCGCGGATCGGTACGAATACGCTTGTCCATCGCAGCGCCTACCGTTGTTGGTTCCGACCTGCGTAGTCCACGGTATGGCCGATACCTCTGTCCCGTTCGACATCGCCGAAGCCTATGCCGCCCGCGCGCGCGAGGCCGGGGACGATGTGGCCTTGGTGGCACTTGAAGAGACCGGCCATTTTGAACTGGTTGATCCCTCCACTGCTGCCTTCGGCATCGTCCGCCGAGTCGTGCATGACCTCGCGGGGTTGGTGTGACGAATCTGCTGTCGTCGGGAGGACTCTCATGGCGCGCGTGATCGGAATTGCCGTTATCGGCATGGGATGGATGGGGCAGGCGCATAGCCGGGCGTACCTGCGTGTCCCGGACATCTTCCACGACGAAGGGATCGGGACGAGATTGGTGGTTGTCGCCGACCCAGTGGCGGCCCGGTGTGACGAGGCGGTCGCACGTTTCGGGTTCGAGGTGGCCGTCGCCGATTGGCGTGATGCCATCATCATGGCCGGTGTCGACGTCGTGGTCGTCGCGACGCCAAACGCGCAACATGCCGAAGTGGCAATCGCCGCCGCCCGGGCCGGGAAGCATGTCTTCTGCGAAAAGCCGGTCGGGCGCACGGTTGCTGAGACCGAGGCAATTGCTGACGCGGTGCGCATGGCGGGCGTCGAGGGTGGTGTCGGGTTCAACTATCGGTGGGCGCCGATGGTTCAGTACGCCGCCGACCTCGTCACTCGTGGCCACCTAGGGACGATCACCCACTATCGCAGCCGCTTCTTTTCGATGTACGGCAGTGACCCGATGTCGCAGTTGTCGTGGCGTTTCGAGAAGTCCGCCGCGGGCCTTGGGGTGCTTGGTGACCTGATGCCCCACGTCGCTGATATGGCGCGCTTCCTGCTTGGCCCAATTGCGCGCGTCGCGGCGACGGTTGAGACCCACATACCGTCCCGGCCATTGCCGGTTCCGGGGCGAGGCACGCACTTCACGCGCGGCCAGATCGGAGATGCAACCGGTTCGGTCACGAATGAGGACGACGCGACGGTGCCGGTGGTGTTTGCGTCGGGAGTTCGGGGTGTGCTCGACGCATCTCGCGTGATCTTCGGGCCAAAGTGCGAGTTTGGCTTCGAGATCTATGGCACCCGTGGTGCGGTGCGTTGGAACTTTGAGCGCATGAATGAGCTTGAGGTGTACCTACCTGACGCCGACGGTGACCCATCACGGGTCGCTGCACGCGACGGGTTTGTGCGACTGACGTCTTCGCCAGATCACCCGCCTCACGGTCGCTTCAACCCCGCGGCGGCGACCGGTCTCGGGTACGACGACCTGAAGACCATTGAGGCGGCAGCGTTCCTGAAACGGGTTGCGACCGGCGCCGGTCCAGGCCCGACGATTGCCGATGCAGTGGCGGCGGCGCGACTCGCCGCTGCGGCCGACCGCGCGGCGTCGCACGGCGGGTGGGAAGATCTCTAGCCCACGGTCAACAACGCTACCCTTGCGTGTGGACATCGATGGGGTTGAGCGTGGGCGTCGGCTTGAGGCCATCGCGCATGGGCGGGTGCAGGGGGTCGGTTTCCGTGCGTGGGTTGTCAAACAGGCTCGTGGCCTCAGTTTGACGGGATACGTGCGGAACCTCCCTGATCGCCGTCAAGTCGAAGTCGTCGCCGAAGGGCCGGATGCGGCCCTTGATCGCCTCGTCGAAGCCCTTCACACGGGGCCGTGGATTGCGCGCGTCGAACGTGTGGTTGGCGATCGCTCCGCGGCCCGTGGCGAATACGATGGGTTTGACATTCGCACATAGGTCGGTTTGAGGCGGGGTATCCTCACGACCAGTGACTACCATTCATCAACCTGCTTCTGGTGTGCCTGAGTACCCAGGGCCACGCCCGATGCGCAGCGACTTCCTCCTGAAAGACGGCGTCGTCTTCTTGAACCATGGGTCGTTCGGCGCCTGTCCGCGCGAAGTGTTTGAGATTTATCAGGCGTGGCAACGCGAACTTGAGTCTGAACCGGTTGAGTTTCTGGGCCGACGCTTTGCCCCCCTGATGAAGCAGGCACGCGACGACCTCGGCCGATACATCGGCGCCGACGGTGACGACTTGGTGTACTACCCGAACGCCACACAGGCGCTGAATGCGGTCATCCAATCGCTCGCCGAGACACTCCCGCTTCGTCCGGGCGATGAGGTCCTCAGCACAAGCCACGAATACGGCGCCCTCGACCGCGCTTGGACCTTTGTGTGCGAACCGCGCGGCGTCACCTACAACCGCGTACCACTTGATCCGCCGTTCACCACGCCGGCCGAACTAGCTGAACGGTTCTTGGCGCACATCGGGCCAAACACCCGCATCGTGTACCTGAGTGACATCACCTCGCCAACGGCGATGCGCCTGCCAGTCGCACACGTGGTGGCGTCGGCGCGGTCGCGCGGGCTCGTCACGATTGTCGATGGTGCCCACGCCCCCGGCCAAATCGATCTCGACCTCACCGCGACCGGTGCCGACTTCTACGCCGGCAATTGCCACAAATGGCTCTGCGCTCCCAAGGGGTCTGGCTTTCTGCACGCGCGCCGCGAGATGCAGGGACTGTTACGCCCGTTGGTCGTCGGCCACGGGTGGCGCCCGGCGAATCCGGGACCGTCACGCTTCATCGACGAACATCAGTGGCGGGGCACTCACGATCCGGCGGCGTTTCTGACGGTGCCGGCCGCCATCGAGTACCAAGCCCGACACGACTGGCCGGCCATCCGTGCGCGCGCCCACGAGATCGGTGCCTACGCCGTTGACCAGTTGGCGGGTCTGTTCGGCGTCGAACCGTTGACACCTCCCACGACCGACTGGTGGTCCCAGATGGTCGCCGCGCCGCTCGCGCGCAGCCACGCGCACACGGTTAGCACCCGTCTGTATGAAGCGCACAAGATCGTCATTCCGATCATCGACTGGGGAGGACGTACCTTTGCACGCATTTCAGTGCAGGCGTACACGACGAAGGCCGAGATTGACCACCTGATCGACGCGCTCGCGGAAATCGTGCCGACCTCCTCCCATCCCGACGCCTAACGGGAATGCGAGAAAGCGCCACACTGTTATCCCGATAGACCTTTTCCCGCTGCCCCTCACCCGCTGCGGCGGGAGAGCGGCGTGCAATGGTGGTGTGATGGCGATGGGGCGTCCTGGCTCGGTGGCGTCAATCGGTCCCCGCACCTACCCACGCTTCAAGCGGCAGGACCGGCGGCATCAACGACGGGGCGTTCTCCGAGACTTCCGGCGTGAACACCACCACGATCCGCACGAAGTTGTCGCTTGACCCAGTCCCTCCAGAGATCGACGGAGGCAGCTGTACCGTCAGTTTTCGCACCCCCTCGATTCGTCGTTGCGGGGCCGGTGCCGCCACCACTTCCACAGCAAACCACGAGTTCTCTGGGGAGAGGATTTTGGCCTCAACGCGGCGGCGACCACGGATCAAGAACGCGACGCGACCCCCTGACGCCAAGTCCACCTGCACATCCGCTTGCGTATGCATCGCCCATGCCACATCTGCACTCGTGGTGCTCGCACGTGCCGGTCGCAGAGAAATTTCATCCTGAACGATCACGCGGCGGCGCCCGTCGATCAATCCCACACCTCGTACGACGCGGGTGGCGCCGGACGATGCATACGCCGCGCCAAGATCAATGACCGACCTGACCTCGCTCGGTGCAGTTGCAAACGCCGTGATCGGCGCGCGCGCACCTGCATCTTGGTTCTGCCCATCGATTACGAGGGTGTTATGCCCCTCGGTGCGCGTCCGGTAGTACGAGAACCGCTTCCGCCCAAAGTACTCCGGCAACCCATATTCATCAGGGCCCAAGTCCATTGCCCATCGCTCGCCAAGCGCGTCCAAGACGAACGTTCCGAGGTCTAGGTGCGCATGACGCGCCGAGGAATCCCCGCCTTTTGCCGCGCAGAAGATGGCCTCTGGGTCGTGCCACGCGCTTCGCATGCACACCACACCTGCATCTGGGAACCAACGATCTAGTGGTGGCGCAACGACCCGAGTGGTTGTAGCGCGAACCGGTTCCCTTCGGTACCACGCCACCGAGAACGGTCGCACCGACGCCCCCGCTCGTGCCCGCGCCTCCTCCACGACCCACGCATCGCCCGCTCGCTGCCCAAGCCACTCAACCGCGGGGTCGATGTCCGTGCGGTCTTGGCAATCCGCGTAGTTGAAGACGAGGCCGAACGGCCCGGTCACGTGGAGCCGATACGCCAGACCGTTGACGATCGCCGGCGTCTTACAGAGCGCGAGGTCGGTGCCAATCGCCGTCTCTAACGCTGCCCCGGCCATGGCTAATGCGCCGGTCGATGCGTCCCAGTACGCCGGACCGTCTGGCCAGGCACCGTCGGTGGCGTACGACGCAATCGTGATTGGCAAGGCCGAGACCGCATGCGACGCTACCACGTGCGCGAGGTCTGGCTCGTCCTCGGCGATCGCCAAGGCACCCAAGATTGCGGTCGCGCTCCAAGCGGCGGTCAGGTCGCTGCCGTCGCTCGCCCACGATGCGGGTAGCCGGAACGCTTCATCTATAGCGCGTAGGCCTTTTTGAGCAATCGCCGCGCGTACGGCAGTGCGGATGTCGCGATCGAGCACGCCGTAAAGCCAGTCATACCCCAACGCCAACGCGCCGGTCGTCTCAGCGGCGTCCAAGAAGGCCGCTTGATCGCGCGCGATTTGCGTTGGGGACCAGTCGGCGACGTCAGCGAGGGCGCGCATCTCCAATGCCGCGCGGTCTGACCACCGACCGTCGCCATCGATCACGTGCAACAGGGCAAGGCATGTCATCCGGTCGATGGTGCGCCGGATTCCTGGCACGGTGCGTGTTGCCGCCGAGGCACCCGAGGCCCGTGGTCCCACCGGCATATCTAGGATCCGTTGGCCAACCTGAGCGAGGCGGACGAACTGCGATCGCGCGGTTGCGTCTGTGGCGACCAACGCTCGCAGTGTCCCGACTCGCGCGGTTGTCAGGATGAGGCGTGGGTGGTCTGCTCGGAGCGTCCCGAAAAACTCCGGCATCGCTGGGAATGCGTCGATCTCTCGAGCGGTCGCGACGCCGGTGGAAGCATCCGATGCAAGGGGTGAACTTCGGCCCGTGAGATCATTACTGTCAGCCGCGGTGTGCACCGACTGACGCGCCTCGTCTCGCTCACCCGCGAAAACGTGCAACTCATCCGCGGCGACACTGGGAGGACTCGTCCCGAACGCTCCAACGAGTGCAAGAGGGGCGGCCAATGCGCCGAGGATCTGACCGGCACGGCGGCGAGAGAGGTGCGTCAAGCTCGAAAACGGCGGGCACGTTGGACGCGCAATCGTTGCCGACCGTCGGTCGTCGCGGACTTGGATGTCGTTCGCGGGCATCGGCCTACCGCCGTCGTCAGAAGCACTCAATCGTGTGTGGCCTTTGGAAGCGTGTTCGCCCTGCTCCCCAAAACCACCCGTACCGCCCTGGATCGAAGGGTACCGGCATACCTAGCGTGCGCGCGGGCGTTTCCTTTTCGAGTACCCTAGGCGCCACTCGAACGCAACCCCGCCGTCACTCACGGCGGTCGCAATCGCGGATTTGGGCATCGAAAACGATGGCTCTCGCGACACCATCGGGCGCTGACTCTGGCATACGGAGAGAGGCGCCGTGCAGGTTGCGGCATGAAGGAGTTTGCCGATGGCGCGCCTCCGAGATCGGGAGTCTGGGACCTCGTGAGCAACCTGCCCGTACCCGCGACGCGCGGGTATCCCGTCGTGCCTCGGGACAAAGAGCGCATCGACGCCCTCTACGACTACGGGATTCTCGATACCCCCGAGGACCCGGCGTTCAACGACCTCGCGCGTATCGCCGCCACGCTATGCAGTGCGCCGGTAGCGATGGTGAATCTCGTCGATCACGAACGCCAGTTTATGAAGGCTGCCTACGGTTTTGCCCGCCGCGATGTCCCACGTGAACTCTCGTTTTGTGCACACGCGATCCTAGATCCATCGACTGTACTCGCCATACCTGACCTGACGAACGACGCACGCTTTGAGGCGCACCCAATCGTTGCGGGGGCACCGCACCTCCGCTTTTACGCGGCCGCGCCGATTGTCACCGACGACGGTTTCGCGATCGGCACCGTGTGTGTCATGGATGTCGCGCCGCGCCCAGACCTGACCGCTGACGACGCGGAAGCGCTGCGGGCGGTCGCTCGACAGGCGATGGCGCTCATCGAGTTGCGTCGAGATCGCGCCGCGGTTCGCAATGCCAACCTACGGCTTGAAGAAGCGAACGCTCGCCTTGAGGAAGTGAGCCGTCGCAAGACCGAGATCATTTCTGACGTCTCGCACGAGTTTCGGACGCCCCTGACGACGATCCTTGGGTACGCCGAGTTGATCCGTGATGAAGACCTCAAACCCGATGAGTCCCGCGAATTCGCTGACGACATCGTGCGCGACGTGCAACGCCTCACACGGATGATGGAGAACGTCCTCGACCTTGAGCGCCTTGAGGCGCGGGCGACCGCATTTCGACCAGTTGCAGTCCACCTGCCATCGCTTCTCGAAGATGAGGTTGCCCGCTGGGAAATTGATGAAGCGGCCGCCAACCACGCCGTCTCCCTTTCGGTAAAGGTTGGGCTACCGCAGGTTTTGGCTGACGCCGATCGTCTCGCTCAAGTCGTGAGAAACCTACTCGCCAACGCCGTGAAGTACTCCCCCGACGGCGGGGCAGTCGATGTACGAGCGGAACCGACCGCCGATGGCCGCTTCGTCCGCGTGTCGGTCGCTGACCACGGCATTGGCATCTCCACGGAGGGGCAGGCGCGGATATTTGAGCGATTCGCCCGGACGCAGGAGGCCATCGGGCGCGGAATCCGCGGGACCGGTCTTGGCCTAGCAATATGCAGGCAGATCATCGAGCTACACGGCGGAGCAATCGGCGTGGAAAGCCTTGTGAACCGAGGGTCCACCTTCTGGTTCACTGTGCCGGTCGCCGCATCACTCCCCGCGTAACGTGCGTTAAGCGGTACTCGTTTAGGACCGAGTATGTCAACGTCTTCTCGCGAGAAGATCGCAACCTGCATGTATGCTGTCCTGACGGCGATCAGAACACTACGTTCGGATGGTTGCTTTGACCGCACGTTCAAGCGTCGCTGCGTCTTCTGGTGCCCCGAACACGCGTGCAACGTGTAGCACCCAACTTACGGCGAAGTAATCCCACCCGTCTACGATGGTGAGACCTCGCCAAGACGCCTGTGACGTCGCTTGATCGAGAAACGGCCGGGCGCCGCGGTAGTTGAGATCCCACGCGATGCCCCCCTCGGGGAATCGAACGGCGTTCGTCACGGGCGAACCGGGGACGTCTTTCCCCATTCCGGTCGCATTCACCACAATTGACCCGGGGGGTAGCGCTGACACTACGTCATCGGCACGTGCGGCATCGCCCCCAGTCGCGATGCCAACCGCCCACGAGTTGGGTGTACCGACGCGCCGGATCGTCTCAAGCGCGTGACGAACGCGACCCGCGATGCTGTCGGCAATCACGATCCCTGCCGGGGAGGAGCTGTGACCGATTCGTTGCGCGAGGCCAACGGCGATTGCCACCCCGGCGCCACCTGCCCCAATGCAGGCAACGCGTGCGGCGGGAAACGCTTTCCAGTGGGACGGTGGCGCTAGGAGATCGAGCGCCGCCATCGACGTCACTGGGTCGAGGGCGTGGCCGACCAACCGTCCCGTCGCGCGCGAGACACACCCAACTTCGGCGCAGAGTGACGCGAGGCGATCGGTCTCGTCAAAGAGGTCGGCGGCGGCGGCGTACGTGGCGACCTTGTGCGATGTGATCAGGGCGCCGGCGACATCAGGGTCATCGCGTAGGCGGTGAACGATGGTCCGGTAGGTCTCCGTCGGTGCGCCGAGAGGCACGTCGACCCCTTCGAGTCGCGAGCCAACCGGAACACCCAACGCTGCCAACCATGTCGGAAAGTGTCGGTGGGCGGCAGAGAGACCGGTAGTGACCCCCAAGAACAGCATCGTCAAAGGGGAACCGAGACGTTCTTGGAGCGGTCTAGGTCGTCTCATCCCGGCCTGATCCGTCTGCAACGTGTGCATCCTTGCACGAATCATGCAATGCTACGCCCGGAACGCTATGGCACCGAGACTACTTCCGCCAGTGACATGGTACGCCCGAGCCTCAGAATGGCCCGGGCCGCTCACAGGCGATCCGCGGGAACACCGTCGGTCAGGAGTGCGAGTGGATGTCTGAAACCAAGGCTCATCTGGGCGCAGAATTCAACCTCAGTCGCGATGAAGTCGCGTTGCTTGACCTTATTGCCAATGGGCGAACGCGCAAAGAGATTGCCGAGATACGAGGCGTGAGCGTTGGGACGATTCAACGCATGACGCGCGTGATCGAAGCCAAGGTTGGCGCACGAACGACGGAACAGGCGATCGCCAAGGTGGCACGTGCAGGGATTTTGTAAGTGGACATTGCGATGAGATTTGCGTGAGCCTGGCTGGGGAAAAGCGATGGCCACTCCCGTCGCCAGACCGAGAGTGGCCATCGTCGCATGGCGCGAGGAGCCAGATCGCGCTTGCTACTTGAGCAGTTGGAGAACCAAAGCGGGTGCTTGGTTGGCCTGCGCTAGGACGGATATCCCCGCCTGTTGCAGGATCTGACTGCGAACCAACTCGCTCATTGACTGCGCCATATCGGTATCAGCAATGCGGCTATTGGCCGCCGATGCGTTTTCGATGGCAATGCCGAGCGACCGAGTGACGCTTTCTAAGCGCGATTCGATCGTGCCGACACTGGTGCGCGCAGTACTGACCGAGTTGATCGCGAAGTCGAGGGACGAGATCGCACTATTGGCGAGGGCTTGGGAGGTGATTCCGATGGAGGTCATCGTCGGCGACAGCGTGCTGACGTAAAAGTTGCCGGCCGGCGTCACATTCAGGACGAAGATGTTGTCGTTGACGGCGGCATTGTTTTTATTCGCGCCGATTTGAATGCTCAACGCCGTGCTACCGCCCGTCAAAATCGCCACACCGTTGAATTGCGTCGCGTTCGCCATGCGATCGATTTCCGCGGAGAGCGAATCGAACTCTGTTTTGATGTTCAACCGATCGGTGTTATTGATTGTGTCGGTCGCGGATTGCACCGCTAACTCGCGCATACGGGCGAGCAGGGTGTGCGCTTCGGCCATCGCACCTTCGGCGGTGCGGACGAGGCTGATGCCGTCCTGCGCGTTCCGGTGCGCGATGGTGAGACCGCGTACTTGGTTCTGCAGGCGTTCAGAAACCGCCATGCCGGCGCCGTCGTCGGCAGCGCGGTTGATGCGGCGCCCGGTCGCCAAGCGCTCAGCTTCGCGGGCGTAGTTCGCTTGGCTCGCGTTCAGGCTTCGCTGTGCAACCGACGAGGCGAGGTTGTAATTGATCCGTAGCGACACGTGTGCAGGCTCCCTCCCTGATCCTGATGACCAAACTCGCCACGCCAGAGGCGGTCTGATCACGCGGGACCAACGATGCGTCGGCCAACACACCCCGAAGGTTGGTGAGTGGCAGCTCACCCCGCACCCTCGGGCGTCCCTTGCGTCACGTTGGTTTTCGGCGTTGCCGCAATCGCATCCAAGTTCACGGGAGGTGACGTGCTCGGGCTGCGGCATTCACGCGGCGCAACTTCCGCTCAAGACCAGAGTAAATCACTCCTAATCACGCCAATCTCGTGAGGGTCCGCGGCAGCGCGGCAGCGCCGATGCGGCCGCAGCGATATCGCGGCCGCGTCGGATCGCCGCGCACTGCGATCTGGGGAAGTCGACGGAACACGCCGCGGATTGCGGCATATTCCGTCGAGTTACGGACGCTTGAGTTCGCCTGAACCGCAATTAGCCGATCTGGGAGGTGCGTTCCGATAACTCTCGTCGATACGACGGCGTCGCGGCGCCTGCCAAAAACGTGGCGACGAAGGAGTCAGCGAAGGCGCTGAGGTCGTCGACGACTCGGGTGCCGAAGGTGACCCGAGCAAGTGCGGCGGCAAGCACCATCCCCGCAAATGCAAGGACGCGGGGCAGCCCAGGACCGGGCATGAGGTTGCCTTGGGCCACCTGACTCTCGAAATATTCGCCAAGCAGTGACCAAATGGGCATTGCTACCTCATTGAGAGCGACGTCCCGAATCGGGTCTTCCTCGTCGCGCCGATCACTGGCGATTCGCTGCACGAGCAAAACGCGCGGTGCGAGGTCGACCACGAGGTGAACGAGGGCCGTCAAGTCCGCGCGCAGGTCGCCGGTAGCGTGTTTACTGAAGAACCGCTGCGCGTCAGGCAAGGGGGATGCCGCGCGGATCACCGCTTGTGCGAGCGCCTCCTTGCTTGCAAAGTGCCAGTAGAGGGCTGGCGTCGAGACGCCGGCAGCTGATGCCACCTGTTCCATCGTTGTGGAACGCACGCCCTGCATCGCGATGAGGCGTGTTGCGGCGGCGATCACCTGTTCGCGACGCCCGGGGGAGTCGGGAGCAGGTGCAACCCCTCGCTCGGCCTCAAGCGCGGCGAGAAGGGCACCTCGATTGGGAAACCACCGGAAGAGCGTCGCCTTGGCCACACCTGCCGCGGTCGCGACCTCGTCGAGGCGGAACCCTTCGACGCCGCGGGCAGAGATCAGTGCGGCGCCGGCGTCGAGAATTGCCTCACGACGCCCTGCACGGGGATTTGTCGTGGCCCGGGTGGCGGCTCGCGTGCTCGCTTCTCGTACGCCGTTCCCACTTGCGACAGGGTCAGACGCAGGGGTCGCCACGGTTGACATGTTGGTCACCTTGCGAGAACGGATTGAGGCGGGTCACGTCGGCAAGCGAGGGGTTGACAGGTAGGCGTCGGGGCGTATAGTGGGACTATACCTGAATGAGTGTTCGGTTGAGGTTCTTGCGCAATTCCTCATGTGGCCACGACGGGCCCTTGTACCGCGGCCACACCCAGAGGGTTGACTCCGCGCGCAATCGGCGTATACTCGGACTAAACTTGAACGATCATTCAGTAAGGTAAGGTGTACATGACTACTGAAAAGCCAGCGCTGACCCGTGGTGTGCCGGTGGCGGTGCGCGCTGTCGTCGCGATCGCCATTATCGGCGGCGGCGGCGGTTGGTGGGCCGCGCGCGAGGGGTACGTCTCGATACCCGGCATCGCCCGCGCCGCAACGACCTCCTCTGCTGATCGGATTGTTGCCTCAGGCACCATCGAAAGCGATGCCAGCACGATGACGGCGGAGGTCGCGGGGCGACTTGTCGCCTTCGATGTGCGCGATGGCGACCTGCTGACCGCCGGCAAGGTGCTTGCCCGTATCGAGGACCCGATGCTGTCCGCGCAGCTCGACCAAGCGCGGGCTGCATCGTCGGTCGCGGAGGCAAGCCTTGCGAACCTCCGTGCGGGTACCCGCCCGGAAGAGGTTCGCGCCGCTGAGGCGGCGCGTGACGTGGCGAAGGCGCAACTCGATGGTGCTCGCGCCGCCCTGCGTAACGCCGAGGCGATTCGTGCGCGCCCACAAGAACTCGATGCCCGCCTGAATCAGTCGCGAGTTGCGTTCGATATGGCGCGTACTCGGCTCGCACAACTTGAGGCGGGTGGGCGCGATGAAGACGTTGCTTCGGCAACGGCGGCGGTAGACATTGCGAAGGCACGCCTCGCACAACTTGAGGCCGGCGGACGTGATGAAGATGTCGCGGGCGCGCAAGCGGCGCTCGACGTGGCGAAGGTACGCCTTGCCCAATTGGAGTCCGGTGGTCGTGACGAGGACGTCGCCGCCGCCGAGGCGCAGCTTGAGGTTGCCCGCACGCGCCTTGCGCAAGTCGATGCCGGCGCGCGCGCCGAAGAACGCAAGCGCGCGGACGCCGTCGTGTCTGCCGCGAAGGCACAGGTCGCTGCTGCCGAGAATCGGTTGGCTCAGGTTCAGGCGGGACCGCGCGCGGGTGACTTGGGTGCGGCCCGTGCCGTCGCCGATCAAGCCCAGACGCGCCTCGACCAAGTTCGCGAAGGCACACCGCGCGCGGAAGATATCGCACAGGCAAGGCTTGCGTGGGAGGCCGCCGACGCAGCGTACGTTGCCTCGGGCCAAACGGTTGAGGATGCCCGCAGCGTCTTCGATCAGGCCGCGCGTCTGAAGGACAGTCGGCTCCCGCCTTCAATGTCGGCAGATCAAGTGAACCTCACGTACGTTCAGGCGCAACAGTCTTTGCACGTCGCCGAGGCGAACCGTGACCAACGACAGATTGCTCGCGACAGCGCCCGCGCCGCCTACGATCGTGCACTGGCAGGTCCGACGGCGTGGGATCGGCGACTCGCTGAAGAGGCCGTCGATCAAGCGCGTGCCCAATTGCAGAAGGTGCAAGAGGTAAACGCATTCGACGTCGCCGCCGCGCAGACCGCGGTTGACACCGCCAAAGCGCAACTCGTGCAAGCGGAGGCCACCGCGACAGCAATCGCCGGTCCAACCGAGTTCGACCGTGCCGTCGCCGCCCTTGGGGTCACGACCGCCGCCGCTCAACGGGATAAGGTGGCAAAGGCGACCACCTTCGATCTCGATGCCGCCCGCGGTGCCGTTGCCCAAGCCGAGGCCGCTCTGAAAGTCCGGAAGCAGCCCGCGACCCAACGGGACCTAGAAGTCGCCCGCCTGACGGTGAAACAGGCCGAAGAGGCGTTGGCGATCCGGCGCAAGCCTGCGACTGATCGAGACCTTGAGGTGGCACGCCTGACCGTGAAACAAGCGGAGGTGCAAGTTGCGGACCTTGAGGCGCAGCGCGCCGACCCGCTCGTCGCGACCGCTCAAGTTGACGCTGCGGCCGCTCAAGTATCAGTCGCCGAGGCTAATGCCGCCGCCGCGGCGGCGCGCCTCGACGCGGCCCGAACCGGCCCTACCAGTTCGCAACTCGCGGTAGCTGAGGCTCAAGTCCAGCAAGCCAAGGCGTCGGTCAAGGTCCTTGAGGCGCAAGCTAGCAAGGGTGTTGTCGCTGCCCCACGTGCAGGCAATGTCGTGCGCACCGTCGCCCACGTCGGCGAGTCGGTCGTCCCCGGCGCCACGCTGCTGACTTGGCACGACGCCTCCGACCTGACCTTGACCGCGTACGTGTCAGAGACAGATATCGGGCGCGTACGCCCCGATCAGTCGGTCACTGTGGCGGTCGACTCGTTCCCAGGCGAGACGTTCTCGGGAACCATCCGCTCAATCTCCACGCAAGCGGAGTTCACCCCGAGGAATGTTCAAGCGGCCCGTGACCGAGTCAATCTTGTCTTTGCCGTAAAGATTGCAGTGTCCGCAACAGACGGTCGCATCAAGGCGGGGATGCCTGCCGACGTGACGATTGACTTGGCAAAAGTTCGCTAGGTCGCGGCGCACGGAGAGAAATGTCATGACATTAACCGCGCCGGTTCGTCCACCGTCAACCGACCGCGATTCGGACCCTCCGGTACCAGACGCGCCTCCGTCGGCGCCTGATGGGCGTGATGCGACGCTCGTGCGCACCCCTTCAGCGGTCCCCTCCCGTCGCTTCGGCCAGTCACTCTGGGCGATTGCGTATAAGGAGACGTTGCAGATCGTTCGCGACCGTCGCACGTTAGCCATGATGCTTGCGATGCCCCTTATGCAACTCATGTTGTTTGGGTTCGCCGTCGGAACGACCGTCGCGCATATCCCGACGGTGGTGGTCGATCAAGCACGCGACGCAGACAGCCGCGCGTTGATTCAATCATTCGTCAACACCACGTATTTCGATGTGACGGGCTACCTTGACGCCCCGTCGGATGCCCGCGAGTCCATCGATGTAGGGCGTGCAAAAGTCGGGATCATAATTGCGCCCGACTTCTCGGCCGATATGCGCGGCGGGCATGGCGGTCGCGTTCAGGTCCTGATCGACGGGTCTGACCCAAACGTTGCGCAGACGGCGCTTTTTGCCGCGGACTCGGTGGGTCAGGTTCGAAACGCGCAGGTCGCTTCATCGCTCGCGCGCGCCCTTGGGCGTGCCACCCAAAGCGTCGATGTGCGCACCCATGTGCTTTACAACCCGAGTCTCGACGCCACGCTCAACATGGTGCCAGGGCTGATTGGCCTGATCTTGCAGTTGTTAACAGTCATCTTGACATCGTCGACGATTGTGCGCGAACGTGAGCGAGGCACGTTTGAGCAGCTCATCGTCACACCAGTGTCGTCGTGGGAACTGCTTCTCGGCAAGATGGTTCCCTACCTCGTCGTGAGTTTCTGGAACACCTTTGCCGTGATTGTCATCGGCAGGATCGTGTTTGGAGTTGAGGTTCAAGGCAGCTTGATCCTGCTACTCATTCTCTCAGCGGTTTTCTTGATGGGCGCGCTCGGGATGGGCCTATTAATCTCGACGATCTCATCGACCTCGGCGCAAGCAATGCAAGCGAGCATTTTCACTGCAATGCCGAGTTTCATTATTTCTGGCTTTATTTTCCCGCTGGACTCGATGCCATGGCCGATGCGGTTTCTCGGTTCACTCCTCCCATTGACGTACTTCCTCCGAATTATTCGAGGCATTGTGATGCGCGGCGTTGGCCTTGAGCAACTTATTCAGACGGTCGGTATGTTGACACTCATTAGTGCAGGCATCTTCCTATTTAGCCTGAGTCGCTTCCGTAAGACGCTTGATTGAGCGGCAGGTACCGCAGACGAGGGGCTTTGCCGTGATCGCAACGTTGTTCAGATCAGCCGCGCCGCCAGCCTTTGATGAACGTGCTCCTGTGGTTATTGAAGGGGTTACCAAGCGGTTTGGAGCGGTTGTCGCGCTTGACGACTTCTCGGTGACCATCCCGGCGGGTCGCGTGACTGCCCTCGTTGGCCCTGACGGGGCGGGCAAGTCGTCCACATTGCGTCTCCTCGCCGGCGCGCTACGCCCGACTTCTGGACGCCTCGTCGTCGGGGGCCTCGATGTGGTTCGGCACACGGCAGCCGTGCAATCTCGCATCGGCTTCGTGCCAAGTCGTCGTCTCCTCTACGGAGACCTCACCATCGCCGAAAACCTCGAGTTCTTTGCCGGCCTCTACCCCGGCGACCCAGACGAGATGCGTCGCCGGCGACGCGAGTTGCTCGATCTGGTTGACCTGACTCGCTTTACCAGTCGGCTTGCGGGGAATCTGTCGGGGGGGATGCGCCAAAAGCTTGCCCTCGCGTGTGCACTGCAACACGGTCCGGCACTCCTCCTGATGGACGAACCGACCACGGGTATCGATCCGTTGGCGCGACGCGACCTATGGCGGCTCTTCCATCGGCTCAACCGCGATGGCCTTACGATCATCCTCGCGACTCCGGCGATGGACGAGGCGACCCGTAGCCATGAGGTGCTGTTCATGGCCAAGGGGCGCACCGTCGCCCGTGGTACGCCGCAAGAGTTACTCAGGTACGCCGCCGGGCGCGTCGTGGCATTCGAGGCGGTGCCGATTTCACTCGCGGCGGTGGTTTCCCGACGACTTGACGGCGTCGAGTCGGTGCAACCGCGCGGTGATCGATTGCACCTTCTCCTCAACGAGGCGCGGGCGCAGAACCCGACTGAGGTCGCGCGACAACTCGAAAGCGCCGGTGTCGTGGTGCGTTCGCACGCGCCGGTCGAACCGTCTTTGGAAGACGTTTATGTTGCTCTGACTTCCGATCCGAGGGCCGAGAAACGCGCGGAGCTACCGGGTCCCGATCAGGCGATTGATCACTCCGCCGTGACGGTCCAACCGCTCGCACGTCAGATCAACGCCGCCGGACTGGCAACTGGTGTGCCCGCGACGAACGCCCCGCTTGCGATCGAGACTCGTGGATTAACTCGGCGCTTCGGTGACTTCACCGCTGTGAACCATGTGTCAATTGCCGTAAACCGTGGAGCAATCTTTGGCTTGCTTGGTCCGAATGGGTCCGGCAAGACGACGATGATCCGGATGTTGTGCGGTGTGCTTGAGGCCACCGAGGGCACGGCGCGAGTTATGGGCTGCGACCTCCCACGCGACGCGGCCGCTCTCAAGTGGTTGATCGGCTACATGTCGCAGAAGGCCGGCATCTACGACGAGATGACGGTGCGCGAACACTTGCGGTTCTACGCCGGCCTGTTCAATCTGCCGAGTGGCCAAGTCGCGGACGCAATGGATCGGGTGATTGCACGGAGCGCCTCGCTCCGCGATTGGGTTGACACAATCGCGGGAGCGATCCCCGTTGGCACTCGCCAAGATCTCGCGTTTGCATGCGCGACAATACATGCACCGCCACTACTGTTTCTCGATGAACCGACGGCGGACATGGCGCCAGTCCAACGGCGCGCATTCTGGGATGGCCTTTACCGGTTGGCAGACGACGGTACGACGATATTGGTCACCACCCACTATCTCGATGAAGCGGTCTACTGCCACGATTTGGCCTTAATGCATCGAAGCAATCTGGTTGCGGCTGGTACGCCCGACGCCTTGATGGATGGCTTGCCCAACCCACTTGTTGAGGTCGCGTGTCCGGCGCCGCACGCGGCGTTGGAGCTTCTTGACGACCTCGACGGGGTCGCCGAGACCGCGCTGTACGGTGACACGCTTCATGTGCTTTTGTCACCCGGAATTGCGTCAGATGATGCGGTTGAGCGCGTTCGAAGCCGTCTGGTTCGTGCAGGTGTGGCGGTGACGCGCGTTGCGTCGGTCCGCCCGACCCTCGACGACGTCTTCGCTGCGGTTGCTGGGAGCACTGCGGTCGATTCGTAAGCCTCAAATCGCTTCCGAGGGCCGATGTCGTATGACGACGGTGGTCCTTACGGCTACTCTCAGGGTCGCCAACCTCATAGCGTGGGTGCGCACTTTGTGGCACAAAGTGCTTGACGACGTGTCGATGCGCGACCTATCCTCGCTCCATGCCGTTGACAAGTCTCTGGCGTGATGCGACGCGCGCCGGCGCGACCGCTGGACTCGCTACCGACGCCGCACCCGCCCAACCGGTGGATCGCACCGCTATTCCTCGTCACATCGCCTTCATCATGGATGGCAACGGTCGGTGGGCACGCCAACGCGGGCAACCGCGCCTGTTTGGCCACCGGGCAGGCACGCAGAACCTGCGGCGCGTTCTTGAGTCCTGTGGGACGCGTGGCGTCGAGGTCGTGACGATCTATGCATTTTCGACAGAGAACTGGGGGCGTCCACAGGACGAAGTGACGGGCCTCTTTCAGATTCTTTCTGAAGCGATTGGGCGTGAGGCCCCGGCCCTCCACGAACGTGGCGTCCAGATCCGTCACCTTGGGTCGCTCGACGGTATCCCGGACCGTCTCTCGTCGCGCATCAGAGACGCCATTCGGTTGACGGCAGAGAATCGCCACCTGATCCTCAACGTCGCCTTCAATTACGGTGCGCGTGCCGAGATTGTCGAGGCCGTTCGCAAACTGGTTGCAGACGGTACGCCGTGCGATCAGATTGATGAAGCCGCAATCTCGGCGAACCTGTACACCGCCGGTTTGCCAGATCCAGACCTGATTGTTCGCACGGCCGGCGAGTTTCGCCTGTCGAACTTCCTGTTGTGGCAGGCGGCATACGCTGAGTACTACTCGACTCCAACGTGTTGGCCAGACTTCGACGAGGCGGAACTGGAACGTGCAATTGCCGCGTTCGCTGCGCGCCAGCGGAAGTACGGTGGCGTTGCCGACGGCGATGGCTGAGCCGATTCGACCGAGCATGAACCGGCGTAGCGCGGCGTGGCCCGATCGCGCCCCCATCCGCCATCGGCGTCGCGGGAACGCATCGCGGAGTGCCCCGGATGACTCCTCAGGGCGCGCTGCCCTCGACGACCTCAAATACATCCGTTCGGCGATGGAATCCGCTGGCGCATTCACCTCTGTACCAGGCTGGGCGATGGTGGGTCTCGGGATTTCTGCCGTCGTAACCGCGGTCGTCGCAGGGTCCCAACCCGATCGTGATCGCTGGCTGTTGGCGTGGGTGATCGAGGCGGTGGTTGCGGCGGTGGTTGCTGTCCTCGCCGTGGCGCAGAAATCGCGCCGCCGAGGCCTCGCCGTGACCGCCGGTCCGAACCGCCGGTTTGCCTCGAGTTTCGCCCCGGCCATGGTCACTGGCGCCATTCTCACCTTCGCCATGTGGTCACGTGGCGTGCCTGACCTCTTGCCGGGGACGTGGCTGCTCGCGTTTGGGGCGAGTGTCACCGCGGGGAGTGCTGCGTCGGTCGCGCCGGTGCGCGTTTTAGGGGTCACGTTTGTCGCGCTTGGCGCGGTGGCATTTGTCTTGCCGTCTGCGTGGGGGGACGCCGTCCTCGCAGTTGGCTTCGGGGGTGTGCTTGCAGCGTTCGGTGCGGTTATCGCCCGACGGCATGGAGGGTAAAGACGATGCCCCGAAGCCGCGCCGTCGCCCCTGACACGACGTGGATTGGTCGCCGTGCCGATTTGGCCCGCCGACGTACGGAGATTCGGACCGGTTCGCACGCGAACCCGCTCTCGGATCTCGACCCGCTCATCCACGAACGCCTGCGGTTGGGCATCGTCAGTGCCTTAGCGGTGACCGAGTCGCTCTCGTTCCTCGAGTTGCGTGGCCTGCTTGGAACGACCGACGGGAACCTCAGCGTGCACGCGCGTCGCCTTGAGGAGGCCGGATACGTGCGATGCACCAAATCGTTCGATGGCAGGGTGCCGCGCACCGATTTCGACCTGACGGATCGAGGACGCCTCGCGCTTGAGGGATACCTCGCCGCGATGGAGGGACTGATCGCCCGGACGCGACGCCTCGAATAAGGCGTGCGCTCGGGCGAGTTCGTTTACTCGAGGGTTATTTGGCTTCGAACCGTGCCCGCGCGTGGGTGGGATGCCATGACCTCAACCGTTGCCCCGGCCGGCGCGCTGACGACCCACTCGACCTTGGAGCGATCGTCGGTCTGGTCGGCAGGACGGCGTGTCGGTGCCGAAGGTTTGTAGGCCCGACCCTCAAGTTGTCCGGCGTCGTTCGTTGCCTTCCCAGCGAGGATGCGGGCGCCTTCGGGAAGCGCGATCTCAAGCCGCACACCGCGGACCGCCTTCGTGGTCAGCGCGTGCTTCGTGACGTAGGTCGGTAGCCACCCGGTGTTCTGCACCACGGCGCGGATGCGCCACGTCTTATCACCAACGTGTTCGGCCGTCACGGCCTGGAGACTCAGGAGGGGGCTGCACAGTGCGTGCCACAGCAACCATGGGGCGAAGCGCGCAATCTCGCCTTCCAGCAGGTGCGGTGGTGGGTTTCCAAAGGCATACAACGAATCCCATCCCCCGATTTCGATCGGTCCGAGGTCTGGGTGGTCGAAGGGCGCCCAATCGCGAAAGCCGTCGCCGCGAAGCGCGGTGTCTGACCATGTAAGCATTTTTACATCGTCTTCGAATGGGTGCTCGCGATACCACTCGATGTACTTCATTTCGGGTATACCCGCATGGCGCTGCGGGTTCCAGATTTCAACGGTCCACCCAAAGATGCCAAGGTGGTTGTAGGCCCAATCGTCGAACGCGCCGGTGATGACCTCTTTTGGGTGATATTTGAAGTCGTGGAAGACCGAAATGGTCGGGTAGCCGGTCATTTCGGTGCCACGGTCTCCAAGCTTCTTGTACGTCCAGAGGTCCTCGGCGGGAAACGCTTCATCAGACTGATGGCTAAAGGGGCGAAGAATCACGCCACTTTGGGTATGGAAGGCGACGCCCGCGAAGACGTTCGGGTGCGTTGAGAGGAAGCGAAGAACGTTCGCGACTTCTGGTTCCGACCCCGGGTACGGGCCGGCACCCTTCTGTTCGAATTCACGACGCCATTGCGCCGGAAAGTTCCGGTTCAAGTCGAGGCCTTCGGGTGCCCCGGGCATGTCGATGGTCACACCGTCGTAGTTGCGAACGCGTCCTTCAGGGAAGACGCGATAGTAGGTACCACCGACCTCCGTTGGGTCGCGCCGAACCAACAGGCGAGGCTCACTTTCACTTACCTTCCATGGGCCGTTTGGATCTGGGATGCGCATTTGTCGCAAGTGACCGTCGCCATCGACGTCACCCGGCACGAGGCCGTCGGTTGCCACAGGGTCAGGTGGGTAGATGCGGGTACTCGATCGCACCATGCGGGGCGAATCTGCGAGGGCGAGTTCTGCCCCGTCTGGATTTGTGCGCGGTACAAGATAGAACGCGCGCGTCTGGAGGCATCGCGTGACATCCGGATCGGTGCCGAACCCCGTGACCAACTGACTCACGAGATGCAGGATGGCGACGGTAGGCGCCAGTTCAGCGGCGTGAATGCTGCCGTCGACCCAGAACGCCGGCTTGTCGGCGGCCGGCCCCGTCGTCCGGTCGGTGACCGTTAGGAGCCAGACCTCGCGCCCCTCGTGGCTTTTCCCGATGCTTTCAAGAGTGACCAAGTCGGGCCACGTCGAAGCGACTTCGTGGACGATTCGGGTCAATTCGTCGTATCGCGGGTAATGATCGAACCGAAACGTCACCACGTTAAAGACTCCATCTGTACCAGATTAGGTTGCGATGGTAAGGTACGCCAACTGAGCGTCCAGCGCGCAAACCCATCGTGCGCGTGTGAGGCGACGCCGCCCGGCGGGAAGGACCCGCGGAGTGACAGGATGAACACGAGACGAGCCCTCTGGCATCGCATGGCCGGTCTAGCCGCCATTGCCGGCGCGCCGGCGGCGTTCCTTGCCGCGTGCGGTGGCGACACACCTGCCGTTGCCCCGACGAAACCCGCGGGTGATGCCAAGCTAGAACCAACAAAGGCGCCGGCCGCGCCGGCGGCGGCTGCGCCCACCAAGGCACCCGCCACCGAACCGACGAAGGCACCTGCCGCGGCGGGCACACCAAAGATGGGTGGCACGCTCAAGATGGCAATCTATCAAGAGCCGGGCAACCTCAATCCGTTTCTCAATACCCAGACGGTTGGAAGCGTCGTGCGCAACACGATCTTTAATGGCCTCGTGCGCGCGAATGAGAAAGGCGAGTACGTGCCGGACCTCGCCGCCGAAGTGCCAACCACGCAGAACGGGGGGGTCTCGGCCGACGGGAAGACGGTGACGTTCAAGTTGCGTAAGGATGTGAAATGGCACGACGGGAAGCCATTTACCGCGGCTGACGTCAAATTCACCTTTGACGTCATCATGGACGCGGCAAATCCGGTCACGTCGCGCTCTGGCTATCGGGACATCGAGACATTTACCGTTAAAGATGATGCAACAATAGAATTAAAGTTTAAAAACTTCTATGCGCCGTTTGTGACGTTATTTGGAGCGATTCTGCCAGCGCATCCGTTCGGTGGCACCACGGCCATCGAGAAATCCGATTTCAACCGAAAGCCGATTGGTACTGGCCCATTCAAGTTTGTGGAATGGGTCTCAGGCGACCACATCACCGTGGCCAAGAATCCGGACTTCTATGTCAAGGGTAAGCCGTACCTTGATCAAGTGATCTTCCGCGTGACGCCGAGTCGCGAAGTCGGCATTGCGCAACTCAAGACCGGCGAAGTCGACGTCGTTTGGAATCTCATCGAGGCACAAATCCCTGAGTTTGACGGCAACGCCGAGGTCGACGTTTGGGCCAAGCCAGGCCTTGGCGTGGAACGTCTCGTGTTGAACTTTAGTAGCCCTGCCGGCGACAAGGCCGGTGACCCGTCGACAAAGCATCCAGTGCTCTCTGATCCGAAAATCCGCGAGGCCATCGACATCGGCATCAACAAGAAAGTCATTGTTGACAAGCTTCTGTACGGGAAGACGACCGTTGGGTCGTCGCCATTGTCGTCCGGATGGGCCGCGCCCAAGATTGCGCCGAGTGAATTCGCGCCAGACAAGGCCAAAAAACTCCTAGATGACGCCGGATGGAAAGCGGGCGCCGACGGCATACGGGTTAAGGACGGGGTCAAGGCGTCTCTCACGTACCAGACCACTTCCGGCGACAAGCTACGGGAACTTGCACAACAGGTCATTCAGGAACAATTGAAGGACATCGGGATCGCCCTCGAAATCAAGAACATTCCGTCGGCTTCGTTGTTGGGGACATGGGGCGATAACGCGCCGCGCGCTAAAGGCACGTTTGACATCAACATGTGGACGACAAGTCCTGGGATTGACCCGCACGCACACCTGTATATCTACTATCACTCATCGCAAATCCCAACGGAGGCGAACAAGGGTGAGGGTCAGAACTACTCCCGCCTTAAAGACGCCGACGTCGATAAGGCATTGGAAGAGGCTGGATCAGTCCCGGATCAAGAGAAGCGCAAGGCTGCGTACGAACGGGCAATCAAGGCAATCACCGCATCCCGTGCGCACATCTTTTTGTACAACCGCCTAGACGTTGACGGTGCGCGCAAATACGTTCAGGGTCGGACTCACAACCCGTGGGACAACCTCGGTTGGGACCTTGAATCGTGGTGGCTGAATAAGTAGCAAACGTTTTTGACGTCATGGTGCCGTCCAGTCGGAAACTGAACCACGTACCGCTTGTCAACGGTGACGAAACCTGATGGGCGCGTACGTGTTGCGTCGTGTCGCCCAAGCGGTTCCGCTACTCGTCTTGATGACGATGGTGGTCTACGCGCTGTTGCGCGCGACGCCGGGCGGGCCGATGTCGATGTACGAGTCGGACCCAACGGTCACTGCTGAGGACTTGGCGCGGCTTCGAGCCCAAATGGGTCTGGACCAACCGGTCCCAATTCAGTACGCACGGTGGGTCGCATCGCTTGTCACGGGCGACTGGGGATGGTCGTTCGTGACGAAGCGCCCCGTGCTTGAGATGATTGGTGAACGCCTGCCCAACACCATCCTGCTGATGTCAGTGACGTTCGTTGTGACCCTGAGTATTGCGATTCCGATCGGGATACTGTCAGCGGTCCGCCAGTATTCGTGGTTCGATCATCTCACCACCACCCTTGCATTCGCGGGCAACTCGCTGCCGACGTTTTGGATCGGCCTCATGTTGGTCATGATCTTTGCTGTTGGATTGCGTTGGTTACCGGCAGGCGGTATGTACACCCTTGGCGCACCGCCATCGTTCGCCGATCGACTGCGGTACCTGATCCTCCCCGTTGCGACCCTTTCACTCTTCGACGCGACGCACTACATTAGGTACCTTCGCGCCGCGCTTCTCGACGTGATTCGGCAAGACTACGTGCGAGTTGCGTACGCGAAGGGATTGAACGAGCCGGCCGTCATCCGACGACATGCTTTCCGGAACGCCGCCATCCCGCTTGTAACCGCCATTGCGTTGGACTTGCCGGCACTCTTCTCTGGTGCCTTGATCACGGAGACGATATTTGCGTGGCCAGGCATGGGGCGCCTGTTCTGGGAAGCGGCCTCGCGCGTTGACTATCCTGTCCTGATGGGCATTTTTACGGTGGCGTCGTCACTCGTCATCGCGTGCAACTTACTCGCGGATTTGGTGTACGCCTGGCTGGATCCCCGCATTCGGTACGGATAGGGCAATAAACCATCGTGACGACCGCCGTTTCTGCCCGCCCGAACGTGGGGGGTAGCAGTGTCGCAGTCCTCATTGCCACGCCGCCTGCCGGGCCGTGGCGCTTGGCGTGGCGACGATTTCGACGTCACCGGTTAGCAATCGTCGGGATGGTCGTCATTGCACTTCTGGCGTCGGCCTCCATCCTTGCCGACGTCATCTCGCCGTATAACCCGAACAAAACCAACTTGCTTGAGATGCTTGACGGCCCGAGCGGTGCGCATCCGATGGGCACTGACGAACTTGGCCGTGACCTGATGGCGCGAATCCTTCACGGAGGTCGCGTATCACTCGCTGTAGGGGTTCTCGCGGTTGGACTTGCCGTCACGATTGGATCAACCGTTGGTGCCGTCGCCGGTTTCCGCGGCGGGTGGGTTGACAACCTGCTCATGCGTCTCGTGGACTTCATGATTGCCTTACCGTCAATCTTCGTTCTCATCTTGTTGGCGACCATCTACGGCACCAGTCCCATCACTCTCGTCTTCGTGATCGGAGGTTTACGATGGATGGGGACGGCGCGTCAGGTTCGAGGCGCCTTCTTGGCGTTGCGCGAACGCGAATTCGTCGAAGCGGCGCGATGTCTCGGCGCGACGCCCTCGCGAATTGTCCTCAAGCACCTTTTGCCAAATGCCGTCGGGCCGATCATTGTCGCCGCCACGCTTGGAATATCTGGCGCGATCTTGACAGAGTCGAGCTTGAGCTACCTCGGCCTTGGGATCCAACCACCGGTCGCGAGTTGGGGGAATATGCTTCGCAACGCGCAAGATCAGATGACGCGCGCCCCGTGGACGGCGGTCTTTCCCGGTCTGATGATTTTCCTGACGGTCCTCGCGGTGAACTACGTTGGCGATGGCTTGCGCGATGCCCTCGATCCTCGGAAGATTGGCAGTCGCTAAGGCACGGTGACGAACGCGGACCTCGCCACCCGAAGAATGCGGTGATTGTTCGCGTCGGCGATCACGAGTGCGCCTGCACCATCGGCCGCCAACCCGGTCGGTGAATCCAGTTCGCCATCGTGGCGCCCGCGTCTCCCCCACGTCCATTTTGGCGTGCCATCCGGCGTGAAGCCTTGGATGCGGTCGTTGCCAGTGTCTGCCACCCAGATTGTTCCGTCGTTTGCGACGACGATACCTTCAGGGTTCAGAAAGTCCCCCGGCCCGACACCGCGGTATCCCGTCGACCAGATCGGCCTGCCATCGGGCGCGATGCACTGAATTCTGTGGTTTGCGGCGTCGGCAATAACAATCATGCCGTTCGGGGCAATCGCGATGCCTTTTGGCGTGTCGAATTCCCCGCGAGCTGTCCCTCGCCGTCCGAACGCGGATGCTGGTTGTCCGTCAAAGGTCACGCGAATGATCTGATGGTGGCGCGAGTCCGCGACCAAGAGATGCCCGCTTGAAGAGATTGCGAGGCCTCGGGGCGCGGCAAGTCGCACGGTGCTGCCAATGGTGGACAGTTCGGTGTTCCGCGATGGCCCAAAGGCTTGAATTCGGTTGTTGCCGGCGTCGGAAACAAAGGTGACGCCGTCGGCACCGACCGTTACCGCGCTTGGGAACGAAAACTCACCGACTCGGTTTCCCGTGTGACCGCGAACGGACGAAGCCACACCGGTCGGAGAAATCGCAACAATTCGATCGTTTCCCGCGTCCGCCACGTAGACGGTACCGTCGACGTCGACGG
>CAYFLJ010000012.1:0-26915 GCA_964343985.1 uncultured Thermoflexus sp.
ACCTTGTTCCAATCCGGGACGTACCAAGCGGTGCCGGAACCGATACGGTCAGACCCAATTGACCCGACGTGAGGTCCGGCGTGCGACAATCGCGACGCTGGAGAGAGGCACAACAAGCGACCTTGGGTGATCGCGTTCGCCCGAAAGTCGCCGTGGAGAGAGAGACCGAGGCGCGCACTGCGACGCAGGAGTGACCTCACCGGGAGACGGCATGTCAATCCTTGTCCGACTGCTGGGATTCGCATATCGCTATCGTGGCTACACGATCGCCGGCTATCTCTGCTTGCTCGTCACCATCGCCCTTGGACTTGTCCAACCAATGATCTTTCGAGAGGTCATTGATGTTGGGATTGGTCAACGCAATCCCGATCACTTGTTAGCGATGGCGTTTGCACTCATTGTGGTCAACGTTGTCAGCAGTCTTGCCGGGTTCGGCATGTCCTACTGCAATGAGTATGTGAGTCAACGAGTCGCATACGACATTCGTAATGCATTATACGACCATCTGCAACGACTTTCGTTCGCGTATCACGACCGTGCCCGCACCGGCGAACTGATGTCACGCGTGACGTCCGATGTCGAGCACAGCCGAGTGTTTGTTGGGAACGGCGTACTCCAGATCATCAACACGACGGTCTTGTATGTGGCAATCCTTTCGATCATGGTTTCGCTTGACTGGTGGCTGTCACTTGTCTCGCTTGCCACCCTACCGTTCATTGCGGTCACCGCCATCACCTATGGCCGACGTGTCCATCCAATGTTCCGTCGCGTGCAACGGCAATGGGCCCATCTGACCGCCGTTCTGCAAGAGAACATTACGGGTGTGCGTGTGGTGAAGGCATTCGCGCGAGAGCCGTTCGAGGTCACCAAGTTCGAAGATGAAAACCAAGCGTTTCTCGAACGCCAGGTCGCAACAAGCAGATTGCAAGCGTTTGTTTTTCCCATGATGGTCTTCATCAGCAGTATCGGCACGGTCGCGATCCTTTGGTTCGGTGGGATTGAGGCAATCGAAGGGCGCCTCTCCGTTGGATCGCTGATCGCGTTCAACAGCTACTTGATGCGCCTGGCAGGCCCGACGCGCCAGTTTGGGTGGATAGTCGCGTGGGTCTCACGCGCCACCGCCTCTGGCGAACGCCTCTTCGAAATCCTTGACGCGCCCTCACCAGTCCGTGAGCGCACCGAGGCGGTGGCGCGCCAACACATCGACGGTCGGGTCACGTTTGACGGTGTGTCGTTCAGCTACGCCCAAGCACTTGCGTCGGTGGTCAACCGGCAAGAATTGTCGCCTGAGCCGATTGGTCAACTCCAGCCGGGAGTTCGGCGACGGGATCGAGACGACCGAACCTTACTCACCCGTAGCGGGGTCCCGGCGACGCCAATTCTTTCAGACATCAACCTCGTCGCCGAACCGGACCAAGTCATCGCGATCGTCGGACATACCGGCGCGGGCAAGTCGACCCTCACGAGCCTCATCCCTCGGTTCTATGACACCACAGCCGGCACCGTTCTCGTCGATGACACCCCCGTCCGCGACTATCGGCTTGTGGACCTTCGGCGACGCATCGGCATCGTCATGCAAGAGACGCTGCTCTTCTCTGCAAGCGTCTCCGAGAACATTGCCTTCGGCAACGCGGACGCGTCATTCGAGTCCATCGAACGCGCCGCCCGCGCCGCGCAGGCGTACGACTTCATCCAAGACTTGCCATACGGCTTCGACACACGCATTGGCGAACGCGGCGTGACCCTCAGTGGTGGGCAACGTCAACGCCTCGCCATCGCCCGCGCGCTTCTGATCGACCCACGGATCTTGATCCTTGACGATGCGACAGCCTCGGTCGACATGCGGACGGAGTACCAAATTCAAGAGGCGCTAAAGGTCGTCATGAAAGGGCGCACGACCTTCATCATCGCGCAACGGATATCTACGATTACGCACGCCGACCACATTGTCGTCCTCGATCACGGAACGATCGTGCAGCGTGGGAACCACGAGAGTCTCGTGAGTGTTCCCGGATATTACCGCGATACCTACGATATGCAGTTACGCGACCGAAACGAGGGTGCAGAGGCACTCGTACAGTCCGGCGGTGTTTCCGGTCGAGGCGTTGGAGGCACCCGCCAATGAGCCAACGGAGCACCGCATCAGCGTCGCCGTCCGGTGCGCGCCGCCCCTCGAATGATCCACCGTCGCGGCCAAATGCACACGACGAAGAAGACGACGAAGTCCTCGGTAAAGCATTCGATCAACGCATCGTCGCGAGGACGTGGGTCTACGTCCACCCGTATCGAGTCCAACTCCTGTGGGCGACGCTGCTCATGATGTGCATCGCTGTCGGGAACCTCGCCGGTCCGTATCTCATCAAGCTTGCGATCGACTCCGCGATCGCCGACGGAGACCGATCACTTCTCGTCGTCGCCGCCGGAGGCTACGTCGCCGCCTCCCTCTTGGTCTGGGCAGCGACCTACGGCCAAACGCACATCATGAGTTGGGTCGGCCAAACAGTCCTCTTTTCCATGCGTCGCGATCTGTTTCTGCACCTACAACGCCTAAGTTTCAACTTCTATGACCGGATGGAAGCCGGCCGGATCATGAGTCGCATGACCGGCGACGTCAACGCCCTCAACGACTTCCTGACGAGTGGAATCGTCGCGATCGCAAGCGACGTTTTCGTACTCCTCGGCATCTTCGTCCTAATGTTCGCGCTCAATTGGCGATTGGCCCTCGCGACCATGATCGTTGCCCCAATCATTGCGCTTGTCACACACGTGTATCGACGCCGCTCGCGAACCTTATACCGAGAAGTGCGCTGGCAAAACTCCATCGTGACAACGTACCTCGCCGAAAACATTTCAGGAGTGCGGGCGGTCCAAGCGTTTGCCCGCGAAGACCTGAATCAGCGTCGCTTCGACGATGTGAACTCGGAAAACTTACGGCGCATCATCGTTGCAACGGTCTTTTCTGCCGGTTTCGGCCCGATCATCACGTTCATTTCCACGGTCGCAACCGTCATGGTCATTTGGTTCGGGGGACGCCTCGTCCTCGACGACGAGATGACACTCGGCTCACTCTGGGCCTTCATCGCATACGTCGGTCGCTTCTTTGAACCAATCAACGAACTCTCCGCGCGTTACAACTCAATGCAAGCGGCGATGGCGGGCGGCGAACGCGTCTACGCGCTGCTTGATACCCCGGTGTCCGTGGCTAACCGACCCGGTGCTCGCCCCCTCGGCGACATTCATGGCAGCGTGCGGTTCAGCGATGTGACGTTCGAATACCTCCCTGACCGACCGGTCTTGCAAGGCGTGACCATTGACGCGCAACCAGGCGAAGTTGTCGCCCTTGTTGGTCATACCGGCGCTGGCAAGTCAAGCATCATTAATATTCTCTTGAGATTTTACGATATTCGAAGTGGCGCAATCACTATTGACGGAAATGATATTCGCGAGGTAACCACTGAAAGTTTGCGTCGGCAAGTCGGCCTTGTTCTTCAGGAGCCATTTCTGTTCTCCGGAACTATTCGTGATAACATTCGGTACGGAAAACTTGAAGCCACTGATGACGAAGTGACGGCCGCGGCCCAAGCGGTGAACCTGCACGACTACATCGTCGGGCTCCCTCTCGGGTACGACACCGAAGTCAACGAACGCGGCGCATCGCTTTCACAAGGACAGAAACAGCTCATTAGTTTCGCTCGGGCGCTCATCGCCGATCCGCGCATTTTGATCCTCGACGAAGCAACCGCGTCGGTCGACACGGCAACCGAGAAACTGATCCAGCATGGCCTCGAAACGCTCATGCGCGGACGCACCAGCTTTGTGATCGCACACCGACTCTCGACGATCAAGGCGGCGTCCCAGATCATCGTCCTCCGCCAAGGCCGCATTATCGAGCGTGGGACCCATGAAGAACTCTTGGCGCGTGAAGGGTACTACTTCGGACTTTATCGCATGCAATTTCGACACGGCGGCGTTGCCGAGGACACGCCGGAGCCGGAAGAGTTAGCGGCAGCCGATCCAACCGCGAATGCGATTGACGTTTCCAAATCGGCGACGTCCCGGGCATGAGCGACTCGGGTTTAAAGATGGCCTGTGCTACACTGCCGGGCGCGCACCCGTAGCTCAGGGGATAGAGCGATTGCCTCCGGAGCAATAGGCCGTAGGTTCGAATCCTATCGGGTGTACCACCGAACATCGACGCCGCTTCCGCAATCGGGAGCGGCGTCGGTGTTTCACCTGACCGACAGAGGAGTGCGCCGATGGCCCTTGAAGACGAATTCGGTGACGTCATCCGGAAGGCCAGAACTGGCCTCGGCTTCGAGGTGAGCGACATCGCCTCTCGCACCGGTATTGCCGAACGTGACCTTCGTTCCATGGAGGTCTATACACGCCGACCTAATGCGTCCGAGGTCACGGCACTCGCGACCGCGTTGAACCTGCGCGCATCCGCACTCTGGTCTCTCGCCAACGACGAAACCACTGCGCCCGACGGCCCGTGGACGGTGGGTGACCTCACGGTCCATCGAATGACGACCCACTACCCATCTCACTGCTACGTGGTGGTCTCGCCGGCGGGTTCATGCGCGATCATTGATCCTGGCGACGATGCAATCGTTGACGACCTTACGGCGTACGTGACCGGGCCACACCGCCACCCGGTCGCAATCCTGATCACGCACGGCCACCATGACCACGACGGAGGCGTCGCCGCCCTTCAGACGCGACTGGACCTGCCGGTCTATGTCCACGAAAGCGACATGTCGAATCTGTCCGCTGTCCCCAAGTCATCGCTGCATCTTCACGGTGATGGCGGCGCAAGCACCACCGTCGACACACTGCAGTGGCGCGCGCTACCGACACCCGGGCACACGGCGGGGAGCACCACATGGGTCTTCCCGTCGGGGGCGACCGGCGCGGCGTTCTGCGGAGACACCATGTTCGCGGGGTCGGCAGGCAACGGGCGCGCCGGATACGCACGCCACCTCACGTCTCTCAGGACGAAAATCGCCGCCCTGCCACCGGCGACCATTCTCTACCCAGGACATGGACCCGCGACCTCAGTCGCGGCCGAGCTACACCACAACCCCTTCCTTCTCGACTGACGCCCCACGTTCCGTCGAAGTACCTTGGCCCCAGCGGTCCGCCGGGGCGGTTTGGTTGGGGCAGGGGTGCAAGGATCCCCCTACTTGTGCGTCATCACGTAGACACCGTCCCAACCAGCGCCTGGGGGGTTGTGTGCCATCATCTCGCAACGTTCGACGTACACCATCGACGGGCCATCATCAAAAAATAGTTCAAGCACATGATCGAAGGCTTCACGAGCCTCGTCGAATCGTTGCTCGCGGTACAACCCCATCGCGGTGTCCCACGCCTCCATGAACCCGTCGGGTCGCGTCAATTCAGGCTCCGGTGCCTCGCCGACGGGATGAAAGACTTCGTAGATTGCGGTCGGTTCCTTCTTTCCCTTCACCGCAATCAGGTCGAGGTATCGACATACCCAGGTGTCCTTGATCGCCTCGTACGTGAACTCCGTGACGATCATGTTTGTCCCGTATTCTTTATTCACCCCTTCGACGCGTGAACCAAGATTCACTGCATCACCCATGACGGTATAGTCGAAACGCATCGTTGAACCAACATTACCAACGGTCATTGGTCCCGTGTTGACTCCAACCCCGATATTTAGCTTAGGTAATCCTTGCGAAATCCAAATCTTTTGCAGTTGATGTAGGCGCTTGACCATATCATAACCAGTGCGCACACACAACTCTGCATGGTTCGGTTGGATCAATGGCGCGCCCCAGAACGCCATGATACAGTCGCCCATGTATTTATCAAGAACGCCTTTCTGGACGTAGACGATATTTGTCATCTCTGTGAGAAAATTATTCAAGAAGGTAACAAGGTCTTGGGGGTCCATGCGTTCAGAGACCGACGTAAACCCACGAATATCCGAGAACAAGACGGTCATGTCCCGCTTAACCCCGCCCAACTCGAGGTTGTCTGGATCCTTCAACACTTCCGTCATAACCGCGGGACTGAGGTACTTGCCCATCACGCCACGCGTCGCGCGCGCCTCGGCCTGTTCGAACACGACTCGGTAGAGGATCACTCCCAAGTACGCAGTGAGCAGCGCCGCCGCCGGAAACACGTTGTTCCAAATCGTGAACGTTTCGGCCGCCCCCATCACGCCTTCCGCTTCAGTGCCGTGCCAGATGTTCGCCACGACGTAGAGCAGGAAGACCACCAGAATTCCGATCGACCCAAGCACGGGCGGAAAGAATGGCAACACGACACCGGCCATCAAGGTGAGCCCAAGCATGATGGCGATTGTCGACTGCGTGGTTTGGGGTGCGAGATACGCACTGCGCAACAACATCTCTGTCGTCTGCGCATGAATCTCGACACCGGTCATTTTGACGCCGGAGACGGACGTCGGCGCAAAGTAGTCGTCGGCGAAACCGATTGCGGTCAATCCGACATAGACAATCTTGTCTCTTACTTTGGCGCGGTCGAAGGTGCCCTTCACCACATCGGCAAACGACACGGAGTCGACCGGACCAGGGCCAATATCACTCGCCTTGTGTGACGGACGACCGAGGAAGTTGACAATCGCGAGGCCGTGGTCGTCGACCGGCACCGGTCGGCCAGCAAAGTAGAGATACCCGGGACCGCTCTGATCGACCGCTTTCGAGCGTCGCAGGTACGCTGCGGCGGCCTGAAGGGGCAGACCGTTCACCTCCGCGCCCTTCATGTTCGCGACCAGCGGCATCCGACGGACTGAACCGTCGGTATCCACCCACGGGTGGACGTGGGCAATTGCCGATGCATGGTCGGCAAGTTCTGCAATCGGGGGGATTGTATCTTGATATGTGATATTCGCACCCGGCGCCAAAGGGGACGGTTCGGGTGGACTGCCAACCGTCGCGAGCACGATTTGGACCCCGCCGCCCTGCTTCTGGCGCGCGTAGTCCATCGCCTCAGCGAAGGCCTTGTCTTCAGGGCACGGGCGCGGGACCGTCGCCGGGCAACCCGGCGCGTCGAAGAGAATGTCGTAGACAACGACGCGCGCGCCCGCGTCCGTGAGGTTGCGGAGCGCCTGCGCATGCAGCGTGCGAGGCCACGAAAAGACTCGACCGTACTGCTCTTTAAAGGCCGAGACCGACGGCTCATCGATCTGCATCATGACGACCTTTTCGGCCGTCAACCCTTCGCGTGATCGAAAGAGGATTGTGTCGGTCACAAGGTTCTGGACGTTGTTCAGTCCAGAGAAAAACCCGAAGGAAAAGGCAAGGCTGAAGACCCCGCCGATTCCCAACCCGAGCAGAACGCAGATCAGGAAGCGCTTCCTGGCGCGTGCAGTCATGGGTGGTGTCTCCCGCGCCGGGACTCCGTCAGACGCCGTTCATGTGTCGGTCGCCGGGAGATACCCGCACGCCAGCTTAGTGATGCGCCACGGGCACGAACGCCGACGGACGCCCCACCAATCGCGAAGCAGCCGAGGCAATCGTCTCTACCGCTTGCGCAACCTCCATCGATCCCGTGTTGATTACGAGATCGTAGGCCGAAGGATCAAGCCACGTGGCATCGTAGAACTGGCGGTGATAGGCGGCGCGATCACGATCACTCTCGCGAACCCGTGTGTGCGCTTCATATTCGGAAACCGCCTGCGCCTTTGCAATCCGTCCGGCTCGGATCGCCTCTGGTGCTACACACAGCACGCGAAGCACTGAGGGGCCATTTCCGGCAACAACGTGTCCTGCCCGACCGACAACGACGGCGTCTTCGCTCGCGACCAACTCAGCAATCGTGCGGGCCATCAACGCGGCGTACGCTTCGATCGCCCAAAATCGCGGGGCCTCTAACCCGTCACCTCGAGCGCGCACTGGACCAGTCGGCGCGTAGTTATCGCCAAGAATGTCTGGAAGTTCCGGATTAATCGGTGGCATCGGAACCAGGCGCCACAGATCAGTGGGCCGTTGGAAGATCCCTCGGCCGCGCTCGTCAAGCGCCGCCATTTCGTCTGGCGGAACATGCCCCCGGTTCGCGGCCATCGCGATGAGCCTATCGTCGTAGACCGCTAGTCCCAATCGTGAGGCAACAGCAGCTGCAATCGCCTCTGCGTTGGTCGCAATCGGTCGCGCGATGGTTACGACGGGCATCCGGCGGCAATCCTTCGGCGCAAAGTATACCCACGCTCCTAACCGTCATCTGGAAGGGGGCACTCTGCCACTACGGTCCGGTCTCCCGATCAAGGTCACGAAGCCGATCATCGAGGGTCTTTAACTCCGAACCGAAGCGCGCAAAGTCGCCCGCTTTTAGCGCGTCGACCGCTCGGTCGTATGCGCCCCGCGCGTCACGCACTGTCTGCCGACTCACTGGCGCAGTGCCTGCAACGGTCGAAGGGGCACTCGGACTCGCCGTCGGCCGGACCGAGGGATTCGCCGTTGTCGGCGCTTTGCCGCCGACAACCGGTGCTGGCGTCGCGCGTGGCGCCGCTGGAGCTACGGCGCGTGCAATCGACGCAGCACTTGTCGCACTCGGCTCGTCAATCGCGAAGAGCCGCTTCAGGCCCTCTTCGAGAGTCGGTTCCATCACCACACGATTGCCCGTTGCAACGACCACCCGCTTGAGTTCGGGCATGCGAGACGTCTCGGCCTGAAGATAAATCGGTTCAACATACAGGGTCGAAGATCCGATCGGAATCACCAGTAGGTGCCCCCTGATCACGCGTGATCCTTGCTGATTCCACAATGTGAGCTGCGAAGATATTTGCGGATCTTGATCAATTCGCGCATCGATTTGCGCTGGTCCATACACCAAACGATCTTTAGGGAACTTAAATAATACCAATTGGCCATAGAAGGGCGCATCTGAACGTGCAGCGAGCCAACTAATCATGTTATCCCGATTTGCTGGCGTAAAAGGCAACATCAAGAGGAACTCTTCACGCATCTCCCCAGGAATGCGCATCGTCACGTAGTACGGTTGCATCGGCTGGCGTCGATCACCAACCACCTCCGACGCGCCAGTCCATACATCTTCCGCATTGTAAAAAACTTGCGGATCTTGCACGTGATAGGTTGTCAAGGCCTGCGCCTGTACCTGAAACAGGTCCTCGGGGTACCGGAGGTGGTCCCGCAACTCTGCAGGCATCTCATCAAGCGAGCGAATTAGCCCCGGATAAATCCCTTGGTACGACCGAATGATGGGATCACCAAGATCCGCGAGGTAAAGATTGATGGTGCCGTCATATGCATCAACTGTGATCTTTACACTATTACGAATGTAGTTGTACGCGCGCGGGGTGACAAACGGCACCAATGACTGATCACGTGTCGCATTAGTGCCTCGCGAACTGTCGCTTGCACTGGACCCGGTCGACGTCGCCGACGCCGTCTCCCCAGCACGATCAACTGTTCTTTGTGCATACGGGAACCGGTCGGTCGTCGTGTAGCCATCCAAAACCCATGTCAAGCGCCCGTCCGCGGCCACAATGTAGGCATCTCGGTCAAGCTTGAGAAAAGGTGCGACCGCCTTCACGCGATCGCGAACATTCCGGCGCATCAACAACTGACTGTCGTCCGTGAGGTACGAACTGACTAGCAGGTTCAGGTCGCCGAGATTCCAGGCGATGGCCAACCGCCGCCAAACCGACGCGATCCTGATTCCCTTTGTGCCGGCATAGGTGGAGTAAACGTTCTGATCACCTTTGGGATAGTTAAATTCTTCAGCCTTGGTATTGACTACAACGTACGCTGACGTCTGCTCACCGAAATACACCTCAGGGCGCGGAACCGGCACGACGCCTGTTGGCGGGACATCCTTCACGGCAAAGTTCGGCATCCCTTCGGTGGTGACCTCATTGACAGGACTCATGACCACGCCGTACCCGTGCGTGTACTGAAGACGCTGATTCACCCACGTCTGGGCTTGGACGCCTAACTTCTCAACTGCAAGCTCCCGCGCGCTCAACATCACCTGTCGGCGCACCCCGTTCGTGTCTCCCGACAGACCCGCATACCGATCAATATCAATATCGTCGAAGACGTAGTACGGGCGAATGCTCTGCAACTGGTTGTAGGTGTCCTTTAGTGGCCGATGATCCCACAACCGAATGCTTGCCACAGTTGCAGAACCGGCATCCAAGTCTTCAGGGCGAAGTGCGTCCTCCGCCGGGTACAGCTGTTCCGCAATCTTGTCCAACCCGTATGCCAACCGCGTGAACTGAATGTTGTTCTGGTAATACGGCCGCTCCTGCGTCAATTCCGCTGGCTCAACTTGAAGCTTCTGCACGAGGACCGGCACGATCCCGCGCCCCAGGACGAGCACAGCCACAAAAAGCGCCGCACCTGGAACCAAAAGAGCAAAACTCCGCCGGAACATCGTGGCCATGAGCAACACCGCCATCAACCATGCACTCACCGCGAGTGCTTGGGTCGCCGGTAGCCGCGCGTAGATATCGGTGAACGTGGCGCCAACGATGCGGTCGTTCCGCGCAAGAAGGACGTCGTACGTTCCAAGCCACATCTGTCCGCCCGTGATCGTTGCCAAGAGCGCGCCAAGGGCAAGGAGATGCGAGCGGATCGCTCGCGCGCGGGTCTCCAAGTGAAACCGGACGAACGAAAACGTCGGGTCAATTGCGTATTGCACCAACCCATACGCGATGAGAGTCGCTGCAATCGCAATCAGTGATGCATCCGTCAGCCAGCCGGCCAACAGGCGTAGCACCGGCACCGTGAAGACGTACACCGCGACGTCGTGTCCAAAAATCGGATCCGAAATCCCGAACGGCACGGCGAAACGCCAGCGCGCCAGCACTTCCCACGCGTCGCCACTCCCAAGGCCAACAATCGCGGAGATAAACGCCGCGCCGACCGCAATCCACCGTTGTGGCAGGCCTTCAAGGAGCGTTCGCGCCGCTTCAGGCCCACCGATCGCCACATGTACTTCGCCGAAGGGCCGTGACCCTTCGTCCCCAAATATCGATCGCGGACCCACGCCTCTTCCGAACCCGCCAAAGGGACCAGACACGCCCGAGTCGGAATCGTCGGTGTAGGTCGCTCTCGGAATACGCCGGAGGACGCGTCGGGCGATCACTAGCGCGCCGAGAGCATTCGGGAACACGACGGCGAAAGTAAAAATGGCCACCACCACCATCGTGGCAAGCCTGTACCCGATGGTAACCAGCATTACCTGTGCAAAATCAGCGGCGCGAAACCAAAGATAGTCGATATACAGAGAAATCAATCGACTACCGAAAATCGTGAGCAGGAGCGCGATGCCGAGCGTAGCGGCGGTCAATCGTGGCATCCGAACCGACATCGTCTCTCCTCCGGAGGCCGTGGTACTCGGTTGTCTCCGCTGCGAGTCTGACTGATGAGGTGCCGACTTTGTGCACCCAAGACCTAGAGATGCGCGACCGCGCCCTCACTGAGGCCCAAGGCATGGCCAAGTTCGTGGAGGACCGTTAGGCTTACGTGGACCGTTGCGCGCCGTCTAGACCGGGACGCCCGAAGGATGGGCCGGCGGAATACCACGATTGCGTCGGGTGCCCCACCGACGCCGGGACGAAACATCCCGAGCAGTGATGACCGCCGACGCCGACCCATCGTTCGCGCCTCGTATCGTGTCGGCATCCGCTGAACCATAGAAACGATCTCGGCTGCGCGCCCCCCAAACGGCCTCGGCAGCGAGCGAATCACCCGAGAAGCGACACGCATCATCGCTCCGGAACTCATCGCCGCACGCACCCGCGCCATACGCTAGGTCCTCACTAACGGACGCGATGGTCCGGGCGCTTCGTCCGCACGTTCTTCAATCGGCCAAGCGCCAAGCACCTTGAGACTCTGGCACGAAGCACGCATCGCCCCAATCGCCTCAGCAACGATTGGTTCGTCCGGATGGCCATCAAAGTCAACGAAGAACAGGTATTCCCACGGTTCGGTGCCACGCCGGGACGGCCGCGATTCGATGCGGGTCAAGTTCAAGTTCCGCTCAGACAACTGCCTCAGCACAAGCTGCAGCGTGCCCGGGCGATGTTGGGTCACAAAGAGGATGCCCGTTCGGTCCCGACCGGTGCGAGCAGCAATCTGGCGCCCGAGTACCGCGAAGCGAGTCGTGTTGTGTGCATGGTCTTGTATCGACCGAGCAAGCACCCCAACTCCGGCTTGGGCACCCGCCGCTTCGGTCGAGATTCCCGCACCTTCGGGATCTGAGGCCGCGCGCTCGGCAGACCCCGCCGTCGACGACGTCTCAATCGTTTGCGCGTTTGGCAGGTTCTGCAGAAGCCAGTTTCGGCACTGGCCAAGCGCCTGCGGATGCGAATAGACACGCTGGATCTTCGCAAGCGGCCCATGCCCGACTAAGTAATGCGTGATCTGCAACCGTATCTCAGCCGAAACGACCAGCGGCGAATCGGCAAACATGTCGAGAACCCCACCCACAGATCCTTCAACACTATTTTCAACGGGAACGACACCGATATCCGCGTTCCCACGCTCGGTCATCGCGAAGACTTCACCAAAGGACCGACAGGGGAGATATTCCGAAAACGTCCCGAAGCGCAAGCGCGCCGCCACTTCTGCCGCGCGGTGCGAAAACGTGTTGGCAGGGCCAAGAAAGGCGACGCGCATCGGTCGCTGCAGATCGCGCGAGGCCGAGAGAATCTCCGCCCATATTGCACGCACGTGCGCTTCATGCAGAGGTCCAGCATTTGCGGAAACAACATTCTGCAGAACGTCGTGTTCGCGCGCCGGGTGATAGGTCGCGGAACCCGTCTCGCGTTTGACACTGGCAACTTGCACCGAGAGGCCAGCGCGACGATTGAGCAGTGCCACCAGTTCGCAGTCGATGGCATCAATCTCGCGCCGAATCTCCGCAAGCGTTGGCAGGTTCGCAGGGCCGGTCGCGCCCTCGGTCGGCCCATCTGGCATGGTGACCGCATTCTAGCAGCGGCCCGGTGACCCGGTGCCGCACTCAGGAGGCAGCGAGATGACGTCACGGCCGCGCTTGGCGCTCACGATGGGTGACCCCGTCGGGGTCGGTCCGGAGGTCACCGCTCGCGCCGCGATCGATCCGCGGGTACTGGAGGTGGCTACCCCGATTGTGGTGGGAGACCTCGCCGTTCTCACTCGGGCGGCACACGTTTGCGGTCTCACAGCCAAGGTTCGGGCCGCCGAAACCGTTCTTGACGCATTCAACATCGCCGACGCGTCAACGATTGCCGTCCTCGCACCAAACGACGTCGGAGATGGCCGTGATAGGACCCTTATTGAATTGCCGCTTGGCCAAGTCTCCCCGCGTGCAGGCGATGCGTCCGTCAGGTACGTCGTGCAAGCCGTCGAAGCCGCGATTGCCGGGGACGTCGACGGCATCGTCACGGCGCCAATAAATAAGGAAGCGATAAACGCAGCCGGTCACCGTTTCGCCGGTCACACCGAGTTGATCGCGGCACGCACAGGTACACGCGAAGCCGCGATGATGCTCACGACCGGTTCACTTCGTGTCATTCATGCAACCACCCACGTCGCCTTTGCACGGGTCCCGTCGCTCCTGACACCAGCACGCCTTGACGAGGTCATCACTCTTTTCGACACCACCCTGCGCGATCTTGGGCATACCCGCCCGCGCATCGCGGTCGCCGGACTAAACCCACATGCTGGCGAACACGGCCTCTTCGGAAACGAAGAGGCAGATGTACTCATACCTGCAGTCACGCGCGCCCGTGCCGCCGGCATCGACGTTACGGGCCCGTGGCCCCCAGACACCGTCTTCCCGCGCGCCGCTCGGGGCCACTTTGACGGTGTGGTCGCGATGTATCACGACCAAGGTCACGTCGCGGTAAAAATGCTTGGGTTCGACGAGGGAGTGAACGTTAGCCTTGGCTTACCGATTGTCCGGACATCAGTGGATCACGGCACGGCCTTCGACATCGCCGGAACCGGCGTTGCAAGCCCCGTCTCAATGATCGAGGCCACGCGCCTCGCCGCATCATTGAGCGCCGCACGCGCTCGACGCTTGCAGCGTGTCCCACCTCGTATTCTTGGTACGGACGGTTAGTCTATTTCGAACCATCGTTGGGAATGGTGTTTGCGCCGGGTCTAGACGCCTCACCCGCAGAAGGAATCACCATGGCTATTGCGACGCCCCTCACCACTTCTTCTGCCGCGCTTGATTCCGACTCACATGTGTCCCAGTCCCGTCGGGCACCGCAACTGCCTGCTTCGCGCGTCACGACTTCCGTGCGATTACCTCAACTCCCAGAACACGTCGGTACCGGAGCGTTCAACACCGTGTCGCTCCTTCGCGAAACCTTGGACGGCGCGCGCCTCACTCCGATAGCTGCTCTGTGGTTGCTCGAACACGCCGAGACCGAGGCAATCCGTGAGGCTGCCGACGTGATCCGGCAGCGGCGGTACCCGGATGGGCGGGCCACATTCATCATTGACCGAAATATCAATTACACCAATGCTTGCGTGATTAAATGCACATTTTGTGCGTTCTATCGGCTGCCTGGGTCGCCAGATGCGTATGTGCGATCAATGGAGAACATTATCGAACGTGTCGAAGAAGCGATTGCGCAGGGGGCAACCCAAATAATGTTTCAGGGCGGGCACGACCCAGATCTCCGCATTGAGTATTACGAAAACCTGTTCCGCACCATTAAGTCACGCTACGACCTCACGCTGCACAGCCTTTCGCCGTCGGAAGTCCATCACATCGCTCGGTACTCGCGCCTTTCGATTGCCGAGACCCTCGCCCGCCTGAAACTGGCCGGCCTGGACAGCCTGCCCGGCGGGGGCGCCGAGATCCTCACCGAACGTGTGAAGCGCGAAATCAGTCCCATGAAGAACTCCGCCGCCATGTGGATCGAAATCATGGATGAGGCGCACCGGCAAGGTCTGCGCACGACCGGCACGATGATGCTTGGACACGTCGATACGCTGCGCGATCGTGTCGAACATCTCGTTGCCCTCCGAGATTCACAGGATCGCGCGCACGCTACGTTTGGGTCTGGAACCGGCTACCGTGCCTTCATTCCGTGGACGTATCAGCCGGACAACACTGTCCTGGGCAAGACCGTGCCGGGCCGCACCTCGTCAGAAGACTATTTGCGAACACTCGCTGTCTCACGATTGGTATTCGACAATGTCGACCACGTGCAAGGTTCATGGCTAACCGTGGGGAAAGCCACGGGCCAGCACAGCCTTCGCTTCGGAGCCGACGATCTGGGGTCGATCATGCTCGAAGAAAACGTTGTCTCCGCCGCTGGGGTCGTCGAGAAGTGTATGACCAACGACGCGATGATCTCGCTTATTCACGAGGCGGGTCGTCTGCCGGCACGGCGCGACACTAGCTATCGCCTTCTTGAGACCTTTACGCCCGCCGCAAACGGTTTCGTCAGCCAGAAGTTCGCCAACTAGAGAGGCCTCTCCTGCAGAGGTCATTCATTCACGTCGACAGCCACGACGCGCCTCAATAGGGTGTATCGCTATGCGATGAATTGGATCGTGGGCATCTGTCGCAGCAGCCCGGCACCGTGGGCGCGCTCCAAATACGTTTGCAGCCCCAACTTGCCTGCGTCGCCCATGTCGGTTGAGAGGTCATTGACATACATCGCGACAAAGCGATCAACAATTGTAGTCGTCAAATCGCGCGCGAACCGCTTCGAAAATTCCAAGGCTTCGGGTCGGTGTGCGAAACCGTAGGCGATACTCGCCTTCAGGTGGGACGAAACCTCAGCCATTACCTCGTGCCCGAGCGACTTGCGGACAACGACCAGACCTAACGGTAACGGCAGGCCTCCCGACTCGCCGTTCCACCACTCGCCCAAGTTCCATACTTGGATCAGTCCGAACTCGCGGTGGGTCAGTTGGCCTTCGTGAATCACCAGACCTGCGTCAACCTCGCCGTCTCGAACGGCCTCCATGATCTGGTCGAACGCCATCGGCACTGGCTCAAACTCGCGGAGAAACATGCGCAACCCAAGGTACGCACTCGTGAGTAGGCCGGGCACCGCGATGCGCTTGCCCCGTAGCGACGTCGGTTCCGCCGCTTCCCGGACGACAAGGCTTGGACCATAGTTCCGGCCGAAGCTTGCTCCATGCGTGAATACCGAGTATTGGTGGCAAATGAGCGCGAAGCAGTGGGCCGAGACTGCCGACACGTCGAGGTCCCCAGCCATCGCCATCTTGTTCAAGGTCTGAATATCGTGCTGGACGACCCGATACTGAATATGGTGCGTATCGATGAGGCCTTCCGTCAGGGCGTACGCCATGAAGGCATCGTCCGAATCTGGACTGTGGCCAAGCGTAATTTCGAGCGGCGTTTTCTTCATCGACCGGTGCCACGCGCGCGTCGAAGGAACGGAGGAAGGTCGGCCCTTGGTGGACGCACCGCCCGTCCGTCGCGCGCCGGCGCAACATCCGGCGCGATCCACATGTCGCTAGGTTCAGCGTGGTCAGGATTCGGGGGATAGTCGCTACCGTCTTGATCGTCTAGATGAGACCAATCGATTTCGTCAGGGTCGCTCGCCTCCGGTTCAGTCATCGGGGCCACACGAATCGCAGGCACTGGGGTGACTATGCGTCGAGCGTCACGATCAAGAAACGACGGGACCCGCGAAGCGGACGGCTTCTGTCGCACGAGCTCTGCGTCACCGTCTGGCATTCCCGTTGCAATCAACGTGATCCGCAACTCGGGCATGAGGTCGAAGTGCGTGACTTGTCCGATCAGCATGTTTACATCTGGCGAGCACACCGATCTGACCCGTTCAGATATCTCGCTAAAGTCAGCGAGGGTCATGTCCGCCGGTCCGGTCACATTCAGGAGTACTCGGGTCGCACCAGCCACCGAGTGATCGAGTAACGGGCTTTGCAAGATTGAGTCAACGGCCTGCGCAACCCGGTTTGTGCCGCTGCCCTCGCCGACCGCCATAATCGCCGTTCCAGCGCCGGACATCACGGTACGTACGTCAGCGAAGTCCAGATTGATGGTGCCGGCGACGGTGACAAGGTCCGCGATACCTTGGACGCCGTGGCGAAGCATGTCGTCGCCGTGCAGGAACGCCTGATCGACCGGAACACGAGCCGACGACGCACGCAATAGGCGGTCGTTCGGCACGACAATCAACGAATCGACGACTTCACGTAGAGCCTCAACTCCAGCTTCAGCGGTACGGCGCTTGCGCGTGCCCTCGAAAGCGAAAGGCATTGAAACCACACCAACGGTGAGGGCACCAGCACTACGCGCTTGTCGCGCAACCACTCGTGCGGCGCCGGTGCCGGTTCCTCCACCCATGCCCGCGGTGATGAAGACCATATCGGCGCCAGCGACGAGCGTCTCAATCTCTGCAATGGCCTCTTCCGCGGCCCGCGCACCAACTTCAACATCGCCACCGGCCCCAAGTCCGCTGCCCCCCGGTCGCGTCAAGTTCAACCGCACCGGCGCCGCACATCGACCAAGCGACTGCGCGTCGGTGTTCATCGCGACGAACTGCACCCCCGCGACACCCACTTCAATCATGCGATTGATTGCATTGCAACCCGCACCACCAATTCCAACCACACGCACGTCGGCCATATCAGCCGGAGCCACACGTGGGAAAGCATCAACGGCGGCTGACGCGCCGGTAGGCACTGCAGCAGACCGCCGTCCGGCACTGCGTCCCGAGGTGCCCGGTGCGCGTTGGTCGGATCTCATCGCCCGTCACTCCCTTGGCTATGCACAAATGCGCCCACGTCTCGCCCCACCCTGTGCGACGAAGGAAGAGTGACCGGCACACTCATCTGGCGCCCCAAACCCAATGAGTTGAGGTGAACATAATGCTAGCACGGCGTTTCGGCCTGCCGGCTCTGAAGAGCCGGCTAACTCGCTACAGCGCGAGGCGCGTCGTCAAGTGGATTCAGGACCAATCCAGTTACCGGTTTCGGATGGAAATACGTTGACTTTGGAGGCATACGATCACCCGCGTCGGCGACTGCGCAAACTTGCGCTACCCGTACAGGTCGGACAAGCAACGCATATTCCGCGGTGCCGGAATCAACCATGCGAAGTGCTTCCGCCGCGTCTGGCGTGTATCGCAATCGCGCAATCTCGTGTGACGTCCCCGACTCTTCTGCGGACGCTTCAATGCCAAACGCCTCGCGGACAACCAACGAGTCGATGGCCACGACATCAAGTGAACGCCACGCCTCGGAGTGCCCATGCGGTAGTCGTGTGCGCCACTGCCCTTCTGCGCGCGGACGTATCCGGCATGCACGATCACGCGCCCAGAGTACGCACACGATCTCGTCACGCGCGCATTCCTCAAGCGCAGCCATAGCCCCGACCACACCCTCCGTGCGGTCTATTGCCTCCACTTCTGCATCGGCACGCAGGATCGCAAGGGCGTCGTCGAACAAGACGCCTGTCGCACCGATCACGCGGTGGTACGGGCGCACCACCAGACCCGGGTCAGCCGCATCGACGAGCAGCCAGAGCGCGAACTCGAACGCCGCTTCAGAAGCGTCCCGCGACAGCGCCGAGTTGACCGCCCGCGCGCGACATTCATCACGGTAACTCGCCGCCGTCTCATAGCGGTGATGGCCGTCAGCGATATACGTCGGGCGGGTGGCGAACGCCGCCGTCACCGCTTCCACAACGTGCTGGTCGTCGATGACGATCAGCCGATGGACCTCTCCGTCTGCGTCGCAGACCGCATCTGGCACACGCGCCCAACTGTCAGCAAGCGCCCGCGCGACTGCTCCATCGTCGTCGTGATACACGAGCCAAAGGGGGCTCGTGTTGGTGGCGGTCGCCTGAAGCAACGCGAGGCGGTCCGCTTTCGGACCGATACGCGTGTGTTCGTGCGGGCGTACGACGCCTTCGTTCCAGTCGTGCAGCCGGCCGGCAACCATGATCCCGCGCCGAACGAATCGCTTCCCCCCAAACTCAAATTCGTGCTCATGCAGATAGATCGCCGGATTTGGGTCGCGGCGGAGCGCGCCCGTCTGTTGCCAAGACGCAAGCGTAGTCGCAGCATCGTGATACCGGTTCGACGGCAGGTTCGGGTTTTCTGGGCCAAGCCCCAACTCCACTCGCACAATGTTCCAAGGGCTGCGAGCGTGATACTCTGCCTGAGCCGCGGGCGAAATCACGTCGTACGGCGGGCATGTCACCGCCCCCAAACGGTCAATCGCGCTTCCGTCTTGCACGTTGAACCGCAGGCCACGAAAGCCTCGAACGTCTGTCATGGCCGATCCTCCCGCGCCGCAGCCCTCCCGAACGCCACGGAGCCGTCCACCTCGGCGAGTAGTCCGCCTTCCTGTCCGGCGACCGCTCCGACCGAGCCAAGCGCCTCAATCCGCACCGACTCTTCCTAGGAGCGCACTATATCGGCGTCGCCCCGAGGTCTCGGAGGACTGGGGCGAGGTCGCCGCCCTTTACGATATCGAGCAACCGTCGTGCCGAGGCGACGAAGCTCGATTCTGGCACGACGAAGCGGTCGCCGCCGGGGCGAGTCGCGAGCGACCTGTCGTGGAACTCGCCGCGGGAAGCGGACGCGTGGCGCTCGCCATCGCTCGCAAGGGGCATCACGTCATCGGAGTCGAGCTTTCCAGTCGGATGATCGCGCGTGCCGCCGGACGAACTGCCCGCCTTCCAGAATCAGCGCGTACACGGATCCAATGGATCGAAGCCGACATGGCAAGCGTCGACCTTGGCGCGGTCCGACCCTCCATGGTCTTTGTCGCGTTCAACTCCTTTTGGCTGCTCGATAGCCGAACGCAGGACCGATGCCTTGAGCGGTTGCGCAACCTCCTTGCGCCGAGCGGTCGCCTGATCCTTGACCTCTTCCCACCAACGGCGCAGGACTACACCGACGAGGACGGAATTACCCAATTCCTCGGTCGCCGATGGCACGGGCGGTCGGTGTTGCGCGTGAAGGACTACCACTACGACGCCGATACCAATCGGGCCACGTCAGATGTCCGCTACTACTCGACCGACCGTGACAAAGGGGCGCCCGCCGAAATGCTCGCGCAGTTTCGATATGTGCTCCACCCAGAGACTCCGGATCACGTCGCGGCAAGGCTCGCGAAGGCGGGATTCGTCGTGCAGTCGCGGTTCGGAACCTACGACCGTGGACCAATCGAAGCCGAGTCACCGCGCGCAATCTTCATCGCCGCGGTCGCGCCTAACGATGAACGGTCGTGATAATGCTGCTCGCTCCTCACTCACGTTGACTACCCACGGGTCAGCCTGCTACGTCCTCTCGGTCGGGGCTATGGCTCCACGATCGGCGCGGAGAACCGTCGGCGCCACTTGGATCGTCCGTTCATTTCGGTAGGTGACGAGTCCTGGCGGGCCTCCAGCGACACGGGTCACGTTGCGCCTGGCCGTCACGTCAACCGCAACGATCGGCGCCCCACGCGACGCACTCCTGCCCGCCGCGATCGCCGCTGCCGACTGCACCACCGTCTCAGGCACAGCACGACCGCCAGATCGCACGATGACATGTGCGCCACCGACACCGCGCGCGTGCAACCAGACGTCGTCGGCACCTCCTGGCATCCGTAGCGCAGCGTCGTTGCCACGGCCGCTTCGTCCGACAACGATGTCAAAGCCGTCAATCGTGACCCGATCAACTGCATCCAGACCCGTCCCCTTCACCCCCGGTCGGCCGCCACGCCCGGACTGGCGGTATGGGAATCGGGTGCCACGGTTGGGTTCGCGTCGCCCAGCCGACACGAATCCGCCCGCAGCGAGTTCGTCGCGAAGCGCCCGGACGTCTTCGGGTAACCGGGCAAAATCGAGATGGACGATCGCTTCCTCAAGATAGTTGCGTTCTTGCGTCGCCGCCTCAAGTAGGGGAGGCACCTCTCGCGCCGCCGCACGCGCCTTTTGGTAGCGCTTGAACAGTCGCTGGGCGTTTGCAACCGCACTGAGCGACGGGTCGATGGTGATCGTCGCCGGTGGCCCCGCCAAACCAACCTCGGACGGGTCAATCCGGATCGACGTTGCACCTACACTTACTCGGTCACGGTGTGCGAACAACCACTCACCGGCTGCGCGGAGGCGGGTCGAATCTGACTGATCAGCCAACGTCTTCGCCAACGAGAACTGTCGCGCTCGAGCCTTATCAAGCCGATCTTCGATTGCTTGGCGCAGTGCCCTGGCCGCCGCCGCCTCATTCGCACCCGTCTGCCCAGCGATCACGCGGTCGTGCCAAGCACCTATAGCTCCCGACATCGTCGCCACAGGCGTCGCATCCGGAACCGTCAACAGTGGATATGGGGCGAACACCCCCGCGTTCGAGCCACCTGCACCCACTACCACCGCGTGAGGCGACCATCGCTCGTCGGCGACACGCTCCCATGCGTCCCGCAACGCGCCCGCGATGCCATCCACCCCCGCGTCGTCTACGTTGGCGACCGTCAGCGGCGGCGTGCCCGGTCGGGAATGCCACGCCCGTGCGATCGCCTCTCGAGCAAGCTGGGGGCTGCACGCCGCCACCGACCGTACAACCGCGTCGGCCAGACGCAGACCCGCATCAACCGTGTGCAGCGACTGGCGCAACGCCACGCCATCGAGGCGCAACGGGTTGAGACGATCCGACGGCCTTGGCGGCAGGTACGCCGCCCGAGGCGCAATCGTGCGCCCTGAACCCACGCCGCCACCCGGTGACGATCGACGCGACGCTTCAAGGATCGTGCCGTCTTCATCGACAAGGACCGTGACGCTTCCCGGTCCGAGCAGTTCCACAACCAACGTGACGCGGTACGGCCCGTCATCCCCGCGGCCATCGAGATCAATTCGGATGATCCGCTCGAGAAGCGGTGCGCTCACGCCAGCAATTACCGCGCCGTCCACGAGCTTCCGTAGCCGGAGCAAGAGCGGTGAGACCTCGTCCGCAGGGCGCGGAGGGCGAGCATCGACTAGATAAGCCGCAGGATGGGCAGGATGTGTGCACAGGACAAGCCACCCGCGCCGCCCACTCCCGTAGCACTCAAGGGCAAGGGCATCCCGCCCCGAATGATGCACATGCTGTATACGATGGCCGAGCAACGCGCGGTGTAATTCGTCGGCGAGGCATGCCACCGCGAGGCCATCAAGCGTCATGGCCGGAGTGTTGCCCCAGTCGCATTGCGTGCATCGGAAGTAGCCAACGCCGGCGCGAACCGATGCAGGACTGTGCGATGCGCCCGCCACTCAACCGCGTCATCGAGCGGTTCAAGCGCGGTCGTCCCGGTTGGGTCGAGGGCCAATGCAATCAAGCGATCCGTGAGGTGGGGGTTTTTCGGGAGCAGCGACCCATGGATATACGTACCGATGGCGTTGCCGACGACGATACCCTCGGTGCGGTCCGTACCGTTGTTGCCAGACCCAGAGACGACACGCGCGAACGGCTTTGCCCCAGTTCCAAGCCACGTGCGCCCCCCATGGTTTTCGAAACCGACCAGAGTGTGCGGCGCATGATCGGGAGCCTGAAGCCACTCAACGACGATATTGCCAATGCAGCGCGTCGCTTTTACGCCCGGATGGGCTGTGTGCAGGTCAAAGATGCCAAGGCCGGCAAGTCGTGGGCCACTCGCAGGATCGTAATAGTGACCGAGCAACTGATACGAACCGCATACCGCGAGTAGTGGCACGCCATCGGTGACCAACCCACGTAATCCATCTGCTTTGATCCGGAACAGATCGTCCGCGAGAAACGCCTGATCACCATCTTGACCACCACCCATGAATGCCAAATCAACGGTTCCTGGAACAATTTCATCACCAATACCGATCGGAACCAGCTCAAAGTCGATCCCACGCCATTCACATCGACGGCGTAATGCAATCACGTTTCCTCGATCGGCATACAGGTTCAATAGGTCGGGATACAAGTGACCGACCCGCACCCGCCTTGCACGCGCGCCCAATCGCACTGCGTGCGCGCGGACAACGGCCGAGGCGGCGACGGTCACGGGGGCTTCGGCGTGATCGATGCCATCATGGTTTGATGCGTCCGCTGGCATGTGGACGTCGAGGACGTCTGATGTCGTCCGGGGTCCCGCTGTCATGTCGTCCGGACCGGGAGTCGGTTGGCGCAGACGGTCCGCGGGCATCCCTGCCCGCCCCGCCGACGTCGGGTTGTCCCAATCGGGCGGTGTGTCGAGCGGGCGGTCCGCGAGCATCCCTGCCCGCCCCGCCGCCGCCGGATTGTCCCAATAGGGCGACGCGTAGCCTCGTTGCACCAGCACGCGACGAAGGTCGAGCATCGCCGTGTAGGTCACCACGGCCGTCAAGGTCCCACCGAGTTGAACACGACCGAGCGCGCGATCAAGCGCATCCTCTAGGTTTTCTACCACCTCATGGGCCACGTTCGCTTCAGCGGGGGCTCCAACGCCCGCGTAGGCGAGGCGCATCGCAAGGTCAGTCGCGCGCCTCCCGGAGACGGTCACGTGGCGGATGCAACCAGACAGCATTTCGAAGTCCGAATCCCAAATCCACGACACATCCCGTCCGTCGGCGTCGAGGTCGTTAAGCGCCAGGAGGAGGTCAAGCCTCACGGCAGACGTTGGGTCGCCGATGACGGCGCGCAACGCCTCATTCATGCCGACAGGGTTCTTTGCAAGGACCAGCACAACCGTTCGCCCGTCAATGGTCACGCGCTCAAACCGCCCAAAGGCGCCGCGAAACTGCGCAATGGCACGGGCGGATGTGCCCACTTCAATACCCAGAGCACGCGCCGTGGCGGCGGCAGCCACAGCGTTGTACGTGTTGTAAAGACCGGGGAGTGCGAGTTCTAGCCGTTCTGAATCGCTATCGACGACAAGGTCAAATCGCGCACCAGTCGATGTCGGTTCGACGTGATGCGCGGCGACCTGAAGTTGGGGACGCGCGTGACCGGTCGGACATCGCCACGCACCGAGGTGTCCATATGTCACTCGATCATATGCAAGGCCCGCGCTGCATACCGGACACTGCTTCGCATCCGCTGCGTGATCTGGTTCTGCTTGACCAATCGCCTGATCCAGGATGCCGAACGGCACCACCCCGGCTGGGCCCGCAGAAGCCGCGAGACTCGCGACCGCTGGATCGTCCACGTTTAGAACAAGAGTTGGCCGTCGCCACGCGGGAGTCGCCTCAAGCGCGGCAGTCCATCTGTCCCGTACCGCGTCGACTTCGCCATACCGGTCAAGCTGATCGCGGAACAGATTGGTCACCACAAGAACTCGTGCGTTCGTCATCTCGAGGGCACGGGAGACCGTTGCCTCGTCGGTTTCGAGCACCGCAATGCTTCCATCAGGCGCGTGAAGGTCTCCGAACACCCCCGCATGTGCCATGAGCGTCGCCAGCAACCCACGAGAGAGATTCGAGCCGGTTGCATTGTGAATGACTGGCACACCTGCGTGTGTAATAATATCTCGCACGAGATGACTTGTGGTGGTCTTTCCGTTCGTGCCCGTCACAATCACCACACCGCGGGGCATTTGCTGCGCCAGATGCGCCAGCGCGAAGGGTGCTAGGCGTTCCGCCACGAGGCCGGGTAGCGCCGTCCCGCCCCGACCCGCAAGTCTCGAGAGTGCACCCGCGACGCGTCCGGCACCAACGGCAAGTGCGACCCGCCACGACATGCGACTTCGTCGTCGAGCCGTTTCAGTGGCGGCGGGTCTCGTCACCACCTCGGATGCACCCTAGCCATCCGGCGCAATTGTCTGTGGCCGGATACCGTAGGCCCGTGGACTACCGCGAACAAGCGCCGTCGCGTACCCGACGCCGCTCCATCGGCGATCTTCGTGCCTCCACCCAACTCGGTGGCGGACATAAACCAAAGCCACCGGCGGGCGTCGAGGGGGGTTCCACCTACGTCCCGATTCGCGATATGCCGCCGTCGGAGCGCCCTCGCGAACGCTTGGCAGCGCACGGGCCAGAAGCGTTGAGCATCGCCGAACTGATCGCGATTGTCTGGCGCACCGGCACCTCTGGCAATCATCGAGAGAGCGCCCTTGACCTCGCGACCCGCGCCCTCGCGTCGCATGGTGGTCTCACCGGATTGGCACGTGCCTCCCTGACGGACCTTGAGGCGACTCGTGGCATTGGGCCGGTCAAAGCCATCGAAGTAAAAGCCGCCCTCGAACTCGCGCGACGCCTTGCGTTGGCGTCTCCAGAGGACCGACGGGTCGTACGAACGCCGCTCGATATCGTCGAGCTCCTTGGCCCCGACCTCGTGAATCTCGAACGAGAACACCTGCACGTCGTGTTGTTGTCGACAAAACATCACGTCATTGGGGTCCGTGAACTGTACCGAGGCACTCTGAATAGCAGCGTCGTGCGCGTGGGCGAATTGTTCCGCCACGCAATTCGTGAGGACGCCGCCGCGATCATCGTGGTGCATAACCACCCGAGCGGCGACCCGACGCCGTCCACAGAAGACGTGCGAATCACGGTTGACGCCGTCGCGTCCGGCCGACTCGTCGAAGTCGAGGTTCTCGACCATGTGATCGTAGGCAGCCGGACACTGAAGTGGACGAGCATGCGGGAGCAGCGCCTCGGGTTCAGCATCGGCCCCGCATAGCCTCCGCCAAACTAGCGACACTGCGCCTGCGTGATCTTTCCCCCGCTCTTCGCAAAATCCGCGATGCACCCGTAGCCAATTGTTGGCGACCCGTCCTTCTCGAGAAGACCGAAGCCATACTTTTCATCTTGTTCCGGAACGACTTGCCGGAAGTTCAGGTTCCAAATCACTACATTTGTGACGTAAGGAGTCTCGTTCATCACGATCTCAAGCAGTCGTGCAAGGTACTTGCCACGTTGTGCCTCAGAGTTCTCCTGCGCGTATTCATACCCGGGCACGGCAAGACGTGTCGATGACCAACCGACCTCCGTAAACCACATCGGCTTCGTGTCACCATACTTCGTCTGAACTTCACGCAGTTGTTGGAATCTCCGTGGGTAGAAGCTCGGGTGACCCTTGAAACCGGTCGATGGTACGGTCTTCTTTTCTGGGGTATCGTCTGGCGGATTGTTATATCCACTCGGATGTACGCCGATTACATCATAATATCGAGTGATTTCAGCATTATTTACCTGATAAAGCAAATCGAGGTACAGTCGGTCATCGATCGCAATCTTCACCTGATCGATGCACCCGCCCGACGCCCGAACGTCAGGGTTGGCCCAACACTCACCGACACCCGTTGGCGTCAGTGCTGGCAGCACCACAATCACCTGTGGATCGGCGTCTTTGATCCCTTGGTACGCCGCTTTCATCAGTGCGAGGAAATCAACCGCGCCCTGCGGAGGGGCCGCCGGAGCGTTCGGCCAAAGGCGTGTCGCGCCCCACTCTCCGGCAAGGTTTTGCTCATTCCACGGCTCAACCGCCTTAACCTTGCCGCGATATCGAGTGACCAACACCTGCAGGAAATCGCGCAAGTTATTCGGATCCGCAGGACTATGTCCGCCTGGGGCCGCGAGGAACTCGGGCGACCGCACAACACTCACGAGAATGTTCAGATTGGCACTCGTGAGATCTGCTATGACTCCATCAAGGTACGAGAATTGATTCTGCCGATATGCGTGGGGCCTGCCATTAACGGTCACATTAAAGCAGTTACCAGCATCTTTCGCGCATTCGGCTGCAGTGATCTCGTATTGACTCCAGACCACCTGTTGTTTTGCCCACTGTACGCCCGCCTGACGGATGGCGTCGATGCCGCGCGGGCGTAATTGACTATTGAAAAAGTCTCCCTGAAAGCCGATGTTGAGCGGAACCGTGCGACCCGCAGGTAGGACCATTCCGGGCACTTGCGCCATCGGATACAGGTTTGACGCAGTTGCAGGCGCCGGTGCAGGCGCCGGTGCAGGCGCCGGTGCAGGTGCTGCCGGTGCAGGGGCAGGTGCTGCCGGTGCAGGGGCAGGTGCTGCCGGTGCAGGGGCAGGTGCTGCCG
>CAYFLJ010000013.1:0-14452 GCA_964343985.1 uncultured Thermoflexus sp.
CGGATTTTCGTCGAAGACGCCAGTGATGCCGAGCGTCGATCACTGCCAAAAGTGCTCCCGTCAGTCCAATGATTAGCTGTCCATTTGTGTATGTGTAGAAAGTAAATGCGGCAGCGAGCACAGCTATCCCGCCCCAACGCGCATCGCCATTCCGATATTTACCGTAGCACCACAAAAAAATCGCGTATCCAGACGTGCAATATGCCGTTTCAAACGTTGTACGCGAGTGTAAAAACCACGTTGGAATCGCGGCAAAGACTAATGGCAGGGCCCACCAAGTCTTGACGCCGAGGTTGTCTCGTGCAAATAGAGCGAGCGCGGCGCCTGCCAAAACGGCAAACACCGCGGACGAGCCTCTTGCAATTGAGACAGACATCCCCAGCAGCGTCGATGTCACAACGTGTAAATATGTTGTGACAAGCGGCGCCCAAGTACCACCGTTGGAAAAGTAAAGCGGGAACGGCACGCCGAGCTCATTTCGGAAGCCGTTTTCGACTAACCGTCGTGCCGCAACGACCTGAAAAGCTTCGTCGCCATGGAAGTAAATGGGAAAGTCCTCAAGCTTCCAAAGCCGTGTAAACCCATAGACTCCGAGCGACAGTGCGAAAGCAATTTCACTCGGCGAGGAAAACGCACGGCGCACGACGGATTCGGTTCGACCGACCAGTGAGCCGTGCCAACTTTGCGGTGGCAGTGGATCAGCGACCGTGCCTGTTGGAGCGGCTTGCACGTCGCGGAGCCGAACGTCAGACGGGTTGCCGGCAACGTTCGGCGAGGCCGTTGCCGCGACGTCACTCAACGGCAAAACGTTCCACGCTTCGCCATGGTCATTCCAAATCACCGCAGAGATGAGACGCCACTCGCTTGGCGCCGACACCGCTCCGATGGGTCCATCGATCGGAGGATCGACCGACTGGGAGGTCACGTCCAGTGCGAATTGAGGCTCCGACTGATGCTTGACGGCCAGATAGAAGGCGCCCCCCCATGGCAGGCCAGTCGCCGCAATGCACGCGACAGAGTCGCGCCCGGTAATGCACGTTGACACGCTCGTGGCGGACCACTGACCGTTTTCGCACGCGCCTGACCAACGCAATCCTTCTGCGATGAGCGCGTCGATTCCTTGCCGGACGGCGGGTGCGGTTCCGGCATTGAACGTGGTTGCGCCATCGGATTGCCAGACATCGAAAACTGCTTCTGGCCAATCTTCAGTGGCGCATCGATTTACATACTGCTCAAAAACGCTGGAAATACAATCGCGAGCGAAAACAGACAAAGAACTGGTCGTTTGGGCGCGGATTGTGTGGTCACGCACGTCGAGCGACCACGCAGCGAGTAGGCCATCAGGGTTCCTGTCCGCGTGCGACGGCGCTCGAGCCATGACTCTGACTTCGAGCAATTCATCAGCGCGAGTCTCGAATTCCCATGTGCAGTCCGCGGTCCGCACGCTTCGCACCTGAGTTTCCATCGCCGATGACTCGCTTGGAGTGGTGGGACGAACGACTTGAGGCGACACGAGCGCGGTGGATTCACTCTTCATATAGAAGCCGCTTCACCGAAGGTCCGAAAACTCGGCCCCTCGAGCTTCGGGTTTGCGTGATTTTATTCCGCGACCCTGAAGCCAGAGGCTCCTCGCCTCCGGACTCTTTCGTACCCTGCGGGTGTGTCAACCCCGACCTCGCTCGCATGCGGCCGTGACTGCAGTTGACTTCGTGAGCCCCCACTCACGGGCACTTGCGTTGACTGTGGCGATGCCCGCATTCAATGAGGAGGTGCAACTCGCGCAGTCGGTCACTGCTGTAGTCGCCGCGCTTGAAGCGACGGGGGTGACTTGGGAGCTTGTGGTCGTTGACGACGGGAGCACCGATCGCACGGGAGCGATTGCCGATCAAGAATCTGCTCGAGACCCCCGCGTTCGCGTCGTCCACCATTCACTGAACTATGGAATTGGGCGTGCAATCGCCAGTGGATTGACCGCGGCGCGTGGGGAGTGGTTCATGATCATTCCTGCGGACCTTGCCATGGACCTTCGAGACCTCAGGCGATACCTCGCAGCGCGTGACGGGGCCTCTGTCGTCGCCGGCTACACGGCCAACCGGCCTGATTATTCCTCATGGCGCGACGCCGTTTCTTGGCTGAACCGCACCGCAGTCGCGTGGCTCGCGGGTGTGCGGGTCCAGAATCCGAATTACATTCACCTGTTTCGAGTCAATGCACTTCACGGTCCCCCTTTCCGGTTTACCGAGAGCGCGGCACTGTTCGCTGAAATGCTTCGGCGCGCGGGAAGCCGCGGGCGGATAGTAGAAGTGCCAATTAGATACTTGCCGCGAATGAGGGGAAACGCGACCGGGGCGAAGTGGTCGCTTATCCTACGAACCGCCAGAGACCTCCTTCGGCTCCGATTAGGGCTGTAGAAGCGGGTCTTCACTGGGTTCAAGAATCCGAACGATCCGGGCCGGGTTCCCGACCACCAACGCGAGCGGCGGTACGTCGCGCGTCACAACTGCGCCTGCACCGACAAATGCACGTTCGCCAATGACCAAGCCGGGAAGGATCACTGCTCCCGCGCCGACGCGGCACCCGTGGCGGAACACCGGCCCAACGAGTTCCGAGTTGGCACCCGCTCTTCGCCAGAGCATGCGTCGGTCGTTGGTTGTCGTGACGCCGGGTCCAAGGAAAACATCGTCCTCGATGACTACGTGCGCGGTGACATACGCACGCGTTTGAACGAGCACCCGAGATCCCACGGATGCCCCAAACTCGACGACCGCGCCCGTGCCAATCACTGACCGTTCCCCAACGGTAACGTCCTCGCGAATGGTCACATGGTGGCCTGTTTGGGTGTCTGCGCCGAGCGTGACACCGGAGTAGAGGACGGTGCCAGAGCGAATGTGGCATCGGTCGCCCACGTAAACGGGCCGCCTGACTCCATTCCGGAGCGCATGGCATAGGTCGACGCCTCCCTCGATCACAACATCAACGCCGAGTGTGAGAAGCCCGGCGGTGCTGAGCGAAGCTATCGAGGTGTGGCCGAGGTCTGAGGGCCAATCGTTCATGGAACCCATCGTACGCAACGACCAACGATGGGAGCGCTTTGCGACCTATAGCTCATCTGCCACCTTTCGTGGCTCGCCGTTTGATCCGGCGATCGAGAACTGATGCCCGCGCGATGCGTCCCGGTTGACGGTAGTTCGAGAAGAGCAATCGTTCGGACGGACCCCCGAAGCTGGACGACGTGGTACTGCCACGCCACGGAAGGAGAGAGGACGCAGTGCTTGACCTTGAGACGGCGGTAAACAGATGCCCCGTACACTTGGCATCACCTATCCGGCGGGTTGGAGCGATTCGTCGGTCGCAGCGAGGTTGTTGTGCGGCGAGGCTTGGCGTTCACCCGGGTGGCGTGCTCCGGCTTGCCAAAAGAGGCGCTGCAGCCGCTGCGTAAGATTATCGAACCGAATATCGCTTCCAAGTTCAACGCTCTCGGCTTGACCGTGATGATTCATCGTGGCTCATGTGTCGAGCTTGGATCATTACGGTGATCGACAGTCATCACACACGTCATCGTGTCCGAGATCGCCGTGGAATCAGCGACTGGTTCGGCACCGACACGATTGCGACCGCCATGGTCGTCGGAGGCGCAGCGACCGCAATCGTCGTTCAGCTCCGCGCCACGCCCCTAATCCCGGGTAGCGGTATCGCGACCCTGATCGGTCACGCGTTCGCCGTGATGCTCTTTGTTGCGGGCGCCATCCTTGCCGCTGACGGCGGCCTCCATGCTTGGCCCACGACCTCTCTTCGACCGAAATCGCAAACGACCACCATCGGAGAGTTGGCGGCTCGGTCTGCCGAGGCAAAAGAGAGTGAGGCCCCGCGACCGATTCGTTGGCACGTCCTTGGCGTTTCGGTTCTGCTCGGAGTGGCTACGTTCCTATTCGCGGGAGGGAATCGATTCACTCCGCTCAACGTCACAACGTGGGTCTTGTCGGTCTTGATGTTTCTGGCAGCCACGTGGGTGAGGTCGCGCGGTGCTGGTACGCGTGAATCGATGGTCTCGAGGCTATCGTCAGTTCCATTCGCACTCGAACTCGGAATGGGCCGACGAGGTCAGCAAAGCGCCCCCCTGTCGGTGTCGTGGGTGGCGATTGCGGTGGGTGTGATGTGCTTGGCGGGAACCGCAGTGCTGTTTTGGCGGATCGCCGATATTCCTCGCGAAATGACGAGCGATCATGCGGAAAAGTTGCTTGATGCCCAAGACGTACTTGACGGTACGTACCGCGTATTCTTTCCACGAAATACTGGAAGAGAGGCCCTGCAATTTTACTTGATTGCGTTGATGGCACCGCTTACTGGTGGTCTCTCATATTTGCTAATGAAACTCGGAACAGCTGGAATCGCAGCCTTCACGTTGCCGTTCACATTCCTGCTTGGGCGCCTCCTTGGCGGGACCGGCGTTGGGCTCACCGCGCTTGCTTTTGAAGTATGCATGAGATGGCTGCTTCAAGTAGCGAGGGTCGGCTTACGATTCCCGTTTCCTCCGGCGTTCGGGTCGGCAATCGCATATTTTACATTGAAAGCCATCCGTGACCGTAAGCGGAACGATTTTCTTGTGCTCGGAGTTATCATCGGAATATCGCAACACACCTATACAGCACTCAGGCTCTTTCCCGTTGGGGTTGCGGCGTGTATCGGTGTTGCGTGGCTTATCGACAAACGAGTTCCGAATAGGGTTCACGCAGCTCGCCGACTGATGATTGACGCGACACTCATGATCGCGGTTGCATTTTTAGTATTTATGCCGTTGGCTCGATACGCGGTAGAAGACCCCCAAATGTTTCTCTTCCGCGGTGTATCACGGATTGCATCTGACCGTGTCGACGAGGTTCCAAAAAATGCGTTCACGATTTTTGCTTCCAATGTGCTCGAGGCACTCCTGTTTTTCAATTGGTCTGGCGACGCGGTCTGGGTCAACACGATCCCGCGATTGCCCATACTTGATCCGGTCAGCGGCGGGCTCATTGTCGTTGGGAGTGCGTGGTGTGCGTATCGCTTAGCAGTTCACCGTGAAGTTCGATACGGCTACTTGGCCGTGTTGATATTTGCTGGAATGCTGCCGAGCGTGATGAGCATCGCGTACCCCGGTGAGAACCCAAGCACCGTACGCATGGGGGCAGTCATACCCATGGCGGCGGTCGTGACGGCGATTGGTCTCGTTACCGCGACTCGACGACTTGCCGTCTGGCTGGGAATCGACTCGGACTCTGCGGCCCGAACGCGCAACGGCGCGAGTGTGATCGTTACTGGGCTATTTGCGAGCGGTCTCGTAGTGTGGGCCTGGGCGATGAACGCCCGTGCGTACTTTGTGGATTACCCGATCCAACATGCGGCTGCGAGCCAACATGCCAGCAGGTTTGGCGATGTGGTGCGGGGGTTTATTGCGTCAGGCGGGCGACGAGAAAACGTTCATATCCTCCCCGGACCCCACTGGGTCGACTGGCGACTCGTTGCAATTGAGGGCGGCGACGTGCGGTGGCAACCGATTGTTGAGAAGGCTTCGGATATTCCTGCGCACGACAACTCGACTGGGCGAAGGCTCTATTTCGTGCATCCGGATGACCGTTCATCAATTGACCAACTTCGTCGCTGGTACCCGTCGGCCACGGTTTTCTCGCCCGGATTCCCTGAAACGGGTGGAAGCGCACTTTTCGTTGGTTTTGACATCCCAGAATCAACGACGGCTCGGAAGCCGTGAGAGACCACCCACTCACCGATCCGGGCTCTGCACCTGCCAGCGAAGCTCCGGTCGCGTTCGATGAGGCACGCGGCGGTGATCCCATTACGATAAACCGACCGACGCAACGGTGGTTCGGAGCCTTCCTCGGTGTGGCCGTGAGCGCTGCCTGCGTTGCCACGTTGCTTCGCTCAGTTGATCTGGCGCAAGTTGGGACATCGCTCACCCATGCCACGCTTTGGCCGCTTGCGATCTCCGTTGCGTTCACGTCGATAACCGTGGCGTGTCGCGCGTGGCGCTGGCAAGCACTTCTCGCACCCGAGGAACACGCAGACTTTTGGCCGGCCGTCGAAGCTACGCTTGTCGGCTATCTCATCATTGCCGTCCTTCCGGGGCGTGTCGGCGAGCTTTCGCGCGCGTCACTTCTCGGGCGCACGCAGGGCGCGTCGACTGCGCGAGCAATTGGCACCATTGCCGTTGAAAAGCTGTACGACGTCGGTGCGCTCTTTCTCATGCTTGGCGGGCTCGCCATCGTCGTACCGATACCTGCTTGGGCTCGCGCGGCGGCGTTGACCGTTGGCTTCGGATTTGCCTTGTTCTTGATTGCCTTTGGCGTCGCTTCAACCGCTCGATCATCAATCGTTGAGTGGCTAATCAGGATCGTTGACCCGCTACCAGTTTTGCGTGGGCGACGGGTTTCGCAGTTCGCGTCCGGTCTCCTAGGGGCAGCCTCATCGTTCCGAGTTCCGCGCCTCGTCGCGACCCAAGTGCTCGCATCCGGGGTGCTGTGGGGCCTTGCTATCGGACAAACGTATTTGGGCACCGTTGCGTTTGGGCTTGACACGGGCTGGGACGCAGCAACATTCGTGCTTGTGGCGACCAATCTCGGGATGACCGTTCCCTCTGCGCCTGCCTCTTTGGGTGTGTATCACGGGATTACGGTACTGTCGCTTGAGGTGTTTGGTGTCGATACGGAAGTCGCACTAGCGCTAGCAATTGGTGTGCATGCCCTCGGCTTCGGCACACTTGCAGGGTCTGGTGCCATTTGCTTGGCCTTGGGGATGCTGCGAGGAAGGTTCGAAGTCGCCGACCTGTGGCGATGGCGCGCGTACCGCGAGGGACCACGATGATGGCCGACGTCGCCGCTGGGGGTTCTCGAGATAACGATCTGTTCCGGGTCGCGCCCGACGGACGGGTGTCCCCAACTCCGGCGCTTCTTTCGCGGGCGCCTGCAATCGTGCGCCATCACTTGAGCACGCTGCCCGTCCACCGCGCGATGATTCGTGTAGTTGAGGCGTTACTCGTTGGCGCGGAGACGCTAACTGGCCCAGTCCTTGATGTCGGATGCGGCGACGGCCATTTTGCAAGAGCAGTCCTAGCGCCGTCGGCATCGTCGAAGGTCGACGCGGGCTTTGACCCGTGGCTACCTTCCGTACAAGAGGCGCATCGCACCGGTGTTTACCGCATGACACTCACTGGCGCAGGTGAGGCAATGCCGTTCGGGAATGGCACGTTTAATACCGTGGTCAGTAACTGTGTGCTAGAGCACATCCCGCCGCTGCAAGGCACCTTACGCGAGATTAGTCGCGTGTTGGCGCCCGGTGGGACGCTCGTGATCACCGTCCCAAGCAATGTGTTCGCGACATCGTTGTTTTGGCCACGCGCTCTGGGGCGCATTGGCTTGTCGGAACTGGGCGACGCTTACGGAGACTGGTTTAACGGTATTTCGAAGCACTTCCATACGTATGATCGTCACGGCTGGACAAACCGCCTCGCCGATGCAGGATTTGATGTGGTGCGTTGGTCCTCATACCTCTTACCCGACGCCATGGGTGTTTTCGACTTGAGTCACTATTACGGCGCGCCGACATTGATTACCAAGCGCCTCACGGGCCGATGGATCCTTTGGCCGGGTAAGTGGCGCTACTTGCCGTGGGAGCGGGCGATTGAGTCCCAACTGGTGCGCTGGTGTGAGCAGATTGGCGTAGACGAAGGCGCGTACTTCTTTTTCGTGGCACGGAAAGTGCGCCATGGCAGCTGATCCTCGATACCAGGCAAGGGTGTCCAACTCAGGGAACCAAGATGGGCCGGTTTCGCCGCCAGACCCAACAGGTCCGATCACCTCAACGGCTGGTGGTGATGCAAGCGCATTGGGAACCGCAACGTTTTTGGCGGAACCTGACGACACTTCTTTTCCCAGAGACAGTGTGTCTGCTGCGACAGAAGATTCGAACACGCCGGTTCCCAACGATGCGCTTCGTCTCGCCCCCTCGACAGGGAACCGCGATGTTTCAGCTTCTCGTCGCTTCGAGTACACGGCATTCGCGCTGATCTTGGCGTTGGCTGCTGCACTCAGATTGACCGGAGTGAACTGGGACAACGGAAGTCAGTTGCATCCCGACGAACGGTTCCTCTTTATGGTCGAAGGCGCAATCCGGCCTGGACTCGTCATCCCGGGTTCCAACGGCGCCGGTGATTCCACACGTGAGGCGCCGATATGGCAGTACTACTTTGATAGTGCACGGTCTGGACTGAATCCACATAACGTTGGCTACGGCTTTTTCGTCTACGGAACATTTCCGTTATTTGCCGCAAAAATCGTGATCGCATGGCTCCAGTCACTCGGCATTGATCGAATCCACGTTGTGGGAAGAACATTATCCGCGCTTTCTGACATCGGCTCAGTGTGGCTCACCGTCGCCATTAGTCGACGGCTTTTCGGAACACGGATCGCCCTGCTTTCAGCAGTCTTTATGGCAACGTGTGTACTTCATATTCAACAAGCACATTTTTTTGTGTTTGATAGTTTTTTGGTCACGCTCGTCCTCGCAACGTTCTGGTATTGCCTTGATATTGTTGCGTTTTCGCGGTGGACAGACTTTGCAAAAGTTGGCGTGCTTCTTGGCCTGACACTCGCCACGAAACTTTCAATGGTGCTTTTCTTGCCGGTGATCGCACTTGCGGGAATGACCCATCTTGTGTCGTCAAACTCGCGTACTCCTGGCCGCAATGAATCCGAACAGAAACTACGCGCGGTCACAACCGGTATCGCAAATATCGATCAAGTAATTGCACGGATCATAACCGCATGGGATGACGGTCGCTTTGCCACCGTGGTTGCCGGCGGGCTCCTCGTCGGTTTGGTCGCGATCGCGACGTTTCGCGTGGCTCAGCCGTACGCATTTGCGGGTCCAACCGTCTTGGATTTGCGTCTCAACTCGCGATGGCTTGACAACATCGACTACCAGGCGAAGTCTCAGAGCGGCGAGGTTGACCTGCCTCCAAGCATCCAGTGGGCGAACACCACTCCCGTGCTCTTTCCAATCCGTCACATGGTTGTTTGGGGTTTGGGAATACCGCTCGGGGTAGCAGGATTAGTCGGAGTCGTCGGCGCGTCGTGGATGGCGGTGACGCGCGGGCACTGGCAGCTTGGTCTTGTGGCGTTTTGGGCTGCGCTCTGTCTGTTGTACTTCTCGTCGGTGCTGAACAAGACGATGCGGTACCTGCTACCAGCCTACCCATTCGTCATGATTCTCGCCGCATGGGCGGTTGTCGGATTCGTCGATTTCGCGCGCCGACTCCGCGAGGCGAATAGCAGTCAACGCTCGCTCTCAATGAACGACGCCATCGCGGACCGTTTCCAGGGTCTCATGGTCCGACTCGGCGTAGCTCCCGCCGCATCAATCGCTGGATGGGGTTTGCTTGCTGTTGTCGTCGGTTGGAGCGCGGCGTGGTCATTCGCTTTCACGCGGATTTACCAGCGGCCGGTCAGCCGCGGTGCTGCGTCACTCTGGATTTACCAGAATGTCCCCCCGCCGGCACCAATGGCGAACGAGCATTGGGATGACCCGCTTCCTCTGCCGATTCCTGGCTACGACCACTCCCGATACGCTGGTCCTCAATTGCCTCTGTATGACCCCGACGAACCAAAGAAGATCGACACAATCATTCAGATGCTTTCGCAGTCGACCTATCTGAACATGACGAGCAATCGGCTCTACGGGTCAATCCCGCGGATGCCAGAACGCTATCCGATGACCACGGAGTATTATCGACGGTTATTCGCTGGAGAACTAGGTTTCACACAAGTTGCTTCAATTACTAGTTATCCAACTCTTGGCCCTTGGACAATTAATGATGATAACGCGGAAGAGGCGTTTACGGTATATGACCATCCAAAGGTATTGATATTTAAGAAAGATTCGGATTTCTCTGCGCAGAAAGCACGAGACATTCTTTCTTCAGTTCCACTCGATAACGTGCGCAATATCCCGCCAATTCTGGCGGGCTCACCGACTCTCACGCTCAATGAGTCATCACGTCAAGCCATCGCGAACGCAGGAACTTGGCGAGAGTCGTTTGATCCCACCGGGATTGAACAGTCTGTTGCGCCGGTCATTTGGTTTATTGTGATTGAAGGACTAGGGCTAATTGTGGCTCCGGTGCTCTGGAGAGCGTTTCCGAGCCTCCCAGACCGGGGCCTCGCGTTCGCGAAGACCATTGGACTTCTTGCAGTTTCGTGGATTGGGTGGTGGTTGGCGAGCCTTCAGGTGCTCTCGTGGACGAGGCTTTCGATCGTAATTGCGGTTGTCTTCGTCTCGCTTGGTGCCGGCCTCGCCGTTCGCGGAACCGGCCGAAAGTGGTTCGCATGGGTTGGTTCCAATTGGCGCATCGTCCTCGCGTTGGAACTGACCTTTCTGATTGCGTTCGCCGGCTTTACTGCGATTCGTGCGTTCAATCCCGACCTCTGGCACCCCGCGCGGGGCGGCGAGAAGCCGATGGAGTTCGCCTATCTGAACGCGGTCATCCGAACTGCATCGTTCCCGCCCTACGATCCTTGGTACGCAGGGGGCTACCTGAACTACTACTATTGGGGCTATGTATTAGTCGCAACGTTGACGAAACTGACCGGCGTGGTTCCGGCAGTCGCATTCAACCTTGCCGTCCCGACGCTATTTGCACTTACGGCCGCGGGCGCCTTTGGCGCAGCGTCGAACCTTGCCCTGTTGGGGGCATCTCAAGCACTGGTAAAGCCGTCGTCGCGTTTGGCCGTCTTCGCTGGCACGTTAGGGGTTGCGCTAACGGTCGTTGTGGGCAACCTTGACGCTTTCGGACAACTTGTCGCGCGGCTCGCGCGCGCCGCTACCGGACTCGGTGCCGGTGGTCTCGGGTCGATAACGTCGCTCATCGCAGGCATCCCCGCAGTGTTGGTTGCAGGGGCTCCACTTGAAGGCTTCGACTTTTGGCGGTCCTCTCGCGTCATCCCGAACAATACGATCAATGAATTTCCTTTCTGGACATTCCTGTTTTCTGACTTGCACGCTCACATGATCTCGCTGGCATTTCAAGTAACAATGATCGGGGTACTGATCGCGCTTGTGGCGTCGCCCCCAAGAATTGTTGCTCGGGAGCGCCCTCCGAACATTGCAAGCCAAATATCCTCTTTGCTCGGGATCGACACCATCGGGGTCGGACTAGGCCTCGGATGGCTGCTCGGCGCCATTCGGGTTATCAACACATGGGAGTTTCCGACGTACGTTGGACTTTCTGTGATTGCAATTGGTATTCGAGAAATCGGCATAACGCGGTTGTTCACGTTGACAAGCGTGTCGAGGACCGTGTTTACGGGGGCAATTGCGATTGCCTCGGCGCCACTCTGGTTCCGGCCCTTCTGGTCAAGTTATCTTACCGTCTACAGTTCAATCAGTATTTGGACGAGTGATAAAACTACGATCAGTGATTACACAATTATTCACGGAGTAATGCTGTTTGAGCTTGTTGCGTTCGTGGCAATGTTTGGGTGGCCCGCGTGGCGTCGCGCAAAGTCCGTTCGGTGGGCAATCTGGCGCCTGCATCGCCTCGACCAGTGGAAGCGTCTCGACCGCCTTGAAGCAGTCCTCGGCAAGGAGGCACTTCCTTGGGGGTTTTCCTCCGTAGTCACCGCGTTCTGCACGACGTTAGCGGTCGTGTGCTGGCTTGGCGGCCTCGGGTTGGTCGGTGCGCTGCTCATCCTCACTGGTGCGTTGGTTTCGACTGCGTGGGAACGTCGAGACGACGGTCCCGTGGCGTTGGCAGCCTGCTTCGGGGCGACCGGCGCAGCGATTGGTATTTTTGTTGAATTCTTCACTTTGTCCGGCGATATCGGGCGCATGAACACTGTATTCAAGTTTTATCTACAAGTCTGGGTCATGTGGTCAATCGTCGCCGCCGCCGCGACGACATGGTTCGCAGCCCGAATGTTCGGCACCGACCGGCTGACTCCTCCCTCCGTGTGGCAATGGGGATGGGCGTCAGTGTCGGCTTCCCTCGGAATTGCAGTTCTGGCGTACCCACTAGGCGCAATCCCTGCGCGATTGGCTGATCGCTTCGCACCGTTACCGCCGACTCTCGACGGCATGGCATACATGCGGAGCGCCACCGTCTTCGACGCGAGCAGTGAAGTTACGCCTGCAAATCCTAACGGCGTGAACCTTCGTGCTTTTGCTGATTACAACGCGATCACTTGGATGCTGATGAACATCGATGGAACACCGGTGGTACTCGAGGCGTCGATCCCAGAATACCGTTGGGGATCGCGGGTTTCGAAGTACACCGGTTTGCCTGCGGTACTCGGCTGGCGTTGGCATCAGGCGCAGCAACGGGGCCCGTATGCGCCGCAGGTTGACGCCAGGCTCCGCGATGTTCAAGCAATGTTCAATTCGCCTAGCGTGTCAACGATCAAGCCTCTCTTGACCCGGTATCACGTCCGCTACGTGTATGTGGGCGACGTCGAACGCGCGTACTTCACTGCCCCCGGCATAGCGAAGTTCGGGATGAACCCGTCGACCTTTCGGCAGGTCTACGACGCAGACGGTGTGACGATTTACGAATTCGTCGGCGATGCGACCGAAGGGCCGCGTGTGCAGTCGAAAGCGTAGCTCGGCGGGAACGCGCGAGGAGCAGCGTCGAGTGACCGACATAATTGCGTTCGAGACTGGGTATCTCCCATCACGCACGGCTCTCGCGGACTGGGCGGTACTCCTGTAGGAGCTCTATTCGGTGGGATCGAAGCCAATCAGCGATCAAGAACCGCAGCCCACTCTCGCGCCGGATGAGGTGCCGGTGCCTGATGGTGCTGCCGAACGGACCGACGCTCATTCAGACGACTCCTCAGCGAATGAGCGTCTTCGAGAGCGGTCCGATGTCCGGCGCAGGGGTGCCCGGCTAGGGCGCACGCCCCGGGTATTGGCATCTTCCGAAAGCCGCCCTGACGATCACCAGACGGTCGAACCGGTCGGTACAGCAAGTGGCAGGTCATTACTCATCGAAGATGGCCACCCTGCAATCGGCCCCAATCCTATTGAATGGCTAGGCGCGCCATTTGCGTGGGGCTTGTCCCGTGGGCAAACCCTCGTCGTACTCGCCCTGCTTGTGGTGACGCTCCTTACCCGATTTTGGAACGTCGGTGATCGCGCAATGCATCACGATGAATCTATGCATGCAAAATTTGCTTGGGATACCTTTAAAGGTAATGTTTATAAATATAATCCGTTACTGCACGGGCCATTTCAGTTTTTGAGTGTCGCGACGAGTTTCTGGTTGTTTGGCGCAACTGAGACGACCGCGCGTGCCGTCCCCGCCTTCTTTGGTGTGCTGCTCGTAGCGATGACCGTTCTTTGGCGTCGTTGGCTCGGCGTCACTGGGTGGCTGATCGGTCTCGCGATCTTTACGTTTTCACCGAGTTTCATCTATTTCTCCAGAATGCTTCGTGAAGATTCATACACCGCAACCTGGACTCTCCTTGCGATGACCGGGTTTGTTGGGTTCGTCCTCCTTCGACGCCGCTGGTGGTACTACGCATTTTGCGTGGGACTTTCATTCGCGTACGCAACAAAAGAATCTACATTCATCACAATGTTTCTCATTGGGACATTTTTAATCATATCCATGATTTGGGAGCATGCAAATGTGCCGCTTCGCCGGGCGATTCAGGTTGGTGCGGTAGGAGCGATTCTTGGCGGATTCGTCACGGCTGTAATCGGCGTTTATAAGAAAGAACTCTTTGAGATCGGTGGCGGGTTCATTGGACTCATTGTTGGCGCGCTCGGTGGCGTCATGTATGACCGATACAAGCCAGAGGAAGCGGATGGATTGACACCACGCGAACGCGGTGCGTCCGGGCCGATGACCGGTGCGTGGCGTGCCCTTTGGCGCGACAATTCAGGTTTCTGGGGTCTGGGAACGTTCTCTGGCGGAATCGTTCTGTTTTTTGTGGTGTTCATAATACTTTTTACTAGTCTATTTACAAACTTTGGCGGAATACGCGAGGGTTTAATTGGTGGTATTCGATATTGGTTGGAGCAACATGGTGTTCAGCGAGGCAACCAGCCGTGGTTTTATTATATATTGATACTTGTGGCATATGAGACGCTCCCGTTCTGTTTTTTCATCGTCGCGACAGTTGAATATCTGCGCAAGCCGACGTGGGTCACGTCGTTCATCCTTTGGTGGGGATGGGGTGCGTTAACGATTTACAGCTGGGCCGGTGAGAAAATGCCTTGGCTCGTGATTCACATCGCGACTCCGATGGTTCTGCTGACGGCACGCTTTTTAGGTGAACTTTGGCACCGAGACGGCCCCGCTTCGTGGTACCGACGGAGCAGCTTCGGCGTCGCCACTTTGCTTTCAGCGTGGTCAATTCACACGGGCTGGCCTGTGAACTTCGAACGCCCTGACACGCCCCGTGAC
>CAYFLJ010000013.1:14552-18502 GCA_964343985.1 uncultured Thermoflexus sp.
AAGAATGCACCGTTCTTAAACGGATATTCCAAAACGAAGTATAAAATGAGGTGGTGGTACCCTGAGGATTATCGGAATATTACAATTGACTCTTTGCGTAACGTGTTTACGAATGCCGAGACACGTTCGGGGCTGTGGCAATGGCTGATCTACCGTGAGCCTACACAACCACTGGGTTCATATGACTTTTTTGTGTACATAAAAGATGGAATTGCCAGCTCTCCGGCCACGGCGGGACCGAGTGCAAGCACCAACACCACGGCACGCATCAATCCGGAGGCCTACGTCAGCAAGTTGGTTCCCGTTCAGGCGCGGGGTGAGTTCGGCAGCACCGGAAAAGGTCAAGGCCAATACACACTTCCAAGAGGGATATCGCCGGACGGTTTGGGTTCGTTCTTCATCGCGGATACCGGCAATCATCGGATCCAAAAAGTGGACCGTACCGGCAAGGTCGTCGTCGCTTGGGGCACCGAAGGGGCCGGTGATGGACAATTTAAAGAGCCAATGGGCGTCGCGGTGGACCGTGACGGCAATGTGTATGTGGCAGATACTTGGAACCATCGCGTGCAGAAGTTTGACGGTACTGGCCGGTTTCTCACGAAATGGCTTGGTCAAAATGGTGGATTCTGGGGTCCGCGTTCAATTGTGGTAGATCGGGACGGCAATGTAATCGTTGCCGATACTGGCAATAAGCGATTGCAGAAGTTCGATGCTACTGGAAAATTCCTTACGCAATTTGGGCAAGGCGGGGCGGGACCCGCACAGCTTAATGAGCCAATCGGTCTTGCCGTCGATCCTCAGGGAAATATCTTGGTCGCTGACACAATGAACCGCCGCGTGCAGAAACTCGACCCGTCAGGCAAGTATCTGGCCGAGTTTCCGATTCAAGGCTGGCAGTCCGGTCCGCGAACCGAACCGTATATCGCAATAGACGCGCAAGGCTACCTGTTCTTGACTGATCCTCCAAATAATCGTGTACTTAAAATGAACCCGTCCGGTGAGGTACTTACTGCGGTCGGAGTGGCTGGAAAATCTTCAGGCCAATTCGACCTCCCGCTTGGGATCGCGATAGACGGTATAAACCTCCTTGTCGTTGACTCTGGCAATGGACGCATCCAAACAATCGGACAGTCATGATCGTGCATTGGACTGTGTAGCGATCAGATGGCGCTTCTCGACTGCGAACCCTGCTCGTGAAAAGTCTTGAGGGCACCCAACGATGATGATCGTTGCGGTGTGGTGGCTTGGCGCTGCCCATCTCATCGGTGCAGCCGTGCTTCCGATGGTGTTTCGGTTCTTCCACCCTTTCGCGGATCGCGGGTTGGGACTTGCACTGCCGGTGGGTCTCGTCGCGTTCGGCTTCGTTTCGTGGTGGGTTGGGGTGACAGAAGCGTCCACCAACTCGGCCGCCGCGAGCGTCGCGGTGTTGATCGTCGTCGCCGTGGCCACGTGGGGGTCATCGAAGGCTACTCGGTCAGATCTCGTAACGTTCTGGCGTCGCCGTCGTGGGTTGCTTCTCATCGAAGAAGGCGTCTTCCTAGCGTCCTTCTTTTCTATTCTCTGGATCCGCAGCTACGCGGCTGACATTAACGGCACGGAAAAGTTCATGGACTTTGCGTTCCTGAACGCCGTTGCGCGGTCAGATTCGTTTCCGCCGATTGATCCTTGGCTCGCGCCCTCACCAACCATGCCCGACCCAAGGGTCAACTACTACTACTTTGGCTATTTATGCTATGGGCTTCTCATTCAACTGACTGGTGTCGCTCCGTCGGAAGGATTTAACCTTTCTCTTGCTTTAGTTTTTTCTATGGTCGCGCTCGCGACCTTTTCTCTCGGCTATACCATCGCGCGCGACCAATTGGTGACACGACGAGGCGGTCGAGCGTCCGAAACGAAGGGTTCCCCGATGCCTGCGGGCGCTTGGGCGGTTGGACCGGCGACCCCATTCCTTCTCACCGGCGCGACGACGAGCTTTATCGCGCTGATTGCTGGCAACTTGTGGACCGTTCTGCGCCGATTCGACGCCTCGGGACTCTGGGAGCGCGATTTCTGGTCTGGCGTCGGTTGGAATGCGACACGGGTCCTTGTCATCAAAGATGGCGAGCGAGACATCGATTACACCATTAATGAATTCCCTGCGTTTTCATTCCTGCTCGGCGATCTCCATCCGCATGTGCTTAGCTTGCCGTTTGTAGTTGTCGCAATCGCAACCGCCTACCGATGGTTCCTCGACCCGCCGTTTCCCGTCCGCGTGGCGGCCGGAGTCGCGTCGAAGTCGACACAATCACAAAACGCTGCCGACGGTTCAGTCCCTTGGCGAAAACTTGTCGCCGGGCTGGCGCCGTGGGCGTCGGTCGTACCCGTCGGGGCGCTGCTCGGCACGTTGTATTTCACAAATTCTTGGGACTTTCCGACGCTATTCGTAACCGTCACAATGGGTGCAATCGCCGGTGTCCTTCGTTGGCGGGACAGCGATTCGCTTTCCGTCTCCCTAACTCTCGGGCGGCTTTTGGGCTTCGTTGTGGCGCTTGGAGTGATTGCACTTCTGGTCGTGGGGCCATTTGTCGTCGAATTCAGACCACCTGTCGTTGCGGCCGCCGGTGAGCTTCCAATCGGACTCGTGAACCGTCGGAGCGACCTAGGCCAGTTCTTGAGTTTTTGGGCGTTGCAATTCCTGTGGATTGCCCCAGCCGTGAGTCTGGCATCACTCGCGTTCACCAGCGGCCGTCTGCGGCGCCGGCTTGTGGTGGTTGCGGTCGGACTCGGACTAGCAGTCGCAGCCGTCGGTATGGCAGAGATTCGAAATTTGGGCACGTACGTCCTTGCCGTAATGGTTGGCGCAGTTGCTGTCAGCGTGGCGATTCAAATCATTCGGCGTGACGACACTCACGACACGCTATTCGGAGGCGAAGCAAGCGCGTTTTCGTTTCTTTGTGTCGCACTCGCAATGATGCTGCTTGCAGTGTGTGAAGTGGTCTATATCCGTGACTTCTACGGCGGATCGTTGCGGCGAATGAATACCGTATTTAAGCTCTACTATCAGGCGTGGGTATTCCTCGCGATTGCCGCGCCGCAGGTTGCGCTTTGGACTTGGCACACACTGGCCGAAGCAACACTGCGTCTGCGGCGACGCGGAAACGCATTCGCGTCACGTGTCGGCCAAACGTGGGCTGGACGTGCATTGGTCTCGTGGTGGATCGTTGTCGCAGTCGGGATGGCGTTCTATCCGACGCACGTAGTCGGTCTCAGGACGAACCGATTTGCAGCGTCGCCAGTTCTTGACGGAATGGATTGGATGCGTCGATATCACCCCGATGATTTGGCGGCCGCGAAGTGGTTGACCGAAAGCGCCGCGAAGCAGACCGAAAACCGTGCGCCAGTCGTCCTCGAGGCGTCCGGAGGTGCATACAGCGAATTCGCACGCATCGCGACCCAAACCGGATTCCCGACGGTGCTTGGATGGGACCAGCACGAAAGGCTATGGCGGGGAGAGAGCGCGAACGCTGAGGTCGAGCGACGCAAGTTGGACGTGGAGCGGTTCTACCGCAATGGTTCGGGCCCAGAAGCGCGCGAGGTGCTGGAACGCTACGGCGTGAGTTTTGTGGTGAAGGGATACCTTGAGGAGCAGGCGTACCCAGGACCGGGATTGAATGAGCTTGACGAGCCGGGGTCTGGGCTTTTCGAAGTTTTCCGGAGTGGAGGCACCGTCGTCTACGCCACGGGCATCCCACCTCGAGACCGAAGCGCCAAAGCGGTCGCGGTACCGGCGGTTCGGAATATACGGTGACGTCTGAAATCGAACTGGCCGCACGGGCGCTCTCGCGCGACACCTGCGTCGTCTTGCCGACGTACAACGAGCGCGAAAACGTGCCCGCCATGGTGGCGGCACTCCTTAGTGTCGCGGCACGCGTCAGAGTTCTGATCGTCGATGACGCCTCACCCGATGGCAC
>CAYFLJ010000013.1:18602-26080 GCA_964343985.1 uncultured Thermoflexus sp.
TACGCGAGGACGCTGACCGGGTTGCGCGTCCGGGACGCAACCGCCGGGTTCAAGTGTTTCCGCCGAGAAGCACTCCTGTCACTTCCCCTCGGCGAAATCCGCTCTCAGGGCTATACCTTTCAAATCGAGATGGCAATGCGATGCCAAAAAGCTGGCCTCACTGTCGTGGAGTTTCCCATACATTTTGCGGAGCGATCCTTTGGCTCATCAAAAATGACCCCTCAAATAGCGATTGAAGCACTTTGGCGCATTTGGCAGCTCGCGATTCTCGTCCGGTAGGACATCGAATCGAGGCAGCGCATCCTTTGGGACAGTAACCCCAACGCTCCTCGGTACCCTCACGTTCGGAAAACGCTGCCGACATTGTGGTTGGCGCATAGGAGCGACAATGACCTCGAACGGCTTGACCTCAGGTGCGCCCGGATTGACGGTGATGCCTGGAAAGCGCACGCACACCTGCGGGGCGCTCCGTGCCGACGATGCAGGAGCCGCGGTACTGCTTCATGGCTGGGTGCATCGTCGGCGCGACCACGGTGGACTGATTTTCATTGACTTGCGCGATCGGCACGGGTTGACGCAGGTGACGTTTGATCCGAATGTCTCGTCGGAGGCGCACCGTGTTGCTTCGGGGCTGCGCAACGAGTTTGTTGTTTCGATCGAAGGAAGTGTTCGGGCGCGACCGAGTGGGACGGCAAACCCCAACCTCGCTACCGGTGCCATTGAGGTAATCGCGGACCATGCGACCGTCTTGAATCCTGCCAAGACGCCACCGTTCTACGTGAACGATGACGTTGCGATTGACGAGTCACTGAGGTTGAAATACCGTTATCTCGATTTGCGGCGAACCCCAATGCGCGACGCAATCGTGTTACGCCACCGACTCATAAAGCGTATGCGTGATTTTTTAGATGAACGTGGATTTCTTGAGATTGAGACCCCAATTCTTACGGCGAGTACGCCTGAAGGTGCGCGCGACTTCCTCGTGCCGGCACGACTGAGTCCGGGCGAGTTTTACGCACTACCACAAGCTCCTCAACAATTCAAGCAACTTCTTATGGTCGCTGGCTTGGATCGTTATTTTCAGGTTGCTCGATGCTTCCGAGATGAAGATACGCGAGCAGATCGACAACCAGAATTCACTCAACTCGACCTCGAAATGTCATTTGCTGACGAGTCTGATGTGACGGGCATAATCGAGTCGATGCTGATCGACGTGATCGGTCAGTGTTCGCAGAAACGGATACAGACGACTCCGTTTCCAAGAATGTCGTACGCAGATGCCATGAGTCGCTACGGGTGCGACCGTCCCGACCTCCGTTTCGCGCTTGAACTCCGGAATGTCACCGAGCTGCTCGGCGCTTCAGGTTTCAGCGTGTTCCGAGCCGCGGCAGCGAACGGCGGGCAGATCAAGGCAATCGTGATCCCAGGAGGCGCTACGTGGTCGCGTCGTGAGGTCGATGCATTGACAGAACTCGCGCGTTCTTTCGGCGCGAAAGGGTTGGCGACCGCGGCACTCAGTGCCGAGGGGGTGCGGAGTGCATTTCGCCAACACGTCGGCGATGACGTCATCGGGCGGCTTGTTGAGGCGACGGGCGCGCAGGACGGCGACCTCATCGCGCTCGTCGCAGATTCTGAACGCGTGGTCAACGGGACGCTTTCAAGACTGCGCGACCACCTTGGGGCGAAGCTCGGACTTGCCGACCCAAACGTTCTCTCGTTGGCCTGGGTTGTCGACTTTCCTTTGCTTGAGCACGATGACGAGCGTGGTGCCTGGACCTTCACGCACAACCCGTTCTGCGGTCCCAAAGACTCAGATGTCCATCTCCTTGAGACTGCTCCGGGGGAGGCGCTCTCCAAGCAGTACGACATCATTTGCAATGGCTTCGAAATCGGTGGCGGAAGCGTCCGAATACACGTGCGTGCGTTGCAAGAGCGTGTTTTCGAACTGATGGGTTACGCACCTGAAGAAATTCAGGCACAGTTCGGAACAATGCTCGACGCTTTCGAGTTTGGAGCACCCCCGCATGGGGGGATTGCACTGGGCCTTGATCGGATCGTGGCGATTTTGGCGGGGGCACCATCGATTCGCGATGCAATCGCGTTTCCGAAGAACCAGACCGCACGTGACTTGCTGATGGGTGCACCGTCGCCGGTTGGCGAGCGGCAACTCAACGAAGCGGGAATCGCGGTGAAACGGTCCCGGCCTGATCAGGCCCCGGCGTAACGTACACTGCGACCAGAATTCGCTCGTCGTGGACAAACCTGTACATGGGTTCGAAACGAGAGGCATCAGGCGTCCAATGCGGGCGCACTTGCATGGGGGGACATAGATGTCGTTGTCGAGAGCACTCTCTGGAATGACCCGGAGACGTCAAATCGCGGCGTTTGCTACCAGCGCCGCGGGTCTGGTAGCGGTCGCGTGCGGGGGCGAGGAGGCGAAACCGGCCGCACCGGCGGCGAGTGGCGCCAAGTCAGAACCGACCAAGGCACCCGCAGCCGCTGCACCGGAGCCAACTAAGGCCGCGGCGGCGCCCGCGCCGACGACCGCACCAGCCGCCGCCGCTCAGCCTGTCAAGATCACATGGTTCGCGGGCCGTGACACCACCGGCTTCTCGCCCAAGCAAGTCGAGGAATTTAATAAGAGCACAAACGGCAAAATCACAATCGACTATCAGGAGCAAGGGCAACAAACCTCAGATTTGCGCGACAAGTTTATTCTTGTTGCGAATGCGAAGGACCCTGCGGCCGACCTCTTGTCGATGGACGTGCCGTTCGTGCCTGAATTTGCGGCGGCCGGCTGGACGCTCGACATGGATAAGGTCCTTTTACCGGACGAAAAGGCCAAATTCTTCAAGGGCACGCTTGACGGCGCAACCTTTGGCGGAAAGTTGTACGCAGTGCCTTGGTACAACAACGGGCCTGGTCTTTACTACCGCAAGGATTTGCTAGATCAGGGCGGGTTCAAAGCACCACCAAAGTCGTACGACGAGCTGCTTGAGCAAGCAAAAAAACTTCAGGCTGCAGATATCGCCGGGTTCTCAGCGCAAATGTCGCAGACTGAAGGCGGAATTATCACGTGGTTCGAATACCTGTGGGGTCACGGTGGTGACCTAATGGACGACAAGCTCGAAGTAACTTTGGACAAGGGCACCGCAGGAGTCGATTCCTTCAAGCGTCTGCTTTCCTTCATGTACTCCGACAAGATTCTCCCCGAAGGCGCACTTGGGTACAAGACGGGCGCGGATGCTCAGAACCCATTCATCGAAGGGAAGGCCGTTTTCCTTCGTCAGTGGACCTCGGGGCTTACCCAAAATGACCGGGACGATTCGAAAATAAAGGGTAAGTGGGACGTCGTGCCGCTTCCCTCGTTGAAGGGTGATAAGGCCGGTCCGGGATGTCTAGGCACGTGGAATCTGGGAATATCCAAATTCTCCAAGAACCCCGACGCCACGGGCGAAGCCGTGAAGTGGTTTACGTCGCCCGCGCAGCAGAAGGCTCGTTACTTGGCGATGGGTGTTCCGCCGTGTCGGCCCGCGGTCTTTGACGATGCCGACGTCAAGGCGAAGTACGCATTTGCCGAGAAGCTGAAAGGCACGTTTGAGAGCCTGAAGCCCCGTCCCGTAACGCCGTTCTATGGCCAGATGTCCGCGAACGTGATCCAGCCCGTGTTCGGGAAAGTTACCACCAAGGCGATTACGCCGGAAGAGGGTATCAAGGAGATGGCCGACGGCATGCGAAAGATCATGAAGGGGTAGTAACGAACCCCCTGCACGAAGCGACCATGACGGCCGCGGGTTCGCCCGCGGCCGTTGTTTTTCGGACACCGATGAGGACGCCCGAAGATGACCGCGACTGCGAGGCCGCTGGCACCCGCCTCAACCACTCACGTTCAAAAATCTGTTCAGGCATCGATCGAAGCACGATTTGCGGTCATGCTTGTGGCGCCAGCGATGCTGGCGATAATGCTGGTCGCGTTCTATCCACTTGGCCACGCGCTTTGGCTTAGCGTCTGGAAGATCAATCTACGGTTTGCCAATACCCCTTGGGTGTTCGTTGGCGTTGGCAACTATGTCGATGCGCTCACCGACGACGCGCGATGGCTAAATGCGCTGCGGGTCACATTGACGATCACGGTGAGTTCGCTCATCGCTGAATTTGTGCTTGGGATGATCTTCGCGCTTGTCATGAATCAAGCGTTTCGCGGAAGAGCACTAGTTCGCGCGTCAATCCTTATCCCGTGGTCGCTAACGACGGTCGTTTCTGCGCGCATGTGGCAAGTGATCTATCACGCCAGCTATGGTGTATTCAACCGGATTCTCGTGGATCTCGGTGTGATTGAGCAATACAAGCCGTGGATTATCAGCCCGGTGTTTACGATTTGGGCGATGATTGGGGCGGATGTCTGGAAGACAACTCCCTTTGTTGCACTGCTCTTGACGGCAGGCATGCAACTCATCCCGAGCGAATTATATGAGGCTGCTGCAATTGATGGCGCAACGGCGTGGGACCGATTCTGGAAAATCACGTTTCCGCTCTTGCGTCCCACTATGCTCGTAGCACTTTTATTCCGCATGATTGATGTGTTCCGGATGCTGGACCTTCCGTTCGTCCTGACTGGTGGCGGGCCTGGGCAAGCGACTGAAACGCTGAGTCTTTATACATATCGAGTCATATTCACTGACCTAAAGTTCGGTGCTGGATCTGCACTCGCCGTGCTGACGTTTCTGCTGATATTAGCCACTGCATTCATCTTTATTAAGATTTTGGGTGCACCCGTTGCAGGTGCAGAGTCTGAGAAATGAAAGCATCATTAGCCGAACCGTTGCTGCAACGCATAGCTGTTGCCAGCGTAGTGATTGCAATCGTCTCGTGGTGTCTCGCACCATTTTATTGGACGGTTATCACCAGTCTTAAGCCAGCAAACGCAATTTACTATAGCCCGACCACGTACTTGCCAGAACCAATTGACCTCACAAGCTGGGTCAAAGTCGTCACATTGCCGCGGTTTCAAGGTGCCCTCGTCAATAGCGCTCTCGTGGCAAGTTCCGTCACCGTTGTTAGCCTCCTGCTCGGATCAATTTGCGCATACGCGATTGCCAGACTACGATTTCCTGGAAAAGATATTGTATTGACGATTGTTCTTGCCGTTTCAATGTTTCCCGGCATTGCAATTATTAGTCCCTTGTATCTTCAATTTCGTGATTGGGATCTCATAAACAACAAGCTCGCACTCATCCTTCCAGGGGTCACGTTCACGCTTCCGGTCTGTATTTGGACCCTCACGGCGTTCTTCCGCGACCTTCCACGTGAATTAGAGGAAGCGGCCTACGTCGACGGCGCCTCACGCGTTCAAACCTTTATTCAGGTGATTGCCCCGCTCGCAGCACCGGGTGTCTTCACGACTGCAATTTTGCTTTTTATCGCTTCGTGGAATGAATTTCTGTTCGCGCGAACGTTCATGAGTAAGGTGGAACAGGTCACTGCACCGGTGGCAATTGCGCAATTTGAAGGTGCAGACATTGCTGCGGTCACGCCCTGGGGGGAAATATCCGCGGCTGCCGTTGCGACAACGATCCCACTCGTAATCCTCGTGCTCGTCTTCCAGCGCCGGATCGTCGCGGGTTTAACGTCGGGAGCGGTCAAAGGCTAGATGACTGCGGCACAACTGAAGAGGGAGACGAAGCATGTCCGCCGCTGCCGATGGCGAAATTGTTGCAATCGACCGCGATCTGTTTGCAAAAGTAGTGAGGGACGACGCCCAAGTTCTGAGACTTGCAGGGGGCTTTGGGTTTATCGAGGGTCCAACGTGGACCGATCGTGACGGTGGATACCTCTTATTCAGCGATATCCCCCGTAATCAAATTCATCGGTTTGTTGGAGTGGGTAGTGGCCCTTCCGTCTATCGTGAACCAACCGGAAACACGAACGGTAACACCCGCGACGCTGATGGGAGGCTCTTGTCGTGCGAGCACTCGGGACGGCGAGTCGCGATTGAGAATGACGCTGGCGTGCGAACTACTGTCGTCGACCATTTTGAGGGTAAGCGGCTGAACTCGCCGAACGATGTCGTTGTCAAATCTGACGGCACAATTTGGTTCACCGACCCACCGTACGGGTTGCCTCCTGGCGAGGCGGGGCGAGAACTTGATCGGAATCACGTATTCAGGTTTGACCCGCGTGACGGATCACTTACGTCGGTCACGGATGACTTTGATCGCCCAAACGGACTATGCTTCTCACCAGACGAATCAAGATTGTACATCGCAGATTCATCAAGGCGGGCACATATTCGGGAGTTTCACGTTGACGATCGTGGTCATTTGCACCGAGGGCGGGTCTTCTGCACCATCGAGACAGGAGTGCCTGACGGGATCCGGTGCGATGTCGACGGCAGGGTGTGGTCCTCCGCTGGTGACGGCGTTCACGTCTTCGACGCCGCCGGAGATTTAATCGGCCGCATTGTCACGCCCCTCGCTCCATCACGGAGCGATGCGTCGGTGATGGCTCCAGAGACCGTCGCCAACCTGTGTTTCGGAGGCGGTGGACCAACGGTATCGCGACTGTATCTGACGGCCTGCACGTCACTTTATGCGATCGATGTCCTGGTGCGCGGTGCCACCCAAGGGCGCTCGGGGTAAATCCCGGCGCGTTGTGGGTTACGGGTTGAGTTCAAGCCACCCGCGGTCGCGGGCAAATTGTTCACCGAGGGGCGAAAGACGCACGGGCTCGCCGCCGATGCCGACACGGCCAGGCGTGTACTCTAACCTTCCGCCGTTAAAATATTGGACAGTTATTCCATTCAGGACAAGTTCCTCAGTGATGGGGTCACCGAGAATGGCTTGGAGGTTCGGTAGACGGTCGACGACTTTTGCAAAGGCGCCACCGACGGTGTGACCTGAACTGCCGACCATCCTCCTCCCCGGAGCAACGGAGTTCTCCGTCACTGAAGCCGCTTCCGGCCGAGTCAAGACGCCGTCTGTTTCTGCGCGACCCCGCCCGGCGCTCGATATGACGGTTGAATTGCTGGAGGCGCTTTGCACCTCCTCGAGAATGACGTTACGAAAAAGCTGTATCTTCCGCCCTGAATCCGCGAAGACGTCAGTGAGTGGTGCGCCGAAGTGTTCAAGGCCTCCGTGCGTCGCAACGAAGTCTGCGAACGGCCCCGAGACGACGTGCCCGGTCGCATCATCATGAAACCAAGCCACGCCGCCTTGGGGGGGGACAACGGCATCATTTCGCGCGGTTGGGACTGCCGACGGTTCAAAATAGGTGCGCCAAAGGTCTGGCGGGCCGCCGTTCTGGCACCAACTCCCAGTGAGTCCATCAAGGACAACTGATGCGTCTCCCGATGAAAGTGCTCGGGTTACCACGTCATCGCGAAGTTGGGCTGCGGGTTCGACAAGGGCCGCGCACGCGAGAAGCGCGCGCGCGCCGAGAGAGAGTGCGTCGGATCGAACGCCAGACGTTGCGACGATCGC
>CAYFLJ010000014.1:0-25375 GCA_964343985.1 uncultured Thermoflexus sp.
TTGACTGGCGTACCGCAGGGCGCGGCGATGCCCGACTCCGTTCGAATCCTCTCCCCAATCTTCAACGTTGGTGGCGCCTTAATGCTCGTGTTCGGGGCGGTTCACTCCGCTCATGCGTTCCTACGGGAGCGGCGGAATATTGAACGGTTTGCAAGCAATCTGTTTATCGCAATCGGCGCGCTCACCCCGAGTATTACTGGGGTTCTAAATCGGTGGGGCGTCACCACCGCGTTCTACACCGGCGAATTTCTTGGCGTGCTTTTTATCTTTCTAGGCTTCTTGACGAGCCGCGAAGTGATATCCCGCCACGGCGTGCCGGTGATTGCGTCGCTACTTGCGTCGGGACGGGCGTCTAGTTCGTCCCGATGAGCAATGACGTCTTAGGCGAATAGAAAAGCGCCCCGTCCATTTGGACCGGAGCGCTTCATCTGGTTGCGGGGGCAGGATTTGAACCTGCGACCTTCAGGTTATGAGCCTGACGAGCTGCCACTGCTCCACCCCGCGTCGCTCCGTAATCGTAGCAGGTAGGGCGCCACGCCGTCCAACTCCCCTACTTTCGCGGAGGGACGCCCGAGCGGCGGTGAGTGCGGCGCGCACGACGACGTGCCGACGTGCCACTATTCGCTCCATGGCAACGCTTCCGTTTTCGTGGCAAGAATGCCGCCTTTGCGGCGGTGCCTACCTGCTTTGGGCCGACGCCGCCGCTCCACTCGATACCGACGAGACGGGTCTGGGTGAACGTTGGACCGAATGGGTGCACCTTGACGGACGCTCGTACGACGAGGCCGATAGTGCCGCGTGCAACACGTGTGAAAAGCTTGACCTTGAGTCCATGACGGCGCCACAACGTCGTTGGGGCGTCGGCCTGCCCGGGGCGACGATCGCAGTTATGCGCGCCCGAGGCTTAGTGGTTCCATCGTTCGGCGGAGTGCGACCCGTCGTGTCGGCGCCGGTTCAGACAGGTTTCGTACCCGTGGCGCCAGTGGGTGCGCCGCCCGCAGTGTCACTCGGATCGTCCGCACCGAGCCGGACGCACTCTGGTGGTGCGTCAACCGCAACGACCACTGGTGACACAGGAAGCAATGAAGTCGGTGCCCGACCAGACGTAGCCGATCCGCCGTCGCGGGCAGTCCCGGCTTTAGTGTCATTGGCCCGATTGATCGCCACCGCCCCGCGGTCGTCAGTCCAGACGTACGCCCCGCGCGAACCGCTCGAACTGTCCGACCCGCTCGTTTGGATTGTGATTGTGACCGCCACGGTCACCCTCGTCGCGGTGGTCGTCGGGTGGTTTACAAGTCCAGGAAACGTTCCACAGTAGTTGGGCGATGGTGCGCGGTCGCGTTGGCCCGCGCACGTCACCCCACGCCGTTAGCGCAACCCAAGCAACGTTGCGATGTTGGCGCGGTCTGGGTCGATGACAGGTCGGAGGTGGTCGGCCCGACTCGACATAAGCGTCGTGAGTCCCGGCCCATGGCCGGCCACCATGCAGTCGGTGTGGGCGATGACCCCGACGATCATGCCGCCGTGTCGGTACCCACGTCCGTACGAGTGGTCTTGGTCGCGGACCGCGACGAGGTCGCCGAGCTTGAGGTTCGCCAAGCCATGTGCGTCAAGCACGTCGCGATCATGCGTTTGAATGTCGTAGTCGCCTCGCTCGGGACTTGAACCGACGCCTGAACCCATCAATTCAGGAGGCACAATGCCGGCGACCGGTATCTCGAGAACGCCGCTGTCCGAGACCTCTGCCGGGATTGCTCTCAGCAATTGGACCGACATGTTCAGGAGTTTCACTTCTGGTGCGTCGAGGAGGACGAGGCCACGACCGTACGCGCGCACCTGAATGCGATCGCCTATCGTCAACCTCTCTAGGACCTCTGGGGCAAAATCCACCATCATGTGTTCGGCACCACCGTGCTTGCCGGTCACGGTGCCGATTGATCCCTTACCTTCACCCGAAACGACGTGTGCCTCGTTCCCGATACAACCGAGGGTGGCGAGGGCACTATTCTCTTCGGCGTCCTTGTTGCGGATAGTGACCCCAGGCTCGACGTGATCGCATGCCCAGCCTAGGGCACGATCCCCGACGCGCACGTTGTACGTAATCCCGCCCGAGCCCGGCACGGTTACCGCCCGCCCATCGTGGGTCACGAGGTATGGGGAGAAGGCTCGCCGAGGTGAGGCAATCTCGCCTATGACGGAGAGTTTGACGATGTCTTCGTAGTTCGCGCGCAGCGACATTCGATACTCCTGCCGTCGACCGGTCGTCGTCCGGGGCACGGTGTGGCGCAGAGTAGCCGACCGAAAGTGGTCGCGTGCGGGTACCATTCCGTCGGTGCCCGGATTGGCGGTACGACAACGTAACGCGCGGTACGGCCGAACTTGGCACGAATTGTGAGGGATTGTCCCGTCGAGGCGGGCTTCGGCCCTGACCCACGGCAGTGGGGGCGTGAGGCCAGTCCGTCGTTGGTCGACACCGTGGTGTCGGAAGGGGAAGCGGTACGCATGGAAACCTTCGAGTACATGCGCCCGGGAACCGTGAGCGAGGCGGTGGCGCTCCTTGCGGAGAAGCCGGGTCGCGCAAGGGCGATGGCCGGAGGCACGGACCTCCTCGTGCAGATGAAGGTGGGTCGTCGGCACGTTGACCGAGTCGTCGACGTCAAGGGCATCAGTGAGCTGTCAGAAATTCGTGTTAATGCTGACGGCAGCGTGACCATTGGAGCCGCGGTTCCCGCGCACAAAGTCTATGCACATCCAGCAATCGTGGCTGGCTATGCGGGCATCATCGACTCGGCGAGCATCGTGGGCGGGGTTGCAATTCAAGGCCGAGCAAGCCTCGGTGGGAACTTATGCAACGCGGCGCCATCTGGCGACACCATCCCGTCGCTCGCGGCCGTCGGGGCAACCGCGGTCATCGCTGGGCCTTCAGGCCGACGCGAAGTGCCAGTGGCTGAGTTCTGTACCGGCCCAGGCCAAAACTGCATGCACGCGGACGAGCTGCTTGTGGCGATCAATTTACCGGCGCCCAAGCCTCGGAGTGCGGGGCACTACTTGCGCTTTATCCCGCGGAATGAGATGGACATCGCAGTCGCGGGTGCGGGGGCGTGGGTCGCCCTCGACGACCAAGGCGTTGTGACTGAGGCGCGCGTCGTGCTCGCGTCGGTTGCACCAGTCCCGCTGTCTGTTCCGGAGGCCGCCGCCGCGGTTGTTGGCACGCACGGCGACGACGCAGCGCTTGAGGCCGCGAGCGCCGCAGCGAAGGCCGCTGCCCGTCCGATTACTGACATGCGAGGCACGGTCGAGCAACGCCGGCATTTGTCGGGCGTGATGGCCAAACGTGCATTGGCCGGGGCAATTGCTCGCGCGCGCGGCGAACATGTAGCTGGCGCCCATGAGACCCACGCCACGAATGGCGTCGCCCACTAAACCAAGTCGTTATGGTCGACGCCTGATCCCGGCGGTACTCCCCTGGGGAGCGTAGATGGGACGGGCGCTGACCACCCAGCGAAATCCGAGGTAACCAACATGGTTGCAGTGGAACCCCGGGCGGCGGCAAAGACCGTCGTCACGGCAACGATTAATGGTGAACCGGTCCAGTTCTTGGCCGAACCCCGCCAAACGCTTCTTGAGTGTCTTCGTGATGTCATCGGTTTGACAGGGACGAAGGAAGGGTGCTCGGACGGCAACTGCGGTGCGTGCAATGTGGTGATGAACGGTCACCTCGTGAACTCGTGCCTCGTCCTTGGGGTTGAAGCCGACGGCGCAACCGTCACGACGATTGAGGGAATCTCTCCGTCTGGTGAACTTCATCCGTTGCAGACGGCGTTTCTCGAAGAGGCGGCGTTACAGTGCGGGATTTGCACCCCCGGCTTCATCGTCTCGGCATCGGAACTCCTGAAGGCCAATCCACATCCGACCGAAGATCAGGTTCGGTTCTGGTTGGCAGGCAACCTCTGCCGTTGTACGGGTTACGACAAGATTGTCCGTGCGGTGCTGCACGCCGCCCAGATGATGCACCCCGCCGTAGCCCACTGATGACGCACCGATGTGTCCGCGCGGCGTAGCCGACACGGCACCGACTGGCACAGGCTTGAACTGAAGAGAGGGACATCCATGACGCAAACCGCTGACCGTCCCGCCAGCGACACGCCGGCGACCGCACCCACCCGCATTATCGATAGGAACGGTGGCGCAAACCGCATCATTTCGACCGGCGAGTACCGCGTTGTTGGTACCCGTCCGGTGCGCCATGATGGCGTTGACAAGGTCACTGGGCGCGCAGTTTACGGCGGCGACACTCGCCTTGCCGGTCTCCTGTTCGGGAAGGTGCTTCGCAGCCCGCATGCCCACGCCCGCATTAAGCGGATCGACGTCAGCAAGGCGCGTGCCTTAGACGGTGTGCATGCGGTCGTGACCCATGAGGACTTGCCAAAGGCGGAGGACCGCGAAGTTCACATGGGCGAAGGCGAAGGCAACCTGAAGCACATGTCGGACAACATCCTCGCCAGCGACGTGGTGCTGTACAAAGGCCATGCGGTCGCGGCCGTAGCTGCTTCGAATGTGCATATCGCCGAAGCAGCGTGCAAGTTGATCGAGGTTGAGTACGAAGTGCTTCCCGCGGTCACCGACTTGCGCGCAGCGATGATGGACGGTGCGCCTCAGGTCCATCCGGGAACGACGACCGTCTCGCTTGGCAAGGACACCGGCAAAGCATCGAACGTCACCAAGCACTTCCGCTTACAGCAAGGCGATCCAGATGCAGCGTTTGCGAAAGCTGACGTCATTGTCGAACGCGACTATGTCACTTCGACCGTGCATCAGGGCTACATTGAGCCGACGAATGCCACGGCGATGTGGAACCGCGACGGTCTCATCACCATTTGGACCTCCACGCAAGGGGCCTTTGCAGCACGAGATTCGGCGGCGATGGTTCTTGGCGTACCGGTCTCCCGCGTGCGCTGCGTGCCACAAGAGATCGGTGGTGGCTTCGGCGGCAAGATCAACGTCTACCTCGAGCCGGTCGCTGCGATCTTGTCCCGCGAGAGCGGTCGGCCAGTGAAGGTCATCATGTCCCGCGCCGAGGTGTTCCAAGCCACCGGACCTGGCCCGGCGTCTTGGACCAAGGTCAAGTTCGGCGCCACGAACGACGGTAAGCTCGTTGCTGCTTCGGCGGAAATCGCGATGGAGAGTGGGGCCTACCCAGGCTCAGATACCGGTGCCGCCGCCGCCTGCATCTTCGCGGCGTACAACCTTGAGGACATGCGCGTCGACGGTTACGACGTCTTGACCAACATGCCGAAGACGGCGCCGTACCGCGCACCCGGAGCTCCGCAGGCGGCGTTCGCAGCCGAACAGGCGATTGATGAACTAGCCCACAAGCTTGGCATGGACGTAGTTGACTTCCGTCTGAAGAATGCGTCGCACGAAGGCACGCTTCAGGTTGCAGGGCCACGCTTCAAACGTGTTGGGGCCATTGAAGTCCTCGAGCAGACGAAGGCAACAGCGCACTGGAACTCGCCGCTTGGCACGCCCCGCCCCGGGCACAAGCGCGGTCGAGGCCTCGCAATCGGTTTCTGGTTCAACATCGGCCTAGAATCGAGTGTGTCGATCAGCGTGAACGCGAACGGAGCGGTTACGTTGATTGAAGGTTCAACCGACATCGGGGGCAGCCGTGCGTCAATCTCGATGCAAGCGGCGGAAATCTTGGGCATTCGCGCTGAGGACGTTCGTCCGAACGTCGTCGATACCGACTCGATCGGGTACACGGGTGTCACCGGAGGAAGCCGAACGACCTTCGCGACTGGCATCGCGGCGATTGAGGCGGCGCGTTCAGTGGTTACGCAAATGAAGGCCCGCGCGGCCAAAGTTTGGGGCGTCCCCGCCGACGACGTCACGTACGATCAGCAAGGCACCTTCGCCTGTTCGACCGATGCCTCCAAGCACATCACGTTCCAAGACCTAGCTGCGAAGCTTGACGCGACGGGCGGGCCGGTTACCGGTGTCGGAAACGTTAATCCACAGGGGGCAGGCGGGGCGTTCGCCACAAACCTTGTGGACGTTGAAGTCGACCCAGAGACCGGCAAGGTCGACATCATTCGATACACCGCTGTCCAAGACGCCGGTAAGGCAATTCATCCAAGCTACGTTGAAGGACAAATTCAGGGCGCCTGCGTGCAAGGCATCGGGTGGGCATTGCACGAGGAATACTGGATGAATGATCGTGGGGAAATGGCCAACACGTCGCTTCTTGACTATCGTTTGCCGACGACGTTCGACGTTCCCATGATCGAAACCGTGATCGTTGAAGTACCGAATCCCGGGCACCCCTTCGGAGTGCGGGGCGTTGGTGAAGTACCGATCGTCCCACCGCAGGCGGCAATCGCGAACGCCGTTCATGACGCGCTTGGCGTGCGCATGACGTCGTTGCCGATGAAGCCGTCGGTCATCCTTCACGCACTCGGCACAATCTAAACACCCCAATCTTGCGACGGTTTGGCCGTCGCATGTCACGGGACGCGCGCATTTGACGCCCCCAAGGCCTTTCGGCCACGGGGGCGTCTTCTTGCCATCGTGAAACTGGGGGCGGGCATTTTGGCCTGCGGGTATCTTCTACGCATCTTGCGCGCACCGCGCAATGTGAAGACTCAAATATGCCAATCGTGTATCTCGGACCTGCGATGCGTGACCTCGCTGGGGGCGCCTCAAGAATTGAGGCCTACGGGTCGACGGTTCGCGAACTCGTCGCGGACCTTGGTCGGCGCCACCCAGAGTTGCATGAGCGAATATGCGATGGCGACCAGTTTCGTCCTGGGTTGACGGTTGCTGTCGACGACGTGATCTTTGCGACTCGCGTCGCAATGTATCAAGAGGTGCGAACCAACTCTGAAGTGCATTTTGTAGCCGCCATCCCGGGTGGGTAATTCAGGCACGTACGGAAGGGCGATTCAACCGTGGAGTACCGCATTCTCGGCGCGTCAGGCGTCCGAGTTTCGACCTTGTGCCTCGGCACCGCGTTCTTTGGTCTACGCCCTTCTGGGTCTGTTGTCGACGCAATCGTCGGTCGCGCTCTCGACGCGGGGGTCAACTTCATCGACACCGCCAATTCATATGGCAATCAGTTGCGCTTCGACAGGCCTGGCTACCCGACGTGGCGAGAGCGACCGTCGTCGGAGGAGTGCGTCGGACGTGCGATACGCGGCCGTCGCGACCGAATCATCGTTGCCACGAAAGTGCAAGAACGGGTCGGTGATGGTCCGAACGACGGCGGGCCAGGCGGCGGTGGACTCACACGCCGGCACATCATTGAACAATGTGAACAATCGTTACGTCGACTGAACACTAGCTGGATCGATGTCTACTACGCGCATCATGTTGATCCAACTACCCCGCTTGACCAAACAATGCGTGCATTCGACGATCTCGTATCGTCTGGAAAGGTGCGTTACATCGGCCTATCAAACTTCGCCGGGTGGGAGTTAGCGCGCGCCCACGGCCTCTGCGAACGACGCGGGTGGGTCGCGCCGGTCGCGATGGAGATGCCGTATAACCTTGCCAATCGGTGGATTGAACGTGAGGTGGTGCCGGCGTGTAAAGCTCACGACGTTGGGCTTACCTGCTACTCGCCGCTTGAGGCAGGCCTACTGACCGGCGAAATCACGAATGCCCACCCCGCTGGTGATCCGAGACGCGTCCGTCGCGGTGGGCAGCTCAGTTCACCCGCACACGTGGCGTTGGCAACCAAACTGGTTACGCTGGCGGAAGAATGGGGTACGACGCCGGCGACCCTTGCCCTGTCGTGGCTTGTCGGACGCACCGGTGTAACCAGTGCCATTCTGGGGCCGGAGACCGTGGCTGATCTTGACGCCGGGCTGGTTGGTGTTGAGTATGTCCTCGAGGAGTCACAACGTCGGCGCCTTGACGACCTCGTGATTGACTAAGACAGTCCGGCTTGAGGGCGTTCTAGGCTGCGCGTTGGGTTTCTTCACTGCTTGTCGTTGCAACCGTGTCTCTGAGGATGATGAGGAGGACGACGGCGCAGGTTGCCGCAGCGAACCCTGCGATGCCGAAGACGCTGGTTAGCGGCGCATGCTCTGCCAATGCGCCCAGGGCGAGACTTCCAAGAGGATTCGTGCCGGCGTTGAGCACGACCCAGAGTCCCATCACGCGACCAACGAGGTGATCCGGCACACGAAGTTGCAGGATGGTGTTTGCGTTGGTCAGGAAGCCGACCGTTCCTAGGCCAATGGCCCCTAAGGCGAGCCATGCGAGCAAGGGCACTCCCGCAAAGGTGTGCGCCCACATCGCGAGCGAAAGGGCGCCGGATGCACCGATTGCACTGAACGCGGTCATCGCCACTCTCGGTCGCGCGCCGACGTATGGCATTCCGGTCACGATGGCGCCGACAACCGCACCGCCACCGGCTGCGGCCAGCAGGTGACCAAGGCCATCTGGGCCGAGGCCCAACACGTCTTGCGAAAGCGCTGGGAGAAAGGTGGCATATGGCATCACGGCGAGACCGAAGAGGGTTGTGACCGCGAGTAGGCGAAATGTAAAGGGATCTGCCCGGACGTATGCGATTCCCTCACCCAGACTAGACAACCATGGGGCGAAGGTTGTGGCGCGCGACGCGCGCGGACGCCGGACCGCGAGCGTGACGACCACTACCGCGACGCTTGTGGTCGCCGTGACCGCGAGGCAGGTGCCGGCGCCGGACGTCGCAAGAATGGTCCCGCCAATCGCTGGGCCAAGGACGCGGCTCAGGTTGAACCGCGCTGCGTTAAACGCGATCGCTTCACGTAGTCGGCTCGGTGGTACGAGTTCCTTGATGAAGGGCTGCCATGCAGGCCAAACAATGACATTTGCAAGACCGAGCACGAGCGATATGCCGATGATGAGTGGTACCGATGCTTGGCCGACAATCGTGACGCCCGCAAGGACGGTTAGGGCGAGTGCGGTGATGGATAGCCCGACGGTGAGGAGGAGGCGCCGGTCAAATCGGTCGGCAAGCACGCCGCCGAGCATGCCGAAGAAGAAAAGCGGCGCCATTTGCGCGAAGTTCGCAAGCCCCAAGATGAACGGCGAACCGGTCAGGTCGTAAACGAGCCAACCGATCGCAACCGCTTGCACCCAACTTCCTAGCGCCGAGAGAAAGCTGCCACCCATAAAGAGCGCGTAGTTGCGGTTAATCAGTAAGCGCGCAACGACGCGGGCGCCAGGTATAGCCCCTGACCCCTCCCATTGGCGAACTGGTGCCGTCTCCGAAACGACCATCACCCTCCCCATCACGCCTGCTACCGTCGTCCCGCAGTGGCCGGCATACGGTAATTCCGATGCGCTTCGATCGATGGTACGCGTCGATGTCGCCCGCAGTCCGCAGGATCCTCGGACCGCGTGGTGTCAAGCGCCAACTGCTACGACTGCCCGGCACGCCATGCTTCGTAGGCGGCCCGTACCCTTGCGCTAGGTGGGTACGCTTCGGGGAGGGTCTCACCTGCTTCGACCAGTTTTCGCAGGAACCCTTCGAGGTGTTCCTGTTGCGTTGCTTCATCGGCAATGCGGTGAGCCAGTGCCGCAGGAATGACGATCACCCCGTCCTCGTCACCAACAACCGCGTCTCCCGGTAGTACGGTCACGCCTCCACACTGGATTGGCGCGTCGTATTCGTAGGGAAGAAGGGCGCTGGTGTTCGCACCGGGGTGGACTGCGCGAGTGAACACCGGCATGCCCATGCGCTTTATGTATGGCGCATCACGGACACACCCATCGGTAACGAGGCCTGCAATTCCCCTTGCTTTCAATCGAGTGGCTAGGATGTCCCCAAGGCCGCCGGCTTCAACGTTACCGCCAGCGTCGATTACCACCACATCATTCGGCCCGACAACCTCAAAAAGTGCCCGTTGGGGGTTCACGACCCCCGGAGTGCGAAGGGTGGCGAGTAGGTCCTCCCGCACGGGCAAGTAGCGCAGCGTACGGGCACGGCCCACGAGCGGCATCGTTTCTGGCCCCGAGAGCGCCGAGACACCCGCTAGCACGGGACGCGATATGCCGGCCTTGGTGAGTGCCGACCACACGGCCGCGGTCCCAACCGCTCGAAGTCGATGCAACGTTGCGTCATCGACTTGCCCGTGATGTTTCGCGAACGGCTCGTGGCCGTTGCCAATGCGCGCAACCATCGCTACTTGGTGGCGAGTTGGGTGTCCGATGGCGCGAGGTAGTGGTCGGGATCGTCCGGCGTCGAGACATCGCCATCTGGGCCCCCGTCATCTCCGAAAAGCGACTTAAGCATTGCGCGACCAATCACGCTTGTAAGCACTCCGAAGAGACCTAATCCGACGATCATGGTAGACCCGGCGAATATGCGTCCAAGCAGGGTCTGGGGCACGTTTACGCCAGAACCGGTTGAGGTCAGCGTCACCACGGCGAACCAAAGCCCTTCGAATGCATTCACGGCCGACGGATTCGACTCAACATCACCTTCGGCGAACCAGATGAGCGTGCCGGACATGACCATCGCCGTGAAGAGCGCGATGAGATAGATCTGAAGATCGACGAGAAGCGTGTCGGAACTTGCACTTGCGGACGTGCGCGCGCGCGCCGCGGCTGCCTTCATCAATTTCAAGACGCGAAGCACCCTGAGGATGCGGAAGAGTCGAACAGATTTGACCTGTGTCAGACCAAGGATAGGGAAGAGTACCGGGATAATCGCTACAAGGTCAATGACCCCCCAGAACGAGATCGCATACCCCTTCCGGTCTTCCGCGATCCAGAGTTGTGCTACGTAGTCCAAGATGAATACAACCGAGACGATCCACTCGGCGACGGTGATGGGCAGGTAGTAATCCGCGTAGATGGACTCAACCGACTCAAGCATGATGCAGCCGACTGAGGCGAAGATTGCCGTCGTCACAATTTTCGAGGACCATTCGTATGGTGCCGAATGTATGTCGTTGTACGCATTCCAAACGGTTCGTCCGAACCCGTGCGTAAGCCGACCGGGTGGGGCGTCACCGCCACGTCCGGGCAGGAGGCCGGCCGAGTCTACGGTGCGCGTCACAGCGGCGGACACCGCTGCCTTCGCGGCGCGAACCTTCGCGGCAGCAGCCGCGCGAGCCTCGGGCGGCGGCGCCTCTTCACTGTCGTCGCCAAAGAGCGTCGCTAAGAGCGACCGACCGATGACGTTGGTAAGGATGCTGAACAGCGCCACACCGGTGAGCATCGTGAGGCCAGAGACGACCTTGCCGAGCGCGGTTGTGGCCGAGAACGCCGACCCATGCGTTGCGAGGATCGTGATGGCCCACCATAGACACGTGGGGATGTCTGTAAACATCGTGTCCTCGGTCCCACCTTCGACCTCATACATGATCGATGCCGACAGCACCAACGCAACAAAGACGGCCATACCGTAAATCTGAAGGTCAAGCCAGAGCGTGTTCCGTTTTTTCCCCGAAGCCGCATCGCTTTGTTGGTAACGAACAAGGGCGAGGCGCATGATTTTGAGGGTGCGGAGCACGCGCAAAACGCGAAGGATCCGTAAAAACCCGCCCGCAAGGCCGATACCAAGCACCAAGAAGAGGGATGGTAGGGTCGCAAGGAGGTCGATGATGCCCCAGAACGACCGCACGTGGCGCACGCGATCAACGGCAACGTAGAGGTACGCCAAGTACTCAAGACCAAAGCCGATCAGAAATACCCACTCAAGGGCGTACCAGACGTCGGCGTACGCCTCAGCCACGCCTTCAACGGTCTCGGCCATCAGCGCTCCGACAGAGACGAGGACAAGCACAATTGACGTGAGCTGGACCCGCATGAACCATGGGTCGTCTGGGTTCGTAAGGATCGACGCGAGGCGCGTTGACCCGCCGCCGTGTGATGCAACAGATGTCTGCATGGTCACCATGATGCAGATTATTCCGGTCGGCGTGTGGCGGCAACTCCGTGCGCCACTTGATGTGCACCTCCGGCTCTTGCGCTCATCGTCGACGCCCTCGGTGTGGTGCACGGTGTCGGCCACACGAAGGTGCTTGCGTGCACCAGTATCCTGCGTGCGATGGTCCGTCCGGTCAGTGCACAGGCGTCTCGATCATCCGCGGACCACCGGGCGCCGGTTACCACTAGTGTCGACGGAGCTTCGTCGAACACAACGGCCGGAACGTCAAGCCAATCTTCGTTTGGGGGAGCCCCGGGTTGGCGTTCTGCGTTCGGCGCCTTACTCATCGCGCAGGCCACCTCAATGGTTGCGTTTGGCATGGCGTTGCCGTTCCTGCCGCTGTACGTCCAACGCTTAGGTGTGGTCGGCGAAGGGAGCGCCGCCCAATGGGCTGGCGCAATGTCTACTGCGGGCATGTTGGTCATGGCGGTCGTAGCACCGTTTTGGGGTGACCTCGCTGATCGTCACGGTCGCAAGCCGATGGTCGTTCGGGCGTGCTTTGGCGGCGGGCTCATTGTCGGCGCGATGTCGATTGCCCGTACTCCGCTCGAGTTGTTCGGACTGCGGACGGTCCAGGGGGCGTTCTCTGGGACCGTTGCCGCGACGCGCACACTTGTCGTAAGTGTGGTCCCGGCGTCCCACTTGGGGTTTTCGCTCGGGCTACTGCAAACGGCGGTTTTTGTCGGGAACAGCCTTGGCCCACTGCTGGGGGGGGTCATTGCAGACGTCGCTGGCTTTGAGGCGACCTTCCTCGCCACCGGCGCGCTTCTTGCGGTGTCTGGCTTGGTCGTCGTTGCGTTTGTCCGCGAGGAGTTCGTCCCACCTGCAAAGAGTTTCGACGGGGCGCGCCAGCATGGCTGGCGAGACGCGGTGACGCTGTTGCGAGAGACCCCCGGCCTTGGCGCCGTGATCGTCACATTGTTTCTTGTCTCGACGGCGCAAAACGCGATGGGACCGGTCTTACCGCTGTTCGTGCAACATTTGGTTGCTGACTCACATACGCAAGTTGCGTCTGTTGCGGGCGTGGTCATTGGAATCACCGCGGTCACGAGTGCGCTTGCGGCCGTCTTTGCAGGACGACTTGGTGATCGAGTTGGCCACGGACGGTTGATGGCCGCGTGCGCCATTGCGGGCGGGGTCGTGTACCTCCCTCAGGCGTGGGTTGGCGGCCCCTACGAACTCCTCGCGTGGCGAGCGATTCTTGGTCTGTTCACGGGCGGCCTCATGCCCGGCACGATGGCGTTGGTTGCCGTGCAGACGCCGGCACGCCACCGCGGTTGGGTCTTCGGGTTGACAACGACAGCGACCGCTCTCGGCGGCGCGGCAGGCCCGGTCCTTGGAGCGACGGCTGCGACGGTGCTTGGTCTCCGCGCGACATTTATTGTGACGGGCACCATCCTGACCGTCGCGGGCGTGTGGGCGGCACGGGCATCGTGGCGTCGGTCGTGATCTGGGCGACCGCCGTTTCTGTCCGGTAATCCGCGACTTTTGTCGAGTTTCGCCGCCGGGCCTAAAGGAACGCGCCGGCCCGCCGATGATGTAGATGAGCGAAGGTTGCGGGTCCGGGAGGCAGGGAAGCCAAACGGTCGGCAGGCGCAGAGATTTCACGAAAACGCCTCGGCGTGATCTTGAATGCAATGCCCTTCCTCACAGGCACTTTGCCGAGAAGGAGCTCAGGCATGCCTCAGCGTCGCCGTGCGGGGCGACGGCTCAACTCGAGCTGTCGACCAGTGACCGCTTCGGCCGACGGTAATCAATCGGAGGTTCGGGCGGCGTTCGTTGCTCGACTGAAGACCTTGGTCGCCGGAGGTGACTACGTCCCAACAGTGGATCGGTTAGTTCTTGCCCTTACAGGTCAAGATCCCGGAGCGCGGTTCACGTAGTTTCGGTCACGTCAACGGGTTCATCCCGTAGCACAACTTCAAGGATCACACAGGCCGACCTCCGTTCGCGGGGCGTCGGCAGTGTGTTTTTAAGGGTTACGCACGTGCGCTCCACCACGATCGCAACTGGATTGAACGCCGAGCGCGTTTCGGCACGGTTCCCGATCGCCCGCTCCGAAGCTCGGCCCCAAACTGCTGTGCCGCAGAGGCCGCCGCAGGACTCAAGCATTCGGCGGACGTGCCGATGATCGTTGTGACGGAAGGATGCGGAGCTCGAACGGCAGGGAGGCCAATCGAACCGCGAGGCTTCAGCGCTAATCGGCCCCGTGAGGGTGTCGAGGAAGCGCAGAAGACCTTCCAGAGTGCAAATCGCCGAGAGGGAGCTCTGGCAGAGCACAGCGTTGCAGCAGGTTGACGGTGCCACTGGCGCCGTCGAGCCGTACTTGCGGTGACGAGCGGTAGTCAAGCTGAGGAGCGGGCGGCGAAAGCCGCCCGCCTCAAGGCGGATTGAACGCGCCGCGCTAATCGTGGGCCACCCCGCCCAGTATTTTCGACCGTGCCCGCCTGCCACGCTCGGCCGTCGTTATGAAGCACCGGCTCAGCTAGACGCGACCCGAGCGAAAAGCCGGTCTCTATCGTTCCGGCCTCAGCCGAGGACGAATCGCGCTTGCATGTGCCGGGCGGTCAGACGCTCGCCACGTCAATTTCAAGGGCGACCTCAACCCCAATGGCTGCGAAACCGATCCGCTCGGTATGCGCGTGATACCCCGTCGTCTGCACATTCACCATCGGGCACGTATCTGAAGCCAGTGCGCGCGGCTCAATATGCCACGTTCCAACCCCGAGGACGAACGCTTGCGTACCGTCGGCGATAAACGCAACGATCGACGTTGGGTCGAATCCGTGCAGAGGTTGATCAGGAGGCGCGACAACGACGATGACCGGTACCGGCGAAAGCGGAACAAACATCTGACTGTGATCGAGGTGACGGTTGATGTAGTCAATCGTCCGATCAACGCGACGGATGTGAACCAGATTTGCTGCAAATGGCGTGTCGGTCGCCGTCAACACTTCCCGGCCCGGGCCGACAACACGTCCGTACTTCCGGAACGACTCTTCGCTCAGGCGTTGTGCTTTGACCACAATTTGCGTTGGTAACTTGACCGTTTCGGCCGCCATCGGTCTCTCCCTCCGCCGAGCGACGCGCCCGGCCGATGCATCCTATCCCGAGCACCTAGGCTGTCCGCGATGATTCGTCGCGGATACTGAACCCATGACTGGACCGACCGGACGCGCCGCGCCCTTTCCCGATCTCCACGTATTCGTTTGTGGCCCGGTGCGCACGAACGTCTACGTCCTTGTGCATCCCGGCACGCACGATGCTGCCGTCATTGATCCGGCCCCCGAATCGACCGCGACGATCGAACGATGCCTTTCTCTGGCGAAGGCGACGCTACGCATGATCGTCGTGACCCATCGGCATTTCGATCACGTCGGCGAAGCAGGGCCGCTAGCGACATCACACGGCGCGCGAATTGCAGCACATGCGAGTGATGTGGAGTATCTCGCAGCCCCGCAGCGTTCTCGCTTCTTCCCCGGCTACGTGACTCCGGCCGCTCCGGTGACCGACCCGCTCTCCGAGGGCGATCTGATCGAGCTTGCCGGAACGGCGTTAAGTGTCTTCCATACGCCCGGGCACTCGGGTGGGGCCATCTGCCTCTACCACGAAGAATCAGGAACGTTATTCAGCGGCGACACACTATTTGCAGGCACCTTCGGGAGGTATGACCTACCGGACAGCGACGCCGTGTCGTTGCGCGCGTCTCTATTGCGGCTCAGTTCTCTGCCTGCGGGGACGCGTGTCCTGCCTGGGCACGGACGCGAGACGACCATCGGTGCCGAACCGTGGATTTCTGACCCACCGGTCGCCTAGCGGCCAGCGCAGTGGTTGGTTGTGTTGTGGACGCCCGGGTGGTCAGGCCCGGGCGTCGGCGGTGGACTGTGGGACGCGTCGCGCGCGGGACGTCACGACCTACCTACGCAGCTTGTTCGATCGCCTCGAAGTCCAGAGAGATCCGAACCTCGTCGCTCACCATTACTCCACCCGTCTCGAGCGCGACGTTCCATTCGAGACCCCACGCCTTGCGGCTAATCGTGGTCTTGCCCTCAAAGCCGACAACGTTGTGGCCCCACGGCGACTTGTTGAAGCCGATGACCTCAGCGTCCAAGGTTACGGAATGAGTCACACCTCGAATGGTCAGATCTCCGGTCACCTTGTACTTTTCGCCACCGACCGGCGCAATTGAGGTGCTTCTAAACGTCAAATTCGGATGGGTATCAACGTCGAAGAAGTCGGCCGACCGCAGATGCGTGTCACGCTGTTCGTTGCCCGTGTCAATGCTGGCGACACTGATGGTGACGTCCACATGACTAGCGGCCGGGTGCTCACGATCAAGCGTCAGGGTGCCATCGACCTCGCCAAACTTGCCGCGAACCGTGCTGACCATGAGGTGGCGTACGGCAAACTCGACGTTGTTATGGGAACCGTCAATCTTCCAAGTACTTGGACCGCTCATTACGAAACTCCTCTTGCTGAGCTGACTACAGCAGACGTAGCCACTGCGTGAGACATAGTAGCACACCGAGCCGTTTCGTGCGATGCTATGGCAACGTCCATCAGGAGGGCGCTCAGAGATGACAGTTCGCGCAACCACCCGGGATGGCGCATCGGCAGCTACCGGCCGTGGTGGCCGTGTCTGTGGCGTTGCCAAGGCCGCGGCGCTACTCGGCGATGTCTGGACACTTTTGCTGATCCGCGACCTGTCACTTGGCCCCAAGCGGTTTACGCAACTGCAAACCTCAACCGGAATCAGTCCTCGCGTCCTGACCGATCGTCTGAAGGACTTGGTCGACCGGGGAATTGCAAGCCGAGCGATGTTTGCAGAAATTCCGCCTCGGGTGGAGTACACCCTGACTCCCAAGGGTGTCGCGGCCGTCCCGGTGCTTGAGGCCCTGCGCGCGTACGGTGAAGCGTGGTTGTTGGACGACGTACGAGACCCATCCATGGGGGGAGCGACGGCGTTTATGGGTCAGGCGATTGAGGGGTGTGACGGGTAGACCCGCGCACCACTCGTCCTTCGCGTACGATGCGCCATGTCGCGCGAGACGCGCGCATCCGGAGGATTGAATGACTGGCACGAATGCCGTTCTCGGCGGGGGTGGCTTCCACCACGTGGCCGTGCGCGTTGCCGACTTCGACTCGGCGGTCAAGTTTTATGGTGATGTGCTTGGCTTTGTCCCGAAAGTCGCGTGGGGTGACCTTGGCAAACGTGCGGTAATGCTCGATACCGGTAAAGGTGATTACCTTGAGGTTTTCGAAGGCGGCGCCACGCCCCCGCCAACTGGAGGGCCAATCTTGCACTACGCCGTCCGTTGCACCGATGTCGATGGAGTGATTCACGCGGCTCGCGCACACGGATGCGAAGTAACAGTCGAACCGAAGGACGTCACGATCCAGAACCGCGATTACCCGTTGCCGGTCCGCATTGCGTTTTTTACGGGGCCAGCGGGCGAACAAGTCGAACTTTTCAAGAACGACCTCACCTAGGAAACGCTCGAACGGTCAGTCCACCGCCGTGATCGTGCATAGACCGCCGTGCGCGATCACGCGACGGCGGGACGACTAAGCGGCGGGGACGCCTCCTGATCCGCCCGAACCTCAGTGGGGGGCAACCCTGAACTGCTTGCGAGCGCAGGGCTAGGCGTCGCGACGCCTTCGATCAGGATATCAGCGTTATCGAAGAGCGCGTTGAATGCGTCCGAGTCAAGCGTCTCCTCAGCAATCAGGCGGTGCGCAATCTCGTCCACCTTTGCCCGATGCTTCATCAGGAGTTCACGAGCCGTGCGGTGAGCCCGCGCGATGATCTCACTAATCTCTTCGTCAATTGCTAGGGCGGTTGCGTCGGAGTAGTTACGGGTTTCAGAGATGTCCCGGCCAAGGAACACCAGTTCTTCGCGCTTCCCAAAGGTTCGCGGGCCCATGCGTCGGCTCATGCCATAGCGTGTGACCATCCGGCGCGCCATATCTGTCGCCTTGTCAAGATCGTCAGAAGCGCCGGTCGTGAGTTCACTAAAGACAATCTCTTCGGCCGCGTGCCCCCCTAGCATCGCGGAGAGCATGTCCTCCATGAATGATCGGGTCTGCATGTACGTGTCTTCTGGGGGCAGATACCGTGTATACCCACCTGCCATGCCACGCGCCACGATGCTGAGCTTGTGCACGGGGTAGCAGTGCGGCAGCATCTTGGCGACGATCGCATGTCCGACCTCGTGGTACGCGGTCACCATGCGTTCCCGCTCTGAGATCACACGACTCCGTCTCTCAGGACCGGCGATCACGCGGTCAATCGCTTCTTCGAGTTCCGATGAGCCGATGGTCTTGCGATTGCGCCGGGCGCTCAGAATTGCCCCCTCGTTCAACAAGTTCATGAGGTCAGCACCCGAGAAACCGGGCGTCTGTCGAGCGAGAACTCCAAGGTCGACGGCGCGATCGAGCGGCTTACCGCGTGCATGTACTTCAAGGATTGCTTGACGACCACGAATGTCTGGATTGTCCAGAATCACCCGACGGTCGAAGCGTCCGGGTCGAAGTAACGCGGGGTCCAAGACGTCAGGCCGGTTCGTGGCCGCAAGCACGATCACGTTGGTGTTGGTGTCGAATCCGTCCATCTCGACAAGGATTTGATTGAGCGTTTGCTCGCGTTCGTCGTGGCTTCCGCCGAGGCCGGCGCCGCGTTGGCGGCCGACGGCGTCAATTTCGTCGACAAACACGATGCACGGCGCACTACGTTTCGCCTGATCGAACAGATCGCGAACCCGACTTGCACCGACGCCGACAAACATTTCGACGAATTCGGATCCGGAGATTGAGAAGAATGGGACCCCTGCCTCTCCCGCGACGGCACGGGAAAGGTAGGTTTTGCCTGTGCCTGGTGGCCCAACGAGAAGCACACCACGCGGAATTCGAGCACCAAGTGCCGCGAACTTCTCTTGATATTTCAGGAATTCGACGATCTCCGCAAGCTCTTGTTTTGCCTCTTCCACACCTGCAACGTCGGCGAACGTAAGCGTCGGGCGGTTACTCATGAAGACGCGAGCCCGGCTCTTCCCGAAACTTATTGCCTGATTGTTCGAGCCTTGCGCCTGACGCATCATAAAAACGAGCAGTGCGCCGAACACGATGACCGGAAGGAATGAGCCGACAATCCCGAGCCACGACGCGAACTGACTCGGTTCACGAATTTCGACCTTGACTTGCTCAAATCGAACGCCGTTTTGGCTCAACAAGTCAAGAACATCAGTCTTGTCAGACTTTATCGCGACCTTGCGCCCTTCACTCGTGTCTGCGAGCAGGCGATTGCCCTGAACCACGAGCGTGTCGACCCGGTTCTGTTTGGCATCGCGCACCACGATCGCCATAAGGTCGGTGATCGGGACCTGCGTCTCACGTGCCTGAGGGCTAAACAGTGTGAAGAAGATCGCGAGGACCGCGACCATGATGACCAGGTAGACGAAACTGTTACGAAGCCAGCGCGCGTCCATTTTCATCGGCGCGTCTCCAAGGAAAGCACGTCGAGAGTATACGAGGGTAGCTCTGAAATGGAAGTGTGTCCGTGATGCGCGCTAGCGTTCGTAGACCGACGGGCGCAGAATGCCAACGTACGGCAAATTGCGGTATCGCTCGGCGTAGTCGAGGCCGTACCCGACCACAAACGCATCTGGGATTTGAAAGCCGACGTACTCGACGTCGACGTCGGCCTTGCGGGCGACTTGTTTGTCGAGGAGCGTGCAGACCGTCAGGGACGCCGGGTTGCGCCGCGCAAGGTACTCCCGCAGGTAGAGCAGGGTCATACCGCTATCGACGATGTCCTCGACCAGAATGACGTCGCGCCCTTCGATACTTGAATCCAAGTCCTTCGTGATGCGCACGATGCCGCTTGATTTCGTAGCTGAGCCGTAACTCGATACCGCCATGAAGTCGAACTCGACAGGCAGGTCGATTGCACGGGCGAGGTCGGCCACAAAAAGCGTTGCACCCTTCAAAATGCCGACCAAAACGGGCGACCGACCTGCGTAGTCTCGTGCAATTTGTGTCCCGAGTTCGGCAACGCGCGCTTGCAGGGCGCCGATGCCGACCACAAGTTCCGTCACATCTGGGTGGAGTGCTTCCGGCATGAGGGCTCCCATGAATGCGGCCAGTGGGTCACATTCCCATGGGACGTGTACCACGCCCGGGTTCGCTGCGTACCCCGGCTACGGCAGATTTGGTGTGGAAACCACAACGCGCCCTCGCACCAGCCCAACTGTCGCGTGGCCGACATTTCTAGACGCACCGCCACGGTTTGACGCAATCATGTGGTCCACCGCTGTGAGGTGGCCGGACTCGATGTCCGCCAGACACACTCCCACGCGCACCAGAATCGCCCGTAGCGCACCAAGTCGCACCAACGATGCGTCGGACAACCACTCTGCGCGGCTGAGACTCCACCCGTCTGGTTCGACTCCCCATCGAGCGAGTGCGCCACGGACGGCACTGTCGACGACGTCGCGCGCATCCGTCACGCTGCGCGCAGAACGAGCGAGAGTCGTCCTGAAGCCCGGCGAGACCGCTTCGAGTGCCGGCATCACGGTATGACGTATGCGGTTTCTCGTTCGAGCCAAATCATCATTGGACGCGTCGACGCGCCACCCAATCCCGTGACGTTCCAGGGCTGCGCGTACGGCCGTCGCGCGAATCGAGAGCAGGGGGCGCACAAGCGCGCTTGCCGGGGGGTTAACCACTGGAAGCGTTGTGATGTCGGCCATGCCTCCTAATCCGGTGATGCTTCGACCGCGAATGAGTGACATGACGATGGTTTCGGCTTGGTCGTCAGCGGTGTGCGCGACAAGCACTGCAACGGCTTGACAGGCGCGCGCAATGTCAGCTAAGAACTGGTACCGGACGGCGCGGGCCGCTGCTTCGGCGCCGCCGGACGCGTAGGGTGTCTCCATGCCCTTCACGACCGTGGTATGAACCGGAATGCTCAGGGACGCCCCGGCGCGTGCGACGGCGAGGGCGTCGTCACGGGAAGCTTGCCCGCGCCAGCCGTGATCGACATGGGCAATTACCAACCGGTAGCGGAACTTCCTGCGAAGTGCGTGCGTGGCGTGCAGCAAAAACGTCGAGTCCGCCCCACCCGAGACCGCAACGACAACGTCGCGGTCCTTCCACTGCAGCCCAGCCGTGGCCATCGAGCGCTCAACTGCGCGCACCATGAGGTCGCGCGGGGGTAGCGTCGCGAGCGGTCGGGCGTGAGCGTTACCCACGGGTCAGGATGGCTTGCCGAGGATGCCCTCGTCGGCGTTCCCGAAGAACAATCGAACCCAGTCGTCCAGGCGTCCGTAGCGCGGTCCGAACGGGCCTGTTGGCCGTTCAGGCGGGGCGGCGGGCACCCAAGCCACGTCGTCGACTTCGGGAAGAATGATGACCGGGTGGTCCCCCGGTTTGACCAAACCAAGCTTTTCTCGTGCGGCTACTTCTATATAGGCGTCTGTCCCGAGGTATGCGACCTGCGTTCGCAGCACGGCGACTCTTGCCTCCTGCTTCGCGACCTCGCGAGCACTCTCCTCAAGGCGTTTCGCGACGCGCTGCGTGTCGTCCGAGCTTGCAAGAAATGCCAACAATACCCAGACAAAGACACCGAGGCCTACCAAAAACAGTCCGAGGCGCTTCCAATCGGTTGGGGTGGTAACAACGGTCGTTTGGCCCAGAACGATCGGGCGTCGACGTTGGGACGATGCGGGTGTCGTTGGCGCCGTTCGTGTTTCGCCTGGGCCCGCGCCATTGGTAACGACACTTGGCACTGATGACGTCGCGGCAGCAGTCGTTGCCGCCGTGCCGTCGTTCGGCGGATTGATACCGCCTCGGTCAAATCGGAGCACCCGGAACGGCTGGGTTGGGCCGGTGGGGTGCCCGAAAACGTCCGTTGTGTGCCCGGCTTCGGACCGCGCAATGGCGTGTACGGCATGATCGGGAAGCGACCCAGTGTGGTCGTTCTCATCTGCCGCGTGAGAGTTAATCACGTGTGAAACGTGGGCCGTTACGCCGTCCATGACACCCCCGAGAGCGCATCAAGTTGTGCCGCTTTGGTCACTTGGCGCGTAACGATTGGCCGAACGTCGCGAACGACTGACGTCGGTTGCAAGGGGGTGGCCGTCGGCTCGGCAGTTGGTGTGGGCGTTCGAGGATCCTGCCGAGGTCGTGGCGTACCGGTCGCGGTAGGGGTGGCGACTTGAGTCGGTGAATATGCAGGAGCCGTTGCAACCCAGAGATCAAATAGGTTGCCCTCCGCGGCGGCGTAGGCAATGTACTGGCCGTCTGGCGACCAACATGGCCCACGCGCGGCGCCGTGGTGCGTCACGCGTTGAGCACCACCACCGTCGACGTTCATGACCCAAATGTCGTGCGAACCTTGAGCGCGGGCAACATACGCAATACGTCGACCGTCAGGCGATATTGCCGGGTCGTATGCGCCGTCAGGATGTTCGCTGAGTTGCCTCCATGGGCCGTTCGGAAGCGTCACCGACCAGATGTGCGACTTCCCCAAGCCACCACGGTAACTCATCATGACGAGCGATTTGCCATCCGCGGTGACGTTTGGTCGGTCAAGCCCGCCATCGAAGTCTCGGGCGATGAGGAATTGGCGAAGGTTTCGGCCGTCGACACCCACTTCCCACACCATCAGGTCGTTCGAGGTCGCATCTGCAAGGAACAAGAGTTTGGATCCGTCGGGCCACCATGCAGGTCGAAAGGCCCACACATTCTCAGATAACGTGCGGCTCTCGTTACGTGTGAGCTGTTTCGCCGCCGATCCGTCGGCAGCCGAGACCCACACTTCTGACGAGTTGACGTCAAGTTTTACATGCGCGATTCGTGTGCCGTCAGGCGACCATGAAGGCTGTCGGCTGATCCGGTCACCCGTAAGTTTGCGGATGTTGCCCTTCTCCCAGATGGCCAAATTTGCGTCGCCGACGAACAACATTTTTCCGGGAAGCGTGGCGACATTGATGGACGCTGCGGGTCGTGGCGATGGAGTCGTTGCTGGGGTTGGCTCGGTCACGCGCTTTGTAGGGGTTGCAGACAAGCCGGCGGGTTCGGAGGTCAAGGCAGGGAGCGGTCCGGCGTCGCAGGCGGCGGACAGTGCGCCCGCAACGGACGCAGTGACCACTCGTTGCATGGTGGCGCGGATGACATCCCGTCGATTGGGGCGGCCCAAAGTCAAACCCATGGTCGTATTAGCGAACGTATAGGGGCGGAAGTGAACAACCGTCCGACGGTCTAACGCGCCCGCCATTCTGAGGGCACATGTCGACCGCGGTCGTCGGAACTGTGCGACCGAGGCCGTGCCGCACCGTTCGATTTGTTACGCATGATTGTTTGTCGTCTCCGAAGCGAAGAACCTTGGAAAGGCTGACGTGAGCGCGCCATCTGCCGACGCGCATGAGCCGCGTGCAACGCCGCGCGTCCGGGTCACTGTGCGCCTCAACGGAACGCGCCCGTCTTTCGGGTCCGCCATCGCGTCGTTGTTCGTCGTACTCTTCGCAATCCTGACTGCCGCTTCAGAAACGACAGCTACTGAGTCCCCTTCCCCGACGGCTTCACCCACACCGCCGTTCGCAGGCGCGCGACTAAGAACGGACGCGTCAACCCAGACGAACCCGCCGCTTGGCGAGCGTGCCACCTCGTTCACGCCGTCGCCTACGACTACTCCGTCTGTGTCGTTGATGGGAGCTTCGAGTGCGACGGCGACGAGCACCTCGACCCCGAGTCCGCCGCGGTTGGTCACGTCTGCCATGAAGCGTGATGCCCCGTCGGTCCCTGGTGCCGTTTCTGGCACCGTCAAACTGACCTTTCGGGTTCACCCTTCACGACTCGTGCGCGCGGCGGCGTGGCTTGCGTCGCGAGGCGCGTCTCCCGAATCCACCGCTGGGGTCACCGCTTCGTTGCCAGTAACGCCGGGGCTAGCTGACCTTGACATTCGTAGCATTGACGTCCCGGCGGATCGAGCCGATGCCGTCCTTGCGTTGCTGCTTGCGCGCCTGGATGTGGCGTGGGCCGAACGAGTCACGCCGGTCCGCAAGCACGGCGAGTCTGCGCAGGCGGCCGGTGGGCCGCCGCTGGCGCCCCGGACACGCACACAATCACTGATCGTGACCCCAAACGACTCACGCTTTCTCGAACAGTGGGGGCTTGGGTATTCGGGTGCGACTGGTGCCTGGGCCACCGCGTGGCAGGCGAACCCGACCGGCACGACGGTCCTCGTCGCAGTCGTCGACAGCGGAATTCAGTACAACCACCCCGACTTGACCTCGCGCATGGCGCCCATGTCGACGTGGGGGCAGTGCCTCGCCTCGCCCTGCCAGGCGTACGCTGCGAACGACTCGTCGACGTTTCCGACTGATGGCGACGGCCATGGGACCCATATCGCCGGGATCATCGCCGCCGCGACCGACAACGGTCTCGGTATCGCGGGCGTCGTGGGTGACCGGCCCGTTCAACTCATGCCGGTTAAGGTGCTTGATTCTGGCGGACGGGGCACGACGGCTGGAGTAGCGTCTGGAATCGCCTGGGCAGTGGCTAAGGGCGCACGTGTCATAAACCTAAGCCTAGGTGGTTCGACCAACGATTCGGCAGTCAACGGCGCAATCGATGCAGCAACGGCGGCCGGTGTCCTCGTTGTGACTTCTGCGGGGAACTGTGGAAGCACCTCATATGCAACCCAAGGTTGCAACGCACGAAATGAGTCGGATTACCCCGCCGCGTACGCCGCGACCGTTGCCGGCGCGGGCAAGTTGATCCCCGTCACGTCGATTGACCAAGATGGAAGTGTGTCGTCGTACTCGACGCAGGCATCGTATGTCGCGATTGCGGGAGTAGCGGCACCTGGCAACGCAATCCTGAGTACCTTTCCAACAAATACATACACAACGCTTTCAGGCACGTCGATGGCCGCGCCCCACGTCGCCGGCGCGGCGGCTGTGATCTGGTCGACGTACTCGACCCTCACGAGAGAAGAGGTGCGCGACGCCATCCGCACCGGTGTCACCAAAAACGCGACGACGCTCGGGGCACCGAACGCGTACGGTTCCGGGCTTCTGAATATTAACGATGCGCTCGCGATCGCTCGGTCTGCGTGGTCAACCTCGACACCAACCATGACGCCAACAATCACCCGGACGCCAACAGTTACGCCAAGTCCGACGGTCACGCGCACCGCCGTTGCGTCGGCGACGTCGACCGCCACTGCGACGGCAACGGCGAGTCGGACACCGACCGCCTCGCCAACAAGGACTTCGACGCCGTCGTCGCTCTCAGGCGGTGGTGGGTCTGGTGGTTCTGCCGGAGGTAGCGGTGGTTCTAGCGGAGGTGGTTCTAGCGGAGGTGGTTCTGCGAGTGGGGGGGGTGCCACGGGTGGAGGGGGGCCGCCTGCCGGTTCAGGGACGACCTCCGGCACGAGTACGTCTGCAAGTG
>CAYFLJ010000015.1:0-22619 GCA_964343985.1 uncultured Thermoflexus sp.
ATGAATGGTAACAGCGTGGACGCGAAAGAACCCGATGAGGCCGGTGTTACACTCATAAGGCCGACGGACAGTGCTGCGACGGTGTCCCTGTTTCTGGGACCCGCCTGAACAACTGCTAGCGTCTAAACGTCGACGGGGAGTGGCGCAGCCCGGTAGCGCACCTGAATGGGGTTCAGGTGGTCGGAGGTTCAAATCCTCTCTCCCCGACCAGCGTCGGCCCACGACGCTTTACTCCGGGTTCCCGTCGGTGTCATCGACAGTGACGGGCGAACCAGACGTAAGGGACACGTGAATGGCTTCAAGCGTCGCGATGACGCCGACAAGTCGACGCGCGGAGGTTTGCGGTTCCTGCCCGAGCGCGATGCACTCCTCAAAGTGCTCGAGTGCATGACGAAATGAACCGTGTATCCGGCCACCCACTTCATATACCGTCGCATGCTTCGGATGGCGTGTCTGCGCTCGGCCGAAAACCTCAACACTCTCACGACCGCGGTCGAGGTACGCGACGCCACGTTCTCCGATCACGTGCATGTAATCGTCGGTCAGTGCTGGATACGTTTCAGGGTGGATCCACGAGGACTCAAAGGTTGCGATGGCACCGCGGGCAAAGGTGACAGACGCCTGAATTGCGTCCCACGTGTCAATGCCGCGTGCAATTAACACGCGGCGAGTGCCCTGCGCCCAAACCCGAACGACCCGATCCTCGGCGAACCAGCGGACCAAGTCAAGGTCGTGCGCAGTGAGAAACCACGCCGGAGACGACCGTTGCGCCCATCGAAGGAGCGATGTCGGCACCGAAATCACATCAGATTTTGCTGAGTGAGCGACGACCAACGGCCCGATTTCGTCCGCGAGCGCTGCTTTTATTTCTCGGTGGCGAGGCATCCATCGCATCGAATGATTCACCATAACGATTCGATTGGCTGTCGACGAAGCATCACATATTGCACGTGCGTCAACGAAACTCGTAGCGAGCGGCTTCTCAACGAGCACGTGCGCACCGAACGCAAGGGCGGCGAGGCATGGTTCTCGGTGCGCATAGTCAGGAGTTGCGACCGACACCGCGTCAGGGCGTTGTTCACTCAGCATTTCGGTGAAGTCGGTGTAGGCAATGGGAATTGGCTTGGCCCCCACCCGCCATCGTGAAGCGACAGCAATCGCTCGAGCATGATCAACATCTGCAACCGCGACAAGTTCAGCGGTCGGTTGCTGGGCCCAAAAGCGAGCGTGTCGCGCACCGAGTGTGCCGGTACCGATGACTGCGACACGCAAGGGTCGAGTGAAAACCGCTGGACGTTCGGACTCACTAGTGCTAGACATGCGAACCCCTTCGTTTTGCGCTCTCGGCTCCGATTGATGCCCAGCTGCTCTTGCGAGCACAACGTACAATCTCGACAGAATGGGGCGGATCATTGGCATCGCGTTCATGGCCCTCTGCCTCGGGCTGATCGTCTCGCTTGCGCTTTTCCCAGACCTTCGGGCGAAGCTGCGTCAGAGTAATCCGTCGGCGCCAAAGCAAGGCCCGGCGAACCCAGCCCTCATCGGTGCGACCGGGTTCGTGGGATACGTTCGTGACGGTGATGCATATGTGCACGACGTCGCCCAAGGTTCGACCTTGCGGGCGACCAAGACTGGCGGGATAAGCCAAGTACGAGTCGCCCCGGGTGGAAACTTCGTTTCGTTTGTGCGCGCCGGCAAGCTCTTCGTTGCAAAGTCCGATGGTTCCGCAGAGTTCCCGATGGCTGAGGGTGATCGCCCAGACACGGCCCGCTGGGGTGCATACAACGCGGTTCTCGTTTACACATCGATGTCCGGCGCGCTGATCGTGTTTGATCCACGCGCCGGACCTCTGGGACAGCGGTTCATCGACCCGGCGGGTTCCGGGGTCGGACCGAACCTCGCTTGGTCGGCGAGCGGCACGAAAATTGCGTATGAGCGCCGGAAGCCAGTTGGAAGTACGGCAACGCGAGACGGTATCTGGGTAGTCAACACGGCGCTCGGGACACCAGTGTCGACGCCAGTGTTTCTCACGTCAGGAAAGACTGGTCTGCGACTGTGTTGCTGGTCAAACAACGACCGTTATGTGCTGTTTTGGCAGGTGCCGCTCGACGACGAAGGGCCAGATCGGCCGGGACGCCTCATGGTTGCAGCTTCGTCTGGCTCTGAGCCGATCGAAGTAAGTGCGTCGACACTCCTCGTCAGAGGGATTATCGGCATGGGTAGTCTCGGTCCAGTCGTGCCAATCCTCGATGGCGGCAATCAGCGGTGGAGCGATGGCAAGTCGATGGTCTCGACAGAGGTGACGTCGGCACCGGCGGGGAACCTTACGGTACGTCGCCTCGTGCTTGAGGCAGCGGAACGGGTCGCGCCGTCGGCTCCAACGGTGTCATTCGATGGAATGCAGATTACGTACAGTTTTAGCATGGCTCGAGAGACACCTTCCGATCCTTCTTGGGCCTATCTTCGTCGACGCGTTGGCATCATCGGGGTCGATGGCAAGAAGAAGCGAACGTTGCTTGCTGAGGCGACCGTGCCACAAGCCGTTTCGGACGACGTGCCGAAATGGAGCCGCGACGGACGGACGATTGTGTTTGCGCGCCGACTCGCCCCCGCAAGCCTCGCAGGTGCAGTCGGGCGCAATGGTCAGCTCGAGGTTTGGGTAGCCTACTCGGATGGAAGTAATGCCCGTCGCGTAGTTGGGTCGCTTGAGGACCCCGGGATTCCGGCATTCGGGCCGGTGGACTTTGGCGCCGCATTCGACTTCCAACCCTGAAGAAGTGGAGACCGAGATGGCGGATGCGGGCGCAACTTCACCGCGAGTACTCGCCATGAAGAGGCGCCAGTCCCGCCACGGCGCGCGGCGGTTTCGGACGGGTTTTCTATGACCCACATCATGCTGCCCGATGGCTACCTGCCGTGGTGGATGTCAGTTGGGGGCGCGGTCCTAGCCGTCTTGATTGTGGGCGCCTGCACCGCCGGGATGCGGGCCGAGGCAAGTGCTCGAACTGTCTCTGCCGCCGCAGTACTGACTGCCCTGATGGTGGTCGTGATGTCACTCGATCTCATACCCATTGGGTACGAGTTACACGGAACAGTTCTCACAGGCATTGTCATTGGCCCTCGGCTGTCAGCAATATCAGCGGTCGGATTTAACGTGATCCGCGCGCTCTTCGGCGATGGTGCTATCACCAACGTGGGGCTGAACTCAGTGTTGACGTGGTGCGAAATGGCGGGTGGTTTCATCGCATTCCGGTTGTTGTCGCCACTCGTGAGGGCACGACGCGTCGCGCTTGCCGGCGGTCTGGCGACGGTCACAAGCCTCGGCCTGACGACCCTCGTGTATCTCGCGGTCATTATTGGATCTGGAGAGGCGACGGTTTCGGCAGTCCTCGACAACAACGCCACCTTTGGGCTTAATGGTGGTCGGTTGCCAAACGTAGGGAGTGAAGCATTCGCGGCAGTCACGCTTGTTGCGGGAGCGATCGGTTGGACGCTTGAAGGGCTCGCGACCGGTGTCATCCTCGCCTTCATTGCCCGAGCTCGGCCGGGTGTCGTACGAGGATTGCACGGATATTCGGGGATTTCGCCTGACATTACGAACGGTCTGCGCTCGAAACCGCATTCTTGACTTGGAGGCCTGCTTAGCCGATCAGGCCAACGTGACGGAACGTGCCGACGGAGGCTCAGGAAGAACTCCTTTTCTCGAATAACAGAACCTGCAGGAAACCGTTGCACATCGGGTCTAAAAAGTCTTAACGACCTGCGCGTGAGCGGTTCCCTGACAGGAGACGCGCGCGGTGCTCCCACTGGTTATGTGATCATCGTCCGGCACCTCAGCGGATATCGAGGATCTTGCACATCAGTACAATTCAGCGGGATCAGATTGAGAGCCGTGTTCCGTGGTCGGTACGCACGCTCCACGTACGAAACGTACCTTCGACACGGTTCGCCGCACTGTCCTTGCATCGCGCAAAGCCCCACGCGTACTTGGCCGTCGTAGTGGGATCAATCGTGACCTCTGCGATAAGCGTTTCGTCTCTTCCGCTTGTCGCATCCTTGCTTGTACTGGGTGTGGTAGCCACGTTGGTCAGCGTGCCACTGCGTTACGCGGTGGCGGGTGCACTTGGTCCGTTGCCTATGGTTTTGTTGTACGGCGCTACGGTCAACCACGTCACCGCGCTGGACGTCTTGGTCGGCGTGCTCAAGGGCGCGCTAGCCGCGACCGGGTTGATGGTGGCCGTTGCGACCACTCCCGGTCCCCAACTTCTCGCGCCGCTGGTCCGGTACTTGCCGACATGGGCGTCAATCGCAGTTTTGGTCACGTACCGCGCGGTCTTTCGTTTGGCGGAACGTGTGATGTACTCACGACGCGCGGTTCGGCTGCGCGGCGGGCTACCTCCATGGTCGCTCAACTCGACGCGCCTCTGGCGACGGATCGAAGTGTTTGGCGCCATCGCTGGCGTAACGCTGCTTGGTGCGATTGACCTCGGAGGGCGATACGGCGATGCGTTGCGCCTGCGAGGCGTCCCACCGCGTGTCAGGACGGAACGACTGGACACGAGTTCGGTGCGTCTGGCGACGCGTGTGGTGATGGGTGTCGCAGTGCTTGAACTCGTCATTGGGGTGGCCGGACGGCTCGTTCGTTCGTAGGTCCGTGCGGCGTGACGTACGGCTTCGAAGTCGACGGTTCTCCACCGTTTGACACGTTTGCCCGAGGTGATCGAAAGCATTCGGTAAAAGGGGGCTCTGGCGCACTGCTTCCCAGACCCAAAATCGCCCGCGCCTCGCGCGGCATCTCCACGCATCTGCGTGACTGCCGTTCAACGCCGGTGCATCCGCCGGAATATAGGTGGACGCGCAGGCACATGGCTGGTTGTAAGGCCGCGCGCATGCGACGTAAAACTTCGTGTAGGTGGACCCGTGAGAGGCGACGACCGGAACAACGTGGCCGTCCGAATAGCTGGCCTTGTCCACGGGTTCGATGACGGAACAAGACTTCGTGTCGGCGACGCTGACATCACCGTACATGCCGGTGAGACGGTGGCGATTGCTGGGCCGAATGGTTGCGGCAAGAGTACATTGCTTTCCCATGTGTTAGGACTCGCAATGCCGACGGCCGGTACGGTCACCACGCTTGGTGTTCCCGCACACACATTGGACGCGCAGGCGCGAAAACGGATTGTCGGTGTGATGCAGAACCCTGACGATCAGCTCTTTGGCCCGACGGTGCGCGATGATGTGTCCTACGGCCCGCGGAATTGGGGATTCGCCGTGGACGAAGTCAATGCGATGGTTGACCGATCCATCGCAAGGTTTGGGCTTTCCGCGGATGCAGATAGGATCGCACATGCGCTCTCTACCGGCGAGAGGCGCCGGGTTGCACTTGCGGCGGCGTTCGTGGCGTGGTCGACGGCATCACCCGAGGGTGTAGGCCTTGTCGTGCTGGATGAGCCATTTGAGGGCCTGGACCGCATTGGGGCCGCTGCTTTGCGCGATGTGCTTGCCGAAATCCGTCGCTGCGGACGCACCGCGACGATATTCACAACGCACGACCTTGAGGAGGTCGCGGCGCTTGCTGACCGTCTCATCGTGATGGGACCAGACGGAAGCGTTCTCGCGAGCGGTGTCCCGCTGATCGTCCTGTCCGATCGGTTTGTGATCCAGACGGCCAATCTGAGACAACCGACCATGTTTCGGCTCCGCGACGCGCTCGCCGCAGTCGGTGTCGAGGCGCCTACCACTTTGAATGTAGAGACGATGGCAAACGCATTGAGAATCGTCGTGACGGCACAAGGCTGATCGAAGCGGGCCCGTTGGGTTCCCGCATCGAGGAACGGGGCAGTTGGCCTCACGCGTTTTCGGTGACGGAACCGCTGATTTAGACGTCAACGGTAGTGGCAATCTAGCTCCTCGGACCTTGCAAATTTGCGTGCGCCGCGCGGGGCGGGCTTGGGTACGGGTCACCGACCAATTGATTGCGTCAAGGCGACCGCGTGCCGGCAGCGACAACGGTGGTCACGCCGCTTCATATCATGAGGTGATGGCAGATGGAAATGCGGTTCGAGTAAAAATCGCGGAGACGCCGGGCGAGTGGACCGGGCTCGTTGCAGTGCGCCTCGCGGTGTTTTGTGATGAGCAAGGCGTGCCAATCTCCGCTGAACTCGATGAGCACGACCGGAATGCCGTGCACGCCTTGGCCGTCTTGCCTTCAGACGGCGTCGCTCCGGACGGACTTGCCGTGGCACGACGGGGAACCGCGATGCGCGCGAGCGCGCAAGCCGGTCGCTACCTTCCGTTGAGCCTCGCGGGCGCGCGTGGTGGTCACCGTGATGACGGTGCCGTCGCTCGCGCCGTCGGCGGGGCGCGCCTCTTACGAAGCCCGAACGGTGTCGCTCAGATTGGGCGCGTCGCGGTACTCCCAGCGTGGCGGGGACAAGGGCTCGGGGTTCGACTCCTTCGTCTGCTTGAGGAACTCGCTTTGGCGCGTGGATACCGCGAGGCGGTGCTGCACGCACAGCTACCGGTTCAAGGGTTCTATGAACGGCAAGGTTACGCAGTGGACACTCGGACCTTGCCGTTTGATGAGGACGGTATCCGCCATGTCCGGATGACGAAACCGTTGTCACTCGATATGTAGTACCGACTTTGAAAAGCCGCATGACAGATTCGCTAACCAGATCAATATCGTCGTCTAGCCCGTAACAAGACCCAGACTCGCAGGGCTGACACTGAGCGGAGCCATGAGCACTGGAACGCATCACGGCAGGAGACCGGAGGTCAGACACAGACGGGTTGGGTCAGTCCAAGTCGATGTGAAGCAGTGCGCCCGACCATGACCTCTTTTGCGCAATCGACCACACGACTGTTCGATCAACGAAGCCGCTTTGCTCGGGCGGTTCGTCGGCTGGGCTTCAGGACTCAACTCGGGACGTTTGCAGTTTTGCTTGTGGTGATCGGCGCGGGTGGAAGCGCAGCCGCAGGGTGGCAGGTCGTGTCCGGACTACTCGAGCGAGCGAACTCGGAACGGCTAGACCTTGCGACAACCACGTTCGCATCGATGTATCAGCAACGCGTGGCGGAAGCGGAGCTGGTCGCCCGGCAAGTGAGCGAACGGCGTGCGGTCGCAGAGGCAATCCGTGCTCGTGATCCGATGCCTGCCCTTGCCATCGTCGAACCGATCTTGGTGTTGCGTCCGTACTTCCGATTCGTGATTGGATCAGAGGACGGGTCAGTCGTGGCAATTGCGCCGGTTACGTGGCGAGGTGGTGACACACGGCCGTTTAGTGTTCTGGGCGCTGCTGAGGCGTTTGAGCGAGATTCGACCACGTCATCGTTGGTCCAAGGCCCCGGCTGCGAACTCGTGGTCGTAGTGAGCGCGCCAACGCACGACACGTCAGGCGCAACCGTAGGGATTGTGCAAGTGCGCTTCCCGCTCGACGAGGAGTTTGTGCGACGAGTGAAGTCCGACAACGGCCTCGACTCAAGTCTCTACTGTGGAGATCGGATCACGGCGACAACGTTGCCCGGGGGGACGGGCGCACCGGGTGCCCGCGCGCCTGACGCGGTGCGCGCGGCCGTGCTTAGTCGCGCCGGGCAGTATGAGGACGCCTTGTCGCTTCCTGGCGGGCGCCAGTTTCGCTTACGGTGGACCCCACTGCTCGACATTGAAGGCCGACCCGTTGGGATGTACGCGGTCGGGAATCCGGTGCAGTCACTTCGTGATGCGCGTAGTGAGATTTTAGGGACGTACATTCCGGTGACGGGCGGAATCGCGGTGGGCGCTCTGCTGCTTGCCTCATTGGGATCGTTTGTACTGACCGGACCGTTGCGGCGCCTCGCGCGCGATGCCGCACGGATTGGTGCAGGCGACCTTGATCGCCCGATCACGGTCGCCCCGTCGAGGGATGAGGTAGGGCAGCTCGCGGCGCGTATGGAAGAGATGCGTAGCAGCATTTCTTCGACCTACGTGCGGTTACGTGGGCTAAACGACCTGAAAGATGAGTACTTATTTTCTGTCGCCCATGAGGTTCGAACCCCGATGACGTCGCTCGTGGCGCTCGTTGAAGTGCTCGGTGACGACGTCGACCACCTATCTCACGCGGAGCTGAGAGCAATTATCGGCAAGATTTCGCGCGCAGTCGTGCGGTTGAACACATTGGTCGAAAATGTCCTCGACGCAGGCAGCATTCGTGCTGGTCGGTTCTCGGTACGAATGGGACGCGTTAATCTGGGCGAAGTGATGGAGACCGCACTGGCAACGTTGGGGCCAGTGCTCGAAGAGAAGGGTCAACGGGTACGTGTGGAGTACGGGGAAGTGTCGCATCCGAGGGACAAACTGGAGAGTAGATCTGCCCACGCATTGCCCACGGCCGCGGCCCCGGATGAGGTTGGTGACGCAGTTCACCCGGTTTCTGCTCGTGCCGACGGTCGGCTGATTGGGTGCGTGCCGACGCTCCCTGAGATCTGGGGTGACGAGAGACGACTTGGCCAGGTACTGGCGAATTTACTAGGAAACGCCTCGAAATACGGTCCGTCGGGCGACGTCATCACTATCCATGTCACGCGTGACTCGCGGGACCAGAGCGTGCGTGCGATGCTTCGCGTGGCGGTGACTGATAATGGCCCGGGGATACCACTGCCGGAGCAATCCGACGTGTTTGAGCGGCACTTTCGTGCATCCGCGGCGGTGTTGGCCGCCCCCGGGACAGGGCTTGGCCTCGCGATCACTCGGGCGATTATTGAAGCTCACGGCGGGACGGTCGGCCTTGAAAGTGAACCGTATGTCGGCACCACCGTATGGTTCACGGTGGGCTTGGCCACTTAGCTCCAGTGTGGCGCCGTGAAGTGGGGTCTGCGTCTCGTTCGCCGGGACCGGTTGCGGCGCTGGTACCGGCTGACCTCACAAAGGGGTCGATTTGTGGCGCGTGCCCGAAGGGTGGTCAGGATGCGCGAGGCAACGAGTCGGCGATTTTGTCTTGACGGTGGTTCTCCGTCCAGCGGCACGTTATGTTTGACACGATGAAAATACTGGTCGTCGATGATGATCGTGACCTCGTGGATGTCCTGACCTACGTCCTGCAACGTGAAGGATTTTCGATCGCCCCTGCGTACGACGGCGAAGCAGGGTGGCGTCGCTTCCAAGACGACCGGCCAAGCTTGGTTATTTTGGATATCAATATGCCAGGAGTGGACGGTATCGAAGTCTGCCGAAGGATTAGAGGCGTCGCGTCAACCCCGATTGTGATGCTGACCGCGCGAACCGATGAAGCAGACATCGTGCGAGCGCTTGGCATTGGCGCGGATGACTACGTCACCAAGCCATTTTCGCCGCGCCAACTTGTGGCACGCGTGAAAGCGGTACTCCGACGTGCAAATACCGGCAGCGACGCCGTTACCGAACCAGAGCGTCTGGAGGCGGGTGACTTGGTGCTTGACATGCGCAAGCGTAGTCTCTCGCGACGCGGCGACGTGGTACACCTGACCCCGCTGGAATACAAAATAGTCGTGCTCTTGCTGCGTAATCGTGGTCGAGTAATGGCGACCTCCGAGATCGTCGAACATGTGTGGGGTTACGTCGGCCCTGGTAATGAAGATTTAGTAAAAGTCCACATTCATCGTCTTCGTCAGAAGATCGAAGACGACCCTCAAAATCCGTCGTACGTGCGAACGGTGCCATTTGCGGGATATATGGTCCCTGAATGAACCGCCAACCCTGCGGAGTCGCAGTGAGAAAGCGCATGGCTTGGCATCGCCGCGAGTTGTGGCCGCTTGCAGTAATCGCGTTTGGCAATGCGTGCGGCATTCGCGTTGTCGAGCCTAACGCGCGCGGGACAGCAGTAAGCGAGCTAGGTTCGGGCGTCGTAGCGGCGACGCCAGTTCGGACGGCCCCCGCTTCGGATGATGCGGTGACCCGTATCGACGTCGCCTTGGCGTACAAGCGGTGGGAAGCAAAGACGGCGATTTTCATCGATACGCGGGGCGCCGAGGCCTATCACTCGGGCTGTATTGCGGGTGCACGATCTATGCCGCTTGCGGAAATTGATGTTGATCCGCGGCGTGCACTTCAAACGCTTCCCCGCGACAAGTTGGCGATCTTTTACTGCACCTGACCGTCCGAACACACGAGCGCCCGGGCGGCGTTCCTCATTGCACAAGCCGGGGCCAGCGAGGTCGCTGCACTACTTGGCGGCATGGACGCGTGGGTTGCCGCGGGCTTCCCGATTGAACATGGATAGTTCGATGACTGATGCGATGGCGAACGGAAGTCGGCGTCGAACGGACGCCTCCCCAGCCGAGGCGGGACTGAAAAGTTTGCCTGCGTCCGAGGTCGTAAACGATGTTGTCGTGCCGGGACCTTGGTTTGGTGTCCGGCCGCGAAGGGCGATCGTCCCGGTTGCAGGGCGTGGCAGTCGGCTCTGGCCGGCGAGCCTCGCGGTGCCCAAAGCGCTCTTTCCGATTATTGACGCGAACGGCGTGGCGCGGACGGTCCTCGACCTTATTCTCGACGAGCTTTGGGAGAGCGGGGTCACCGAGGTGTGTCTGGTCGCTCCGCCGAACGCCGACGCGGCATACCGCGATTACCTAGATCGGTCTCGAGCTGCTGGTTTTGGGTCTGGACGCCCTTCGGTTTCGTTCGCGACCCAACCGACGCCGGAAGGGTATGGACACGCGGTGTGGTGCGCTGCGTCCTGGGCGGCCGGGGAACCGGTCGTCGTGATGCTTGGCGACACGGTGTACACGACGTCGAGTTCAAACCGATGCGTGCGACAAGTCCTCGACGGGTTTGCCCGGCTCGGATTGTCAACGTCTGGCGTCTTGGTTACCCCCGAAAACGAAATTGGGGGGTATGGCACGATCGGCGCAACTGCGATCAGCGGGAGCCCCGGAGACTTCCTTGCCCACATCGTTGTGGAAAAGCCGTCAGTTGAAGTCGCTCGTGCGTCGCTTGCGGCCACGGGGCTCGCACCTGGCACCTATCTCACATGGTTTGGAATCCATGCAGTTACGCGCGGAATCTTCGATGTACTCGAAGAAGACATTCGGCTTAACCGGCGAGATCGTGGCGAGTTCCAGTTCACCGGTGCGCAAGGGCGCTTAGTGGCACGAGAAGGGTACGCCGTAACGGTCATCGACGGTGATCGCCATGACACTGGGAACCCATCTGCTTGGCAAGCGTCCATGGCGGCTCTTCGGCGGACGCAAAATCCACCGGCAAGAACCTAACGTGTCGAGGCAAGACGTGCTGATCCCGCTGCCTTTGTGAACGGAACGAGACGATCAGGCCGTCCTTGACTTGGAAGGCTAGCCGCCCGCTCGAGCCTTCGCCAGCAGCACCTCCTGAGCATCGATAGCCATGCCGGCGGACGCATCCGATAGGTGCTGATTGCGCACGCGCCGATAGGCGCCGTCGGGTCCAAGTTCCCGAAGTCGAGCGGTGTCTCGAAACCCGAGATCAAGCATGTCAAGAACGTCATTTCGCCAGCCGTCGTCCGGGACGGGGAAGACCGCCTCAATCCGTCGGTCGAGATTGCGCGGCATGACGTCAGCGCTTCCCAGATAGACTTCGTCGTCGCCGCCGTTCCGGAAGTGGTAGACGCGGCTATGTTCAAGAAATCTGCCGACTAATGACACCACTCGTATGTTTTCGGACATACCCGGGACGCCAGGGCGCAGACAGCACATCCCGCGGACCATCAACTCGACCCTGACGCCGGCATTCGACGCGCGGTAGAGGAGGTCGGTGAGGCGAGTGTCAGTCAGTCCGTTGACCTTAATTCTGATACGCCCGGGCTCTCCACGGGCCTGATTTGACGTTTCTCGGTCGATCAGCTCGACCAGTCGTCGTCGCCAACCACCGGGCGATACGAGAATGCGGTTGTAGTTCACTTGTCGTGAGTAGCCGGTAAGCGAGTTGAAGAGGTTTGTCATGTCTTCGCCGAAGTCTGGGCGCGCCGTCAGGTACCCGTAGTCGGTGTACAGGCGTGCCGTACCAGCGTTGTAGTTGCCGGTCGCAAGGTGGACGTAGCGCCGGATGCCATCGGCTTCGCGTCGGACAATCAACAGCGCTTTGCAGTGGGTCTTGAGTCCAACGATCCCGTGGGCGACGTGTACGCCTTCGCGTTCGAGCGTTTCAGCCCACTCGATGTTGTTTTCCTCGTCGCCGCGTGCCTTCAACTCAACCAGCACCGCAACTTGCTTGCCGTTCCGGCGCGCACGAACGAGCGCGGCGATGATTGGTGAACGCCGACCAACCCGATAGAGGGTTTGTTTGATCGCGAGGACGTCGGGATCATCCGCAGCAGCTTCTATGAGTTGCACGACCGGTGCGAACGCGTCGTACGGATGATGGAGGAGAATGTCACGCGCCTTGATGGCGTCGAACACGTTTTCGCCGGGCGCAAGTACGGCCGGAATGCGTGGCGTAAACGGCGCACTTTTCAGATCGGGACGGTCAACCTGTGCGAGTTCCATGAGTGAACTGCGCCCGAGCGGGAGCGGGCGGATGTCAGCGATTGCCGTTTCCGCATCGAGTTCCAGCAGCAGGCGATCGCGGAGCGCAGTCGGCATTGCCGGGTCAATCTCGACACGCACCACAGCCCCCCACGCTCGCTCGCGCAGGCTATCTCGGATGCTGTCCATCAGCTTGTTTGCGTCGTGCTCTCGGATGTCTTGATCTACGTCTCGAGTGACGCGAAAGGGGTAACTGGCGCGAACTGGAACACCCGGAAACAAGGCGCTCGTATGCGCCGCGATGATGTCTTCAAGCCACACAAACGCGATTGGCCGATGAGCGCCCGGTGATGTCGATGTTGCGTGGGCAGAATCGACCGGAACCGGAACGAGCCGCGGCAGGTTATTCGGCACCTTAACGCGCGCGAAACGGGGACCAAGGTGCGGGTCCTCGAGCGCGACCATCAGGCTCAAGCTTCGGTGAGAAATGTGTGGGAACGGGTGCCCTGGATCGACCGCGAGCGGCGTGAGAACGGGAAAGACCTCTTGCTTGAAGTACGCCTCAAGGGCTGCACGTTGGGTTGGGCCGAGTGAGCCGTAATCCAGAACGTGGATGCCGGCCGCAGCTAGACGCACTCGAAGGGTGTCCCAACATGCTTCCTGCGCGCTCAGCAGAGGGCCGCACTCGTGCGTGACGCGTTCGAGCGCCTCTGTCGGTGTCGTGCCGTCCGGCAGAAGTCCGGCAGTCCCAACCTGCGTGCCCTCCCGCTGATTTTGTAGCCCCGAAACATGAATCTCAAAGAACTCATCGAGGTTGGCATGAGAGATGGCGAGAAACTTCACCTGCTCAAGGAGCGGATGCGTGGTATCCCGCGCTTCCTCCAGAACACGTTCATTGAACCGCAGCAGACTGGTTTGGGCGTTGAGATAGCGCGCATCGCTTGCGACTGCCGACCGCCTCAGATCTTCGGCTGTAGTGATTGCAGCGTCGCGAAGAGCGGTGTCGTCGCCGGTGCTCGCCCCAGATTGGCTCCCGCTGCGTTCGTTCATTGACTCCGCTCCTTTCCAGCTTCTGGCTCCACAATAAAGGCCGAGTGGATCGCCTTGGCCATGTGCTAGGACAGCTCGCCGCACGATATGTGTTGTTTCAATTCCTTGTGGAATGGTGATGTCGGACACACACTACCTTGATGCGAGGTGCGTAATTCCGTAAATGGGAGCATGCTCTCCATACAACGGCATGTTCCCGATTGACCCTCGGCTGTCCGACTAGGCGCCTTTCGACTGGCGCGCACCCTCGCTGGCCATGATCCGATCAAGGACTGCAACCGCAGCCGCGTAGGTGGCATCGATGCCTTCGACGGAGAGGCCGCGGCTGCCGAGCGTCCGCGCCTGCGTGTACGGGGTATCTGACGCATAGTGGATGATGCCGAAGTCGAAAGGCAACTCTCTGAAGAAGACGCGCTCACCGCTAGGGTGGCGGGTTGGACGCGTCGCCTCGTACACCGCCGAGAGGATTGGCCCGGCCTCCATTTCGACCACCGTGAACCGCTCTCCGTAATAGCGTCCAAGTGATGCGTGATTTTGAAGGAACGTGCCGCGAACCGTTACCGCGGTTTGGTTATCGAGTGCGGAAGCGTCGGTGAGGTACTGGCCCACGTCATGTGCGCGAAACGCATTCGGGAACGCGTACCAGTTTCCAGAGTGTTCGTCGAAAACGGTCTCGGACAACAAGACATCACCAACCGCCGCGTTGAGGGTCGCCGCCTTTCCGATGGCGTACACCCCTCGAACGTCGGCGCACGACGCCATTACCTCGCGGAGTATGTGATACGACGCTAGGCCGAGAGGATAGTCGACATTCATGATGACGGCATCGGACGACGCCAACACGTCGACGTGGCGAGCGAGGCGTGAGTCTAGGTCGCTTGGCCGAACTTTTGACAACTCGATCAGTTGGGCGCCCACGTCAAAGCCCGTCGATGCATCAACCTGAGTGATCCCACGTTCCGCCTCCTCTTCTTGACGGATCACCCGAAGGGCGTGATCGCGGTGGGCCTGATGCCAGAGTCGCGCGGCGTAGTACAGGACGTTTTCGCGGTGTGCGACCGTTTGGAGAGATCTGAGCGCTGCTACCTCATCGTTCGCTAGGTGCGAGGCCGCGCTCCCTCGGATTGGCGTGGGTGCATTGGCGCTCTCGGCACCGTTGCTGAGGAAGTCGAGTAGGGTTGCCCGTCGACGTCTGACGTAGCCCGAAACGAGGTTTGCAATCGCGTGAAGGTTCGACGAAACGATGTAAATTGGCCGTTGCTCGATAGCCAGACCGCGTTGGTTCGCTGCAATCGGTCGCCACCACCGACGGGCGAGCCGCGTGTACGCAATGTCGTTCCCACCGAGGAGTTGAATGCGAATGTCTTTCGGTGTCTGCTGAACGAGTTGCAACCACGAGGCAAACGATTCTGCATTGGTGGTGCTGTGAATCCGCGCCAAGCGCGCCCAGTCTTGTTGCGTAAATCCGAGGCGTTCCGGCAGCGCATCAAGGGTTTCCGCGCCAAATCTGCCCTCACCGTCGATTCGGTTGAGCGCTGCATGGAGCTTGTTCCATTCAATTTGGTAGGCGACAAGGCATGGCACAACGTCATCCAAATCGGACGGAGAACTGGCATGGACGGTGAGCGTCGAGTGACCGTCCCATCGCCACGCGCGACGTCGGGCGGCCGCCTCGACTCGTTCCCATCCTTCGACGTCGGGGCCGAGAACGGCACGAAACTGTTCACCTTCCTGACCGATCACGACGGATGAGACGCTGGCGATGCAGAGCGGGAGCCGCTGCATCGCGTAGATGAACGCCCCGGTGTCCGGTTCCGTGTGTGCCGCAAGTGCATGGAGGCTTGACCGCATGCTCATGTGGGCGGCTTCGAATGCGTGCACCCTCACTGCCCCACTCGTTCGGAGCAGAGTCATGTACGTGCGGGCGTACAGGTCGGGCGTGGTCGCGCTCGCGACGCCGTCAAGCGATTCGGTGACCGATCGGTCAGGTTGCGAGGCGAGTGACATAAGCAGTCTCTGGCTAGTGGGTGGTCCGCCCGGGGTACCGAGCCTGATACGCGGCGCGCACGGCTTCGTTCGGAGGATAGGCTTCGGCCAGTGGTGCGCCGGCGAGCACTCGCTCGCGTAGATAGGTCTCAAGGTCCTCGTGGTCGGCCCCATACTGCGACGCCTCGACGGCGAGCGACGCAGGGACGACAACGACCCCGTCGGGGTCGCCTACGACCCAGTCGCCAGGGCGCACCGCGACACCATTGCATGTGATGATTCCGTCCATTTCAACCGCCATCACTGCGCGCTGAATGGCTGATGCATGCACATGTAGTGTGTATACAGGGATATCGATGTCGCGCATTTGCCAGACATCACGTACGGCGCCGTGAACTACGAGGCCGGCGGCGCCACGCGCTTGGAGTCGCGCGGTCATGATGTCCCCGAAGACGCCACCTTCTCCGTTTCCGCCAGCGTCAGCCACAAGCACTTCACCGGCGCCAATCTGTTCAACGGCTTTTCGATGCGGGTTTTCCTCGCGGTCCGGCCACAAATCGGCAAGATCCGGCCGTGCGGGGACAAATCGAATCGTCCTCGCACGTCCGGCCATCCGCAGTCGGGGGTTGACAATGTGAAGGTCAGGGATAAACGCGTTACGGTACCCACGCTGATTGAGCCAGTTGGTAACCGTTGCAACCGAACCGTGCCGGAACCGCCGTGCAATCTCGGCATCGTCGACGTGATGATGTTTGTCGCTCATTACGTTTGTCCTTTCGAAGCGCCTACGTCCGCGCATCCTACCCGCGCGCGAGCCGCCATCGGCCATGGCACTCAGGAACGATTGCGGAGCCACCAGCTCAAGGATTGCGTGGAACCACCAGCACAGACACGGGCGGATCTGCCTAAATCTTGCTTGACTGACGAGTTCTGCATATCGCACCTGCACGTGCCGTCAGTGCGATTCCGCTGGAACCAAGTGCGACGACGCCGTGCGTCTGTGGCAACTGGCTTACTCCCAATGACCGGGGTCCGCTCTGAGAGAAGCCCAGGCGCGCCACGTTTGGCCGGAATCAAGCCGAAAGATCCCGGTATTGAGGTGTGGATGCGAAGTCGCTAGCCCGAGAGCGTTCGAGACAGCTGATCGCGGTTCCAGTGAAATGAACGGGAATCCCGGCGGACAAAAGAGCGCATTCGCGCCGAAGCCAGCACTCGTTGTCAGCGTTGCGCGAACGTTGGATGCATGGTCGTCTATTCCGGTGAGCAGGCCACCCGGCGCCCATGGGTCGCGCCCTTCCGTCGCGCCTGAGAGGGCGGCGCGGTCACCGTAGAGCAAGACAGGGAGGCGAGGTGTCGCACTGGGTGCGCTTGATCCAGGCGTGCCAATCCAAGCAAGTGATTCCTCAAGTGACGCGATTGAGCGTCCTGCCCGGATGTTGTAGCGAGCGCCATCTGGGCTATCCAGCGACTCGACGATACCGGTGCCAAGCCCAGCGATCATTTCCCACCAATCGTCTCCGTGTGCCCACGCAGTGCACGTCTGGCGTGTCGCTGCACCGTCGACGCCGACGAGGTCGGCGGCCGTGGGCAGTTGTTCATCGAAATCGGCGCCAGATGCGCCAGTGAAACGGAGCGGAAAATACGGGTGGAGGCCGAGCAGGTGAGGAACTGCGACCGGCGCACGGTTCTCTACGGCAAGTGTCAGCGTGAGTTGACCGTTCGCCACCCGATGAGTTGCGATCAGCCGGAACGCAAACGGCCACGCGGATGGCCGTGAGGGCACGGTCTCCGAATCGAGTTGGCACGTGATGAAGTCCGCACCTGCATCGTGTACTTCCCATGGCACTCGCGCCGCGAAACCGTGAAGCATCACGCCTGGGCGTTCAACAGTGTCGACATGGAGGTCTGACCCGTCCCAACGGAACGGCGTTACGTGGCGGCCCGGATATGGGGCCAAGATGGGGAAACCCCAAAATGTCGGTCGACTTCGGAGTACATCAGACGAGCTTGGTGTCGAAAGCAGATGCACCCGTTCTCGCCGAACCATTGCGGAAAACGCTATGCAGTTTGCGCCGATCGCGGGAATGACATGTGCCCGGCTACCACTGCCATCCTCCAGAACATAAACCCGTTCGCCATGCCAATCGACGACGCGTGCATCAGCCATGCGTTGACCTCCTCTTCGTGACACTTTTCGCTGACGCTTACGGCCCCAACCGGGGCGGTAGCATGTCTCGCCGCCGGTTTGCATGCTCGACGCTTCGAGCGTCCGTGGCCGAAGTTCTTGCCTTCACGCTTGCATGTCGTCGGACTGGTTCGTAGCGCGACGACCGCATGCGTCGCGGCGATGAAACTGTGGCACGGAGACCGCACGCGCGCCAGCGGTCTTGGGAATCACACCTGGGAGGAAACGATGGGCATCGTGGACGAGGTCGTACATGCACGATTTCGGTGGTATACGCCGGGTCCTCAACCCAACGGCATGCAGGCGACGGCAGCGGGGATCTGGGTCATTGATCAGCACGACCTGAACGTGTATCTGCTTGACCCAATCACGGGTGCCGAGCGGAGGCGATTCGGCACGCAGACAAGTCACTCGAGCGGAATCACTTGGGATGGTCAGGCGCTCTGGGTGGCCTCAACATTTCCGCCAATTGAACTTTTCCGATACACCACCGACGGTCAGGAGCTCAGCCGCCTTCCTACCCCAGGCGCCTCAGAGAAGAGTGGTGCGCACGGGCTTGAATGGATCCACGGCAACCTTTGGGTGACAGTACCTCCGGCCGCGACAACCTACCGACTTGACCCGGTGAGCGGCAATGTGACCTTTTCGTTCCCGGCACCCGGTAGCCGTCCGCACGGCATCGCTTGGGATGGCGATTTGCTTTGGGTCGCCGAAACGTCGTTGCGCACCGTTACCGGGTACACCTTGTTGGGGGAGGCGCGAAGGGTCCTCCGCCTATCAGACGGCCCATCTGAGGGGCCGGAACCGCACGGCATGACGTACCTAGACGGTTGCTTGTGGTATTGCGATGCGACGACCCGCGCCGTGTGCACCATCAACCTCAGTTAGGAAGTACCGATGGATCAGGTCCAAACGCACAGGACGTCGTTCGTCCGTCGGACGTCAGATCCGCGAGGCGCATCGTCGACCCCACCCACCGCCACGCCGCCCATCGGTGTGGTCTGGGACCTGTCTGACTTGTTCAGCGGTCCTGACGATCCGCGCATCGCTGCCGAACTTGATGCCATCGACCGGGATGCTGAGCTGTTTGCCGCGCGTTACCGTGGGACGATCGATGTCGCGGGTGGACCGACGCCGGAATGGCTTCGCGCTGGTATTGAGGCGCTTGAGGATCTCTCAGAGCGCCAATGGCGAATCAGCGGGTACGCCCATCTGAATTACGACCAAGACACGCGTGACAACGTGGCGCGAGCGCTCAGTCAACGTGTGGAGGAACGGCTGACTTCGCCCCGTAACGCCGTCGTGTTCTTTGATCTTGAGTGGATGGCCGTGGCGGACGAGGCCGCGACTCGCCTAATCGGCGATCCGACGCTCCAAGCGTATCGGCATTACCTCGAAGCGCAGCGCAGTTTTCGCTCCCATCGTCTCTCTGAAGTCGAGGAGCGTCTAGCAAATGAGAAGGACGTAACCGGCAGTTCAGCGTGGGCGCGCCTCCACACTGAAACGACGGCGGCGCTAGAAGTGCGGGTATCGCTGGACGATGGTGAGCAGCACCTCAATCTTTCTCGTGCCCTCGCGCTCCTACACCACCCTGATCGCAGGGTGCGACGTGCGGGACATGATGGGTTGTACGCCGCGCTCGCGAATGCGGGACCAGTATTGACCTTCGCTTACGACACCCTGATCCAAGACAAGCGCACGATGGACCGGCTGCGCCGCCACCTTGACCCGATGGCGAGTCGTCATCTGGGCAATGAATTGCCGTCGTCTGCGATCGAATCCATGATGCGTGTTGTCGAATCTGCGTATCCAATTGCGCAGACTTGGTTCCGGACGAAGGCCCGTCTTCTTGGCTTGTCAGACTTCATGATTTACGACCAGTACGCTCCGCTCGATCAGCGAGAGCACTCGGTCCCGTGGAGCGAGGCAACCATTCTCGTTGAGGACAGTTATGCGGCGATTGATCCAGAGTACGGCGCAATTGCACGTGAGGTCTTCGCGAAGAAGTGGGTCGATGCCGATCCGCGTGTCGGGAAGCGCGGTGGGGCGTACTGTTCGTACCCGTCACCGAAGTTGCACCCTTGGATTCTGTGTAATTTCATGGGGACGCCGCGTGACGTAATGACCGTTGCGCACGAGATGGGTCACGCGCTCCACGCAATGCTTAGTCGTGTGCAGACACCGTTCAACTATCACTCAACGCTCCCTCTCGCTGAGACCGCGAGTGTCTTCGGAGAGATGGTCGTCTTCGACCGACTTCTTGCGAGCGAGACAGACCGGTCCGCGCGCTTGGGGCTTCTGGCAGGCAAGATTGAGGACGCCTTTGCCACGGTGTTTCGGCAAAACGTGTTGACGCGCTTTGAGCAAATGGCGTTTGCCGCGCGTTCCGAGGGACGGTTGACGTCCGACCGACTTGGTGACGTGTGGATTGAGGCAAACCGGGCGTACTACGGCGACGCGGTAAGCCTGACCGAGGAATACCGTTGGGGATGGTCCTATATCCCACACTTCATTCATACGCCGTTCTACTGCTACGCGTATGTCTTTGGCCAATTGCTCGTGATGGCTTTGTATCGCATGTATAAAGATGAGGGAAGGTCTTTCGTCCCGAAGTTTCAATCACTCTTGGCGGCAGGTGGCAGTGGGCGCCCTGACGACCTCTTGAGACCGCTTGGGGTCGACATCAATGACGAGGTGTTCTGGTCCAAAGGGGTCGACGAATTGCGACGCCTAGTTGCAGAAGCGACGTCGTTATCTCACCCCGAAGCCCGATAGCGGTCAGTGGAGAGGCATCCGCACAACCCACCTAGCGCCAACGCGTTTCCACAACTCGTCATCGGTGGTGGGCCGGCCCCGGTCCGTGCGGCACTTCGAAGGACGACACAATTCGAAGCTCAGTCGTCGAGGCCACGACGAGCATGATGCACGTGACACTTTAAGGAAGTCAACTTCGCCAGCCTCCGTGGGTGGCGGAGTTGCCACAGGAAAATCCGGCAGCGTCCGATTCTCACGCGGCGAGCGATGTCGCGCCGACCTCAGTTTGACACCCGTCACGAGGACCGCCTCGCACGGGGGCGGATGCAGGCCGTGCGCGATGTCGGTAACGGTGCGATTCAGGCGGGTGTCAGCACGCGATGCAACTCCGATCGTTGGAGGGCGGGGAACGCCTCCCCGAGATAGCACGCGGACGCCTGCTGGGTCCCGACGGCGAAGAGTGGGGGACCAACTTCTCGACACTTTGACAGCACGTGCGGGCAGCGAGAGGCAAATTTGCAGCCGCGCGAGGTGGTTGGACTAGACCCGTCGTCCTTGATGACTGGCTCTTTGCCCCACTGGAGGCTCACATCTGGCCACGGGATTGAGTCGATCAACAGGCGCGTGTACGGATGGTGGGGCGATTTGACTACACTTGCGACTTCGCCACCTTCCATCACCGAGCCTTTGTACAGCACGATGATTTCGTTTGAGACGTGATACGCCGTCGTCAAGTCGTGGGTGATGTAGAGTACCGATACCCCAAGTTCTTTGTGAAGTGTGTAGATCGATTCGAGAATTGTAGCGCGGAGCGATGCGTCGACCATGGACACCGGTTCGTCCGCAACGATGAGTTTCGGCTTCAGAAGCATTGCTCGCGCAACAATGATGCGTTGACGCTGGCCACCGCTTAATTGGTGCGGATAGCGACCCAATATTTCTTCCGGGCGGAGGCCAACCTTTCGGAGTGCATCACCCATTTTCTCTCGGGCCTCTTCGCGGTTTGACGCGAGACCGAACTTGCGAATTGGCACCGTCAACACATGATCGACGGTATAAAACGGGTTGTATGCCGCGAACGGATCTTGGAATATTGCTTGGACGTCTTGACGGAATTGCCAGCGCTCTGGTCCCGACAAATTCTTCATGTTCTTACCCATGTAGAACACGTCACCAAGTGTCGGTTCGATGAAGCCCATCAACAGTGAACCAAGGGTTGACTTGCCCGAGCCGGACTCCCCCACGACGGCGGTGATGGTCGGCTTATCTTGGTCGATGACGAGGCTGAAGTCATCCAGAGCATTCGTCACCTTTGGCGTGAAGAACCCGCTCTTGTAGATCTTGCTCACGTTCCGCAGTTCGAGCAGCGCGCTCATGCGAAGCCTCCCATCCGACTCTCTGGACTGGACGTCGCCTCCGCAGCGATCCGACTGGTCAGACCACCTTCAACGTTCGAGAGGTGACACGACGAATGGTGGTCTTGTCCGTGAGAGACCTGAGGCGGCGCGACCTCTGAGCAGATTGGCATTGCGTACGGGCATCGGGTGCGGAAGTAACAGCCTGATGGCAGCGCGAGGAGTGACGGCGTAATTCCGGGAATCCCGCGGAAGACGCCTTTCTTGCCAAGCGTGGGCAGGCTACTGATTAGCATGTGCGTGTACGGGTGGGTCGGACTCGCGAACAGATCGCCAGTCGGACCAATCTCTGCAAGTTTGCCCGCATACATCACCGAAAGCCGGTCCACAAATTGGGCCATGAGTCCCATGTCGTGCCCGATCAGGATGACGGCGATGTTCATCTCGCGTTGGAGGCGACCAATCGTGTCCATCACTTGCCGTTGCACGATAACGTCGAGCGCGGACGTCGGTTCGTCGGCAATGATGACCTTGGGGCGCAAGGCGACGGCGATGGCGATGCAGACTCGCTGCTTCATCCCACCGGAGAGTTCGTGTGGGTAGAGGTTTGCCACCTCTGGTCGAAGTTCGACCGCCTCAAGGACCTCCGAAATCCGTGCACGAACGTCGGCGTCAGACATCGACGGTTCGTGAACCTGTAGGACGTCGGCGATCTGTGCCCGGATTCTGATGACTGGGTTCAGCGCGCTCATGGCGGCCTGCGGCACCATGCCGATCAGGCGCATGCGAGCGCTGCGGATGGCGGTGTCGTCCATGGCGGTCAGTTCGTCGTCGCCGAC
>CAYFLJ010000016.1:0-20566 GCA_964343985.1 uncultured Thermoflexus sp.
TCACCAACCCCGGGCACAAGATCCAAGGGACCGGCTACGTGATGGTGCCGCCGCTGTGGCAGCCGGATCTTGTTGATGGGTTCTTGTCAGTCTCTGATGACGATGCCATTACGACTGCGCGTAGGTTAGCGACGAGAGAAGGAATTTTCGCTGGGTTTAGTGCTGGTGCAAACGTGCATGCTGCACTTCAAATCGCCGCCACCTGTCAGCCGGGAACAATCATCGCGACGGTCGCATGCGACACCGGACTCAAGTATTTAAGTACGGACCTTTGGGCAGACTGATCGACGGACCCAGTATGTCGGGTTTGCAGAAATGGCCAGTTTGCTATAGAGTAATCAAACTCACCATTGCGAAGATTGCCATTCGGATGCGTTGAGTAGTGGACGCCTGTAGCGAGTGACGGAAATGCCGTCAGATCGAAGAAGCAAGGAGCAGTTGGCAATGGCCCTGTATCTGTACCAACTTGCGTACACCCCAGAGTCAATCGCCGCGCAAATCAAGCACCCGCAAGATCGGTTGGCCCTCGTCGGAACCATGATTTCTGGGCACGGCCTAAAAATGGTCGCAGGCGGGTATTCAATGGGTGACTACGACGTCACGGTTGTCGTGGAAGCAGAGGACGACGAGTCGGCCGCTGCATTTTCGCTCGCTCTATCTGCCGGCGGAGCAATTCGCAGTGCGAAGACGACGAAATTGCTCGATGGGCACCAGTGGATCGCCGCACTGACCAAGGCCGGGGCGATTGCAGGGACATACCGACCCGCGCGCTAACTCAAGTCGTGCGCGGGTGAGCGAGGCACTCGCTGTTCGTCGCCCGTGCGAATCGCGCATACTGCCCTCCGCCGTGCGATGCCGTCCGGCAACTTGCACAAAGCCGTGCGGTGGTGAGGCCTGCCGTAGCTTCAGGCGTCTGCGTTGATATGCTCGATGCGTGGTACATCCCCGCTCACGGCGTGTTGCCCCGAACTCCGGCGACCGGGGTGCCGAACCAGGCTTCGCGCGGGGCCTCGCCCTGCGTGAACACGTTCCCGCGCACCTTCGCGAACTCGATGCCATCCTCGGGGTCGCGACGACTGGAACGGTGCTCCGCGCGACGTCGGGCTACTACGATGTCGCGCCGGATGACCATGCGGTTGCTCCGGCCACGGCATACCGATGCCGCGTTCGGGATCGCATGCGCAAGGACCTCGTCTTCTCGGAGTCGGGTGCCCGGGCCAAGCGTGTCGACCAAGTTCGACGCCGCAACGTTGTCGAACCAATCGTCGCCGGTGATCGCGTACGGTTTCGGGCCTCGCCAGTATCGGGCGCGGTGATGCCCGAGGGCATCATCGACGAGATTCTCCCTCGAACGCGTGCCCTAACGCGACAAGCAGTCACAGATGGCAAGGCGCCGGTCGGTCAGACCCTCGTCGCGAACCTCGACCAAATCATCGTCGTTACGTCTGCCGGTGAGCCAGGCCCGCGGTGGGGTTTCGTCGATCGTGTCCTCGCGTCGTGCGCCGCAACCGGCTTTGACGCACGCATATGTCTGAACAAGGTGGACTTGGGAATCGACGCAGACATGGTCGCAGAGTCGACTTGGTTTGCACGCGCCGGGTACCCCGTCCACCTCACGAGTACTACCACCGGCGAAGGCATCGATGAATTGCGATCAGCCACCGTCGGTCGGCTATCGGCATTTGCTGGCACATCAGGCGTTGGAAAAAGCAGCCTGCTCAATGCAATTGAGCCTGGGCTTGGCGCCCGGGTCGGTGCGATAAGCCGGTCGACAGGAAAAGGGACCCACACCACCCGCTTCGCGCAAGTTTTCCCGTTGGCAGGTGGCGGCTTCCTTGCAGACACGCCCGGTCTACGGCAACTCGCCCTCTGGGACGTCTCGGATTCGGACATTGACCAACTGTTCCCAGAATTTGCACCGTTTCTGCCCTTGTGTCGCTATGGAAATTGTGCGCACATTAGTGATGATGGATGTGCGGTACGTGCAGCTGCCGAGTCGGAAATGGTCAACCCTCGTCGATACGTGAGTTACGTCAAACTATTCACCGATGGGTAGTCACGACCAGACTAGGCCGTGCCACCGTACCCGACTAGCCAATCGTTCATGACCGAGCGGGTGCATCGCGATCGCGCCCGAAGTCGAGGCACGAATAACCGCGATGGGTACATCATTGAACTATCCCCCGACCGACTCGCCAAGGAACACACGCCTGCGCGTCGGGGTAATTTTCGGGGGTAAGAGCGCAGAACACGACGTCAGCCTCATGTCGGCGGCGAGTGTTGTGGGCGCACTCGATCCCGAACGCTTTGAAATCGTGCCGATCGCCATCACGCGCGATGGCTCATGGTTGCCCCCGCCCGCCGCCGTCGGCTTGCTCCCAACGAGTCATGTGACTCAATCCCACTCCGGCGCACTCGTGAGCCTCGATTCATCGCCGAATGTCATATTGCGATCCGTAGATGTGGTCTTCCCGGTTTTACATGGTCCAATGGGTGAAGATGGCACCATACAGGGCCTACTCGAACTCGCCGACGTCCCGTACGTTGGGTCGGGAGTGCTAGGGTCCGCGCTTGGTATGGAGAAGGTTCGTGCCAAGCAGATGCTCCGATTCCACGGCCTACCTGTCACCGACTGGGTGGCCGCCAATCGGTATTCGTGGCGAAACGAACCGGCGGCCACCCTTGCCGTCGCCAGTACGTTTGGCTTCCCGTGCTTCGTCAAGCCGTCCGCTCTCGGGTCAAGCGTCGGTGTAACCAAGGTGAAATCCGAGGCAATGATGGCGTCCGCACTCACGGAAGCGTTTCGATACGGAGAACGCGCGCTAATCGAACCAGCAATCGATGCGAGGGAAATTGAGGTCAGCGTTCTCGGAAATCATCATCCGGAAGCAAGCGTGCCTGGTGAAATTGTGCCAAGCAATGAGTTTTACGACTATGCCGCGAAATACCTCGACGGCAAGTCAGAACTGCACGTTCCGGCCATCCTCACCACGGAACAGAATGATGAAGTGCGGGCCCTGGCCATCCGAGCCTTTGAAGCGCTTGAGTGTGCGGGCCTCGCGCGCGTCGACTTCTTTCTGGAACGTGGCAGCAGTCGGTGGTTCGTCAACGAAGTCAACACCATGCCGGGCTTCACGTCGATCAGCATGTATCCGAAACTGTGGGAAGCCTCGGGTCTCGCATATCGTGACCTTGTCACTCGGCTTGTCGACCTTGCCATCGAACGCTGGGAGTCGCGGCGACGCCTGACGTAGCCCGGAGCGTCACCAAACAGTCCTGCGCGACCTCGGTGCCACCACCCGCACCAAGACCAGTCCAGCGGCAAAGCCGACGACGTGCGCCCAAGTAGCAACGCCTCCTGCCTCGTCGGATGTCAGCCCGAGAACGCCTTGCCCAAACTGCAAGACGAACCATGCACCCAACACGAACCACGCAGGGAGCCGAACCGTCGACCAGAAGAACCCGAGAGTTACGAGTGTTCGCACGCGAGCACTTGGGAAGCGGACGAGGTACGCGCCGAGTACTCCTGCGACCGCGCCGCTCGCCCCAATCATTGGGATACCGATGTCTTCGGGCCAAATCACGAGCGTCACGAGCGCCTGGCCAACCGCCGCGCTAACACCGCATGCGAAGTACAGCAGGAAGTATCGCCCTGATCCAAGGACGTCTTCAATATTATTTCCAAAAATCCATAAGTACAACATGTTTCCACCAAGGTGAAGAAAACCTCCGTGGAGAAACATCGAGGTAAATATCGTCAGTTGCACAGGTGAAACGCACGAGACTGGTCGAAGATCGATACCGGTCAAGAATTCGTACGGGATAAAACCGCACGATGCGGTGATTGATCGCCCAGTTGAGAGCACTTGGAGAAACTGGTAGCCGTACGCAAGACCGCAAGCGACAATCAGCGCAACGGTGACAATTGGCAGTCGGCGAGTCGGATTGTCGTCTGAAAGCGGTATCATGTCGAAATCTTTTGATCATCGGACACTACCCACTGATATATTATGTATGGAAACATGCCCGAATCGAACAATTCACGTCGTATTTTATACATTCTATAAAACTTTGCCAACCTTTTGAATCGGTTTCGATGAGATGGCAACGCGGCGCATCAAGCAATTAGGCCGAATGCGCGATTCGGGCACCGCACGAACGGTCGCTTGGGCTGCGACGTCAATGCGCTCCGCCCTGATAGCCATCCGGAAAGCGCTGCGCCCATTGCCACGCGGAACGGGTGATGTCGTCAATCGACGTATGCGTCGGCTTCCATCCGAGGACGGACCGTGCAAGTTCACCGCTCGCAACAAGAGCAGGCGGGTCGCCTTCCCGCCGAGCTTCACGAACCACAGCGACGTCGCGACCCGTAGTTCTTTGTACTGAAGCGATCACCTCGGCCACCGAATGGCCACGGCCAGTCCCTAAGTTCAGCACATCGTGGCCAATCTCGCCATGATCGAGTGCCGTGACCGCGGCGATATGCGCCGCGGCGAGGTCCGCGACATGTACATAGTCGCGGATTGCTGTGCCATCCTTGGTTGGGTAGTCGTCGCCAAACTGCGCGATTGCCTTTGCGCGACCAAGCGCGACCTTCAAGACCTTGGGAATCAGATGCGTTTCGGGATCGTGGTCCTCACCGAGATCTGAAGTCGCCCCTGCGGCATTGAAGTAGCGCAACGCAAGCGTGCGCAGACCGGTACTTCGGGATACCCAACCGACCATGCGTTCGCAAGCGAGTTTGGTGTCGCCATACACATTCGTCGGCAGCAACTGGTGGCGCTCATCAATCGGTGCAAGGGGGTCGCCCGTTGGCGCGCCGTACACGGCGGCGGTCGACGAGATAACCAACGCGCGGCACTGGGAATTCGCAAGGGCATCGAGCAAGTTCAACGTGGTCGCAACATTTCCTCGGTAATACCGCAACGGCGACGCCATCGATTCGCCAACAAGGCTCTGCGCAGCGAAGTGGATCGTGGCTTGCGGCGAGGCGTCATCAATGACTCGTGCAACTGCCTCGCGGTCACCGAGGTCGATAGACGCCAGTTTGGCACCTCGCGCCACCGCTTCGACGTGCCCCTTCGAGAGGTTGTCGATGACCGTGACTTCATGTCCCCCGTCGACCAACTGCGCAACGACGACGCTGCCGATATACCCGGCGCCGCCGGTCACCAGTACCCTCACGCGCGCCTCCAGGGGGAGCACCGTTGCCGTCGATACAACCAATCCCACTCGATCAAACGAGATCCGGCGACATCCGGCGCGAAGGTCGCGCGTTGGCCGCCGGTTCGCTCTGGGCGCTAGAATGGAAATGCAGTGGTGTGTCGAATAACGACGACGCAGGCTGCTCGCGGTGGCCGTAGCTCAATGGCAGAGCACTGGATTGTGGCTCCAGCGGTTGGGGGTTCAAATCCCCTCGGTCACCCCATTACCCGTTAATCCGGCTGGGTCGTCATCGACCCGGGGCAAGTGTGAAAGCGTTGGTGGCCACGCCCACGATGCAAAAACTGCCCCGGCCAGTATTGCCACGATGACTCCAAGCGACGCAACGATCGGCACTTTGTACACGTCGATAAGAAGCATCTTCGCGCCGACGAAAATCAGTACGAGCGATAGCCCGACCTTAAGGTAGGTGAAGCGCGCGACGACGTCGGCGAGCAAGAAGTACAGCGATCGTAATCCGAGGATTGCAAAAATGTTCGATGTGAAAACGATAAATGGGTCAGTTGTGATCGCGAAGATTGCGGGAATTGAATCGACGGCAAAGATGACATCTGTAACTTCGACCGCAACCAGCGCGAGGAGCATTGGGGTCGCGTAGCGCTTTCCGCCCCGAATTACCGTAAACGCGTCTCCCGCGAACTCGGTGGTAACGGGCATGATGCGCCCGATTAATCGCACTGCAGGGTTCGCCTCAGGATTGACTGCACCATCCTTCTGGGTGAGAAGCCGAACGCCAGTTACGGCGAGGATGACTCCAAACACGTAAATCGTCCAGTGGAACGCCTGCAGGAGAGCCCCACCTGCAATGATGAAGACCGCGCGCAGGATGAGGGCACCAATCACGCCCCAAAGAAGCACCCGGTGTTGACGGCTCGCCGGGATTGCGAACGCTGAGAAAATTACTACGAAAACAAACATATTATCGACGGCTAAAGCCAATTCGATAACGTAGCCAGTTGCAAACTCAAGCGCACGATCCGGCCCGAACCATTCGTTCACGAGCAGCCCGAAGCCACCAGCGAACCCTGCGAGGATCAGGCACCACACGAGCGCCTGTCTTGGCCCAACAACCTTAGCCTCGCGCCGAAAAAGACCGAGGTCGGCCGCGAGCATGACGATCACGAAGACGATAAATCCAGCCCATAGGCTGGGCGATCCAACAGTTTCGAGCATGAGGTGACCCCCGTGGAGGCGCCAAGGACTGCTTGGCGAACCGACGACGTGCATTCACGGCGACTAGTCGCCGCCGACGTTACGCCGTGCGACTTCGAGAAGCGCACTCGCCAGAAAAGATGCAGTCGTCGCGGGGGGCATCAGGAAGGTGGTTGCCGGCGTGAGCTGGACCAGTCTTACGGGCGCGGAAGCAACGGGCGGCCACGCAACGGCGCCACCAACCCGTCCTCGAGTCCATCGATCGTTCTCCGTGCCCCGCGCGGTCTTTGCAATTATTGCGTTGGCTGGACCCACGCCAAGCCGACAAAATGGTATCGGTTGGTATTCGGTCAATCGCCGTCGCTATCAGAACAGGCCATCACGTTTCCGTAGCGAGGAGGCGCATCCCACTTCGCGCACGACGCACGCCGAAGGCCAATTTGAAAAGCTCAGAACCGTCGGTCGAATTGCAATCACTCGGAAGCGGTAAAGCGCACTGACTAGGATTGAACCATGGGCGCTCAAGACTTTGGCCGGTACATTGTTCTCCTCGGGTTCGCCCTCATGTGCGTCGGCCTTGTGATCTGGTTCGGGTCACGTATCCCGTTCTTCGGACGCCTGCCGGGCGACGTGTCGTTCCAGACCGAAAACGTATCGGTTTACGCACCCCTCGGATCAATGCTTGTGGTAAGCCTCGTCCTTACACTCCTCGTCAACTTCATCAGCTACCTCCGACGTTAGGACGTGTTCCCTGTCAACCCCTTATCCTCCGTCGCATGACTAGCCTCAACTCGATACCAATCGTCAGAGTGCGACATGACGGTTCACCCGTGCCACCGTGGGCGAACGCGCAACGACGCCTGTTTCACACCCTTGACTCTTCCGTCGAACTATTCGAGGCGAGGTTTCTGACGCCTGACGCGGCACTCATTTGGGGAGACACACTCCGCGGACGCGACGGCGCTGACGACTTTTATGAGAGTGCGTACAACTGGCCGCTTCTGTACCTGTTAGGAGGTACGGACCGGCTGCTGCCAGCGGCTGTTCGGCAGTGGGAAGGGATCACTCGCCAAGTTAGCGTCCTCAAACCGGTCAGCCAAGTCCTCCACGAGTACGAACGTGGGTACGACTGGTTCCACCAAGGCGAAAGCAACCTGTTCTTCTACTTTCTGTGTATGGCGGACCCGACCCGACCTGCACATCGGGCCCGTGCGGTGCGGTTTGCCTCTCTGTATCTAGGCGAAGACGGCGAGCCCGCGAACTACGACTCGAACAAGCGCATCATCCGCGCCGCCCACAACGGCAGCGGCGGGCCTCGGTGGGGATTCTCGGACGAAACCAACCCGACGTATGGGTGGAGTGAAGCGATGCGTCGGTATGGGCTTCCGTACGCCGACGTTGACGGGGTGAGACGTTACGACGACTTGCAGGTTACGGAGAACGCCCGACGCATGGGCGACGCGATGCAGGCACGGATGGGCCAAGGCGACGTAGTTGGCAATCTTGCGGCAACGGCGCTTGCTGCCAATGCCTACGCGTTAACCGGCAATGATCGCTTTCGCGATTGGATTGTGCAGTACGTCAGCGCTTGGCTAGATCGAGTGCATGCGAACGGCGGCCAAATTCCGGATAACGTCGGTCTTACTGGCAACGTTGGCGAGTATCTCGGCGGTCGGTGGTACGGGGGGCTCTACGGTTGGACGTGGCCTCACGGCTTCTATTCAATCGCAATGGCCGCAATTGTCGCGGGTGCGTCGGCGACCCTCGTCACGAGGGACACACGTTGGCTCGATATCGGGCGCCTCGTGATAGACCGCGCATTCGAACTCGGTGCGGTTCGTGACTACGACGAGTCACTTATGACGCTCCCCGAACATTGGGTCGCCCAACGGGTTGGTCTTTCATCGCGAGACGCCTCGAAGAGTTTCGTGATCCCGCATCGACACGACGACGGTGGCTGGTTCGATTGGCAACCGATGGCGCCGATGTATCCCGCAGCACTTTGGGCGGCCTCGGGAACGCCTGCCGACCTCCGACGCATCGAGCGGCTTCGAAACCTTGAAGCGTACGACTGGCGCACGGTGATTGCATTCCGGTCGAAGGAAGATGCAGGTCACGAAGCGCCGTGGCTCCGTTTTCTCGCAGGAGACAACCCTTCTTATCCGGATGAAATCGTCTCGGCAACGTTAGACGTGGTCCATGAACGGATCGACATGATCCGTTCTGACACCACTGATTTGCGCGGGGTAAATATCCACCATTGGCAGCAACACAATCCCGTCACGACCGAGGCCCTGATCCAGTTGACGATGGGAGGCCCCTCACCTGTGTACAACGGAGGTCTGCTGCACGTCCCAGTCCGACACTTTGACGCACGCGCAAGACGCCCAGGGCTGCCACCAGACGTCGCGGCGCTTGTCCATCGAGTCTATGAAACGGGTGTCACACTCGAACTCGTGAACGTCGGGACTCGCCTGACGCGCGAGGTGATCGTTCAGGCGGGGGCGTTCGCCGAACACACGTGGACTTGCCTGCGCGCTTCAGTCGGCACGCGGTCATCGCCACAGGACTTCGACGCCCAAACGATCAACGCCCCGCACGTTCGGATTCAGCTCGAACCAGGCGCGTCAATACGGATGGAACTTGGCCTTGATCGTTACACGACAGCACCGACCATTCGCTTCCCGTGGGCTTGACCAAACGCCGCCACCGTGCGCCGATGCACGGTGTTCCTTTGCACACGGTCTCGTCGCACCGCCTACCATGCCTTCGACGGGGAGTCGATCTCGAGCGAACACGCTCGTGCGCGCGCCGTCCCGCGAGTTCCCTAATCGGCGCACACGACGTACACTGGCGGCCTGTCGCATCTCTGATGGTTCACCTCGGTCGTCACGCAGGGACTATCCACGACCACCTAACCCGAACTTTTCTGGGCGTGCGGTTGTAGTGCCACGCGAACGACCAAACGGGTGACTTAGCTGCGCCACGGAGTTCACGATGCCTCGGACTGACCCACACCTCAGACTCACCCACTTTCACAACCATCGTGTCGTCGTTACATGGGTTGCGCCGGAAACCGAACGGTACACTACGTTATTTGAATATGTGTACACACCGGGTGGGTCAGATTTTGAGGGGCCAAAACCGTACCTTCATCCAGTCCGCACCCTTGCCGGCCACGTTGTGACCACTTTTCGACCCCACGACCATCGGTGGCACAAGGGCATCCAGATGACCATCGCCCACCTTTCGGGCCAGAACTTTTGGGGCGGCAACACCTACGTGCACGGCAAAGGTTACGTCGCGCTACCTGAAGTGGGGCGCATGAATCACGTGAGATGGCATGAAATTGATGCCGACACCAATGGCGCACGCGTTCGGTTGGATCACGACGTCGAATGGGTCGCAAGCACGGGCGAACGGTGGATCACTGAACGTCGCAAATGGGAGATTGACGAGGTAAATCTAGAAGAAAGCTGGTGGTCGCTTCGATTTACGACGACACTTACGAATATTCGAGGCACCGAACTGGAGATTGGGTCGCCTACCACGCACGGACGTCCGATGGCAGGGTATGGAGGCCTCTTTTGGCGAGGGCCGCGCGACTTCGCCGATCCAGGCGCAACCGTCATGGGTCCTGACGGTCGGGCTGGCAACGAAATGATGGGCTACCAAGCGCGATGGTTGTCGTTCACCGGCAAGCACGACGGCTCGGATGCGGTGTCCACCCTTGTTTTCATCAACGAGCACGATAGTTTTCGATATCCGACGGAGTGGTTTGTTCGAACGGCTGACACACCACTTGTCGCGTTTGCACCGGCCTTCTTTACCCCCTACATTTTGCGCGACGGCGAAGCGATCAAATTCCATCATCGAATCGTGATCGCCGATGGTGCGTGGGATCGAAGTCGGGTGGAATCGTTCGTCGGCTAGTTCGCCTGAGTGCCATGTCTGGTCCACAACGTTTGCGGCTTGCCTCTCTAGAGCCGGCGCCACGCTTCGTCGTGTGCGGACCACTTGCCGTGAGAACGTGATCGCTGTGAGGTTGGCGCGGACGTGCCAGTTTGGACCTGGGCCGGGGCCATGCCTGTCCCAGAACACTCCGATCGTCCCGTGAGGGGGTAAGACGACGGCGCTGGCGCGGATGGACGGCGTGCACCCGCGGTGCCACCGGTGCGAGCGCGGTCGATCTCGAACATCCGCCTTTCTGAAAGTTGTAGGACATAAACGTGACGACGCCACGCCTTTCTGTTGCGGAGGTCGAGTCGTATGTTCAGGCCGTGCGGGCAGCGGTCGCTGATGTGGTAGTCGGCGCGGGTGAGACCGTCGAACTGGCGATGGTCGCGCTGCTTGCTTCGGGGCACGTTCTTGTCGAAGACGTCCCGGGGACCGGTAAGACCACGCTCATGAAGGCACTCGCCGCCGCGCTCGGGTGCGTATTTACACGCATCCAAGGCACGCCGGATTTGCTGCCCTCGGACGTCACCGGCACAAGCACCTATGACCCATCGAGAGGAACGTTTACGTTTCGGCCCGGGCCGATTTTTGGTCAGATCGTTCTGGTTGACGAGGTCAACCGTTCGACGCCCCGAACGCAGGCTGCGTTCCTCGAGGCGATGGCCGAGGCACATGTGAGTGCTGACGGAGTCACACGACCGCTACCCGCGCCATTCCTTGTCCTCGCGACGCAGAACCCAATTGAGCTCGAAGGCACCTTCCCTCTGCCTGAGGCACAACTCGATCGGTTTCTGGTGCGCGCCCCGATGGGTTACCCAGCCGAGGACGACGAACGCGAGGTAGTCCGCCGTTTCGCTGGCGAGGCGTACCGGCCCGCGCCAATCGTGCCTCAAGTCTCATCCGATCTCGTGCTCGCGATGCAGCACGCCGCAGCACTAGTCCATGTGTCGGACATCGTCGCAGGCTACGCCATCGAACTCGTCCGGGCGACGCGCCGCGCACCAGGCGTGTCGTTCGGCGCAAGTCCTCGGGCCGCCGTCGGCTTGGTACGCGCCGCGCGAGCCAGGGCCGCGATCCACGGGCGGGACTGGGTCCTTCCAGACGATATTCAGGCGTTAGCCACGCCGGTACTCGCACATCGCTTGGTGCTTGACGACGCCGCGCGTTTGCATCGCACCTCGGCGGAGGCAGTTATCGGCTCGATTGTGGCCGCAACTGCAGTGCCTGTGGAAGAGAACCGCGTGTGACCCGGCAGTCGCGGGGCACCCTTGGCGCGGCGTCGGCGTTCGTCGCCGTCGTCGGGATCGCTTCCGGCAACACATACTGGGTGCTTTTCGGTGTCATCGCGCTCATCGTCATCGGCCTCGTCGAGCTATGGTGGCGTTGGGGTGGCGTTGGGCTCGAGTACCGGCGAATTCTCGGCGCCGAGTCGGCAACGTGCGGCGACACGGTCGAATGTGTCATCGAGGTGACGAACCGAAAGGTGTTACCGATGCCATGGGTCGACGTGGTGGACGACTGGCCGTCCGCCCTCGTTCCGGATCGAGTTCGAGCACGTACGCGGCGGTTTGTGGTGGAGGCATCGCCAGACGAGCCGTCGGGACGCAACCTCGGCATCGACACAAACGAAGGACGCGGCGCGCCGCCCGATGACGTTGCCCAACAGACGGACCGGGAGGGAATCGCTCAACGCCTCACCTTGGCGCCATTTGAGCGCGTGCGACGCCACTATCGTCTACCGTGTCGACGGCGGGGCGCCTACACCTTTGGTCCCGTCGCGATGCGATGGCGTGACGCATTCGGACTCACCTCGCGAGACGCCGAACTCAACTTGAGAAGTGCCTTCGTGGTGTATCCGCGTATCGTCCCGGTGATCGCGCCGCCCGCGGCCGCCCGTCAACTCCTTGGCGATCATGTGCGCCCTCGTGCGCTGCTAACCGACCCAACACGTCTCGCCGGCGTTCGACCGTTTGTCTCTGGCGACAGCGTGCGCCGGGTCCACTGGGGCGCATCGGCCCGAACTGGCGTGCTTCAAGTACGTCGAGATGACCCAACCGCGGGTCGTCGCGTCTGGATCGTTATTGACGTCGAGACGGCTCCGGAAGATCGGTGGTGGTCGGCTGGCGACACCGACGTTCATGAAACATTGGCGATGGTTGCGGCGTCGTTCGCCGCGTGGGCGTTGCAGAGCGGGACAGCCGTGGGCATCTCCGCGAACGGACGCACGGCCGGCAGCGCAGCTGATCTCTGGGTGCCGTGCGCAAATAACCCGAAGCAGCTCGCTCGCATCCTTGACGCCCTTGCACGGCTTCGACCGTGGCCGAGCCGACCGCTGCAAGACGCGGCGTTCGCAACGGGGGTGAACTGGCCGCCGGATGCAACGGTCGCGCTGGTCAGTGCGATGCCGACTGAGGTCAAGCGTCGCGCGATCGCTCGCGCTGCTCGATACTCGCAACCAGTGGTGACGGTTGACTGTCGTCCTCGTCCTGAAGTTGCAGGCACCGATGGGCAATCGTCGTACGGCGTAGTGACCGCATCTCGCCCATCTTGGCGCCTCGCCAACGCGGATGAATCCTGGACATCTCGAACCGAAGTTCGACTACTCTGACGCCGGGCAACGGTGGAAGTGTGCGCGCACCGTGACGTTGCGAGCACCATTCTGCATGCGCGAAACATCAGCGATGGGTTTCGCTATGGTCGTAAGCGCCGACCATGAACCGCGACAAGTTGGTCAACACAAGGCAATCGAGCGTGCGCGTTGAGACCCTCTCACTGACGGCTTCGCAGGCGTACCTGATTCATAGCCCGCGTCCGCTTCTCGTTGATGTCGGCCTTGAGCGGGACCAACCGCGGGTCCTCCGCGCCCTCGACCGTCACGGCCTCTCTCCCCGTGACCTTGGCGCAATCATTCTGACCCATGCGCACGCGGATCACGCCGGAGCAATTGCAGGTATCGCGACGCGCTCAGGGGCGCCAGTGATTGCGGGGGCGTCTGACCTTGGCGTAATTCGTGCCGGGGGCGAATCGGAATCGGCACCAGTGACCAGTCTCCGACGTCTACTCGGCCGTTTCGGACTGGTTCAGTCATATCCACCGTTGCCGCCCGAAGCCCGTGTGGTTTCGGTGAGCGAAGAACTCTCGCTTAGCGCGTTCGGGGCGCACGGGAGGATCATGCCAGTACCTGGCCACACTTCAGGGTCGATTGCCGTCGTCCTCGAAACGGGCGACGCCTTCGCGGGGGACATGGTCATCGGCGGGTATGCACTCGGACGCATCAACCGCACCAGACCAGTTGACCATTTTATACATTCAAATAAAGCATGGAACCACGCAAGTCTTGCCTTATTGCTCGCCACCCAAGCACACACGTGGTACCTCGGACACGGTGGACCGGTGTCTGCCACCTCGGTCCGTGCGTGGCTACACCGGGCTCGCCAAGGCTGATCAGCACGCGCGGCACATCCTGAAGGTGTCGCCGAGGTTCAGGGACTGAGCCAGTGAGTCATGCAGAACTAACCACCCACTACCACATATTCCGGTTGGTCAAGACCGGCTGGTACGCGCCGAGGGGCGTGCGAAGCCAACAGATGCCGGGTGGGCGCCGCTCACCGTAGCGCGCTTCTGCGGTCGCCGGACACGATGCGGCGCGCCCTTCGCTACTTCAACTTGCCACGACCCTCAATCGTCCAAACCGACTCAACGACCCCGTTCCGGACCCCGATCAATTCGTCGTGCATAAACACTGTGGCATCCGAGTACCCCACGATCCACTCAAGCCGTCCGCCCGGTCGAAGCGAAACCTCGGGCGTATTCAGCCTCAGGTTGCCATGTTCTGCCGAAAGCGAGAACCGTTCAACATGTGCAGGTGGAATACCAACCGGCTCCGCCATCGCGTTTATTGAACCGAGTGTCTTGAAGCCACCGTCGGTGACGATATACGTCTCTGATGGCCGGCTGACCACCGTCGTCATGACGCGCAGCGCGCACTCATGGTCAACGCCAAAGTGATCTCGGTAATGGACGTCGCCCCAAACGCCGCCGCCTGCCTGGACCTCTGTAATTCCGGGTTGGTCTGCCGCAATCATGTATGTGCCGGTGCCGCTGCACGAGACGATCTCGACCGCGACGCCGGCCTCCCGGCAAGCATTCGCGGATGCGACGAGTTTCGAAATCGCCTCAACCACGGCCGCACGCTTTTCACCGTTGTCCGCAATCCCGGCCGCATGACCTTCCCATGCCATCACTCCAGCAAAGCGGAGGTTGTTCGCATCCGCCACCCGGCGTGCCATCTCAACCGTCGCCGGTCCAGGCGCCGTGCCACACCGTCCCATCCCTGAGTCGACCTCGACGAGGACACGGGGTCGGACACCAAGGTCGGCGGCGGCGCGCTGAAGTTGCTCAACGCCTTCGGCAGAATCGACGGCGACGATTGGGTCCGCTCGCATGCACAATTCAGCGAAGCGTCTTACCTTCAGCGATCCGAGAATCTGATTTGCGATTAGAATGTCTCGAATACCAGCGTCTGCCATCACTTCGGCTTCGGACACCTTGGCGCACGTCACGCCAAAGGCACCTGCAGCAAGCAAGCGGTGGGCTAGCGCTGGCACCTTTATGCCCTTCGTGTGAGGGCGCCAACCTACCCCGGCCTTGGCCATGGTGGTCGCCATCCGGCTGACGTTTCGCTCAAATGCATCAAGGTCAACGAACAACGCGGGCGTGTCGACTTCTTGAATCGGCCTGCCGACCGCGACAAGTTCGCGTACCCCGACCATGACTCATCTCCGTTCCTTGCGTAGAGTGTGCAGCGCTACGTGCTCAATTGCCGAACAGCGTTACGCTGACCAGCGGACGGTACCAGTGCGGATTGCGAGTCGCCGAGGTGCCATCCGCTGTCCGGGGACCCGCCCGGAGTGCAGAATTGCGCCGGCGTTTATCACAGGTCCCCAACCCAACCCTGATGATCCACGTGCGTCGGGGATGCCAGCACCTCCTCGCTCAGCCGCTCAGCGCCGAGTACCCAGTAGAAATTGTCACTTCCAGCACTACAGGGCTACGTATTCAGCAAGTCGGAACGGGTTGAACACACAAGCGCAAACGGCTTCGGGTGTGTTGTGAACAATAACGTTTCGAACGAAACGGAGACCAAATACGCGTGAGCTGCAAGGCGTCCACGTTTCGCTCGCAGAACCGCCGTGTCGTTTTGCGCCAACCTGTCCGCGGGTCGGCGCGGCTTTTCTCGTCACATCTTGGCCGTCCCTAGGCAGGTCCGCACGATGGCGGTGCGTGGCGCGACAATACACTTGTGGCGCGCAGGTTTTCTCCGGTTGGTGTCGTCAAACGGCCGACGCAGATCTCTCTTCACTGGACCTTGGCGCGATTCACGCTGCCACTCCTTTTGATTCTTTTGGAGGCCGCAGCGATCGTCCCGTGGTCACACATCGCAGGACTGCTCTTGGTTTCGGGTCAGTCACGTCCGCCGTTACTCGTGCGAGACACACTCCCTCCGCTCATTCCGGATGCCGTCATGGGGGTCTGCATCGTCGCGGCGTGGGCGTTGCGTCGGGTGGCGCCTGTCCGCCGCGCCGTCTATGAGGCGCCTCAGTGGGGGCGTAGGCTAGCGACTGGAGCGTCAATCTTTGCGGTCGCGGGCGCAGCCTTGGTGTCGCTCCATCTTCACGGTGTCCCACCTTCAGAATTGGCGACGGGCTGGTTCATCACTTTGACAGGGGGGCACGAAGCGGGAGCGCTCGTGAGCGCAACCCTTTTCACAGGCGTCATTTGGTGGCGCGGAACATCCGTCGGTTCCGGCAGCGTCGGCGACCGTGCAGCCGGTCAACGAGGACTAGTTACCGGGACGTCAATCGCAATCGCGTCGGCGGTTGCGACCTCGGTGATGCCATCGCTGCTTACCCGCGTGCTACCAATCGCCGCCGTCACCGCAGTCCCAGCAGTGGTGGGAGCACTCGCGCTCGCGTCGCTCGAGGAATCCCAACTACCCCGCGCCAACGGTCCAACGGCGGCGACGCCCGGGCGTGCTTGGATTGGCATGGTCATTACACTCAGCGTTGGCACCGCAATCGTTGGGTTGCTCGTCGCGTTCGTATTGAGCGGTCAGGCGCGCGCTGTGGTTCTCACACTGCGAGCGATCGGTGGCGCAATTGGCGCGCTGTTTGTCATCGTCGCGTCAATCGCCATTATTCCAATGCTTTGGTTTGCAGAATGGCTTGCCAGCATGATGCGCGGCCGGGGCGAGCCGTTACCAGACGTACCCCTATCTGGCATCGGACGGCAATCATTTCTCGAACGGTTCGACGACATTGAGACGGTACAGGTTCTTGATCCTGCGATCACCGAGGTTGGCATCGCGTTAGCAGCATTGGCACTCGTCGGCATCGCAGTGTGGCGTCTCCTGCGCCCTTCAGCGCCCAACGACCTTGACGGCGCAGAATCTGAAGAGCGTTCGTCAGTCTTTTCTTGGACCGATGTCTTGCGCCGTCGTCGGCCATCAGCGTCCCGCCCGCGTACCGACCAGACCGGGCTCAATTCGGTTCGGCGTGCCTATCGATCGTTCCTTCATGCCCTTCACGAACGGGGACTTGCGCGGACCCCGATTGAAACGCCAAACCAACTCGCAATGCGTCTCCGCACTTCGTTGAGCGGCGCCGACCACGTTGATCGCGACCTCACTACCCTCACGAGAGCCTACGAGGCGGTGCGGTATGGAACCGGGTCGTCAGAACGCGATGGCGAGGCGGCTCTCGCCGCGAGTCGACGTCTTTCGGGATCGCTTCCGACCTCTCGGCCGGTATCGGCTCGCGATCCCATGTGAGACGTCAATGAGAATGGTCCGGCAGCTGAGAGACCGAGACCTCCAGACTGCGAACACTCTCCTCGTGGCACGCGCAACGGCGAACAAACGCGCGCGCGCTTCGGCACTGCGGGCATTTCGCGAAGTGGGAAAGTCGAAGGCGTTGATCACGCACAATCCCCCCAATCGGGTCCCGTCGACGAGTTGCTCGCCCGCCGCCGTTGACGACTGCACAATACATCGCCTCGGACCACCTCGCTCAAGATGCGGGAGGGCCGTTCACCCGGAGGTCACCGTTGATTGAGGCCGTACTTTTCGACTTCTATGACACGCTCGTGCGGATCCGCACTGACGACTGGGGCGACGAGGCAATGCGCGGCGTTGCCTACTTCCTGCGCTACCACGGCATCGTCCTCCATCGAGTCGAGGTGCGCGAGGCCGCCCAGGAAGCGTTGCAGCGCCAAGTAAGCGCAGCCTCAGATCCGAATTTCGAAGTCGACCTTGGACTAATGTGGCGTACCGTCATCGAGGAGCGCGCCCCGGAATACGCCGTCCATCACGACGAAACCTACCTTTCACGGTTGGGGCGAACGCTTGCACGGATCCAACGGTCGCAATCCAGAGATGAGTTCGCGCTACGCGATGACGCACGCGCCGTCCTCAACGACCTTCAAAGGGACTATCGTCTCGGCATCATCTCCAACGGTCAAGGCGACTTTGTTCGAGCCGAACTTGCCGAACTTCAGTTAAACCATCTGTTCGAAGTTGTAGTGGTATCGAGTGACCACGGCTACCGAAAGCCTGATGCACGCCTGTATCACCATGCTGCGGCAGCGTTTGGACTGCCAGTCCGTGCGCTCGTCCACGTCGGTGCCATCGCGCATGGTGACGGGCAAGGCGCTGCCCGCGCAGGGTTGCCTGCGGTGGTGATTGGGTCACGAGCCTCGGCGACCCGATTAGGCGCTGTCGCCGTGCGAACGGTTCGAGACCTCGACGACGTCCCGCCAGCAGTTCGAGAGATCGCTCACGAATCTGAGGCAACTCGACGCTCTGCGGATCGAGAAGCCGCTCCACCAAACGTGAGGACATCGACGGTAGCGACGTTCGCCGCGCCCGACCTTGAAGCCGTTGCACTTCGGATCATCGCCCGCCTCGGCACCCCTGATCGAGCAGCGGCTGAGGTTGCACGGCACTTGGTACGCGCAAATCTTGCCGGTCACGACTCTCACGGTGTGATGCGACTTCCGCAATATGCACAGATGGTTGCAGACGGAACGGTGCGCCCTGCGGAGTCGCCACGAGTTATTGCCGAAAAGGGTGCAACCGTCTTGGTCGACGGTGGATGTACGTTTGGCCAGATCACGGGCGCTTACGCATTGGAGACCGCGACGGCTCGCGTCGGTGCATTAGGCACCGTGGTCGTCGCCATGCGGAATGCAAACCACCTTGGACGCATCGGCGATTATGCGGAGGTCGCCGCCGCCCGTGGCCACGTCGCGATGGTCACTGTCGGTGTCGCAGGCCCGGGACTCGGCGGTGCGGCGCCGTTCGGTGGCGCCGAGGCATTTCTGTCGACCAACCCGTGGGCCTTCGGCGTACCGTCGGATTCAGAGACGCCGGTCCTCGTCGACTTCGCGACGACGGTTGTCCCTGAAGGGAAAGTCCGGGTCGCGCGCGACTCAGGAAAGCTCTTGCCGGACGGTACGATCCTCGACTCGCGTGGCAATGACTCCAACGACCCGAACGACTTCTACGCCGGCGGGGTCCTATTGCCTCTTGGCGGTGCGGTTGCCGGCCACAAAGGCTACGGACTCGCCCTCGCGTCGGCGTTGATCGGCGCACTCGGTGCAATCGGTCAGGTACCGCCAAACCTTGTGGGCGCGCTGACCCCTCCTCAAGGCACGGCCGACGCCGCCGGCGGCGCCGTGCTGATTCTGATCGATCCGGCTGCGTTTGGCTCAGCTGACGACTTTCGCCAGACGGTTGGGCGGGTGTCTCGCGCGGCGCGTCGCACGCGTCCGGCACGTGGCGAGCCAGTTCAGGTGCCGGGCGATCCAGAGGCCCGGTCAACCGCGCTGCGGGCGCGTGACGGCATCGCGCTGCCAGACGCAACCGTCGCCGCCCTCCGGGAGCTCGCGTCTCGCTTTGGCGAGAAGTTCCCCAAGCCGATCAACACGCATGAGTGATCGACGCGGCCCACGGGAAGGCCGAATGTGCATTTAACCCGATTGGTGCTAGCAAGAAGCGGATACGGTGCAGTCCACCGTTCGTGATGCCCACACCGACTACGAGGCGGTTCACGGACACGCAGGGAACCACGATGGCAACCGCTCTCCCAGAGTACGTTGAGATTCCGAGCCTAACGGGCAGTCGCTTCGCCGCGACGTATCGAGTCGTCGGCGATCAAACGCACGCGCGCAATGTCGCGAACCACATCGCCATCGAGCAAACGGTGGAATTTCCCGCCGACCTGCTTCCCAATGGAGATATCCCAACTCAAATCGTCGGTCGCGTCGAAGACATCGTGACGGTGCACGCTCGGGAAACGCACGATGTGACGATCTCGTACGCGGTGGAAATCGCGGGCCACGACCTTGTTCAGCTTCTCGGGGTGGTCTATGGCAACGTCAGTCTGCTGTCGAACGTGAAACTCCTATCAGTTGACCTTCCGTCCGAGATCACCGATGGCTATCTCGGCCCGCGCTTTGGCAGCCTGGGCATTCGTGAGCTGATCGGGGTTGGTAAACGCCCCCTGTTGAGTAGCGCACTGAAACCTCTCGGGCTGCCCCCGCACTCGCTTGCGGCCATTGCTGGCGCACTAGCTCGCGGCGGAGTCGATCTGATCAAAGACGATCAGGGTCTTTCTGACCAAGCGTTCGGTCGTTTTCGCGATCGAGTCGGTGCGTGCGCCGATGCCGTCACAACGGCAAACGCAGTGCACGGTACCCACGCCCTCTACTTTGCGAACGTCACGGCGCCGGCTGACAACATCCTCGACCGCGCGTGGAAGGCGAAATCGCTCGGTGCCACCGGTCTCCTCATCTGCCCAGCCCTCGTTGGCTTCGACACGATGCGTGTCCTCGCCAGCGATGCGGCGCTTGGTTTGCCGATCATGTCGCACCCATCGTTCATCGGCAGTGCGGTTTCGAACTCGACTTCCGGCATGAGCCATGGCTTGACGTTCGGGACACTCCAAAGGCTTGGTGGCGCCGACATCACCGTGTTCCCAAGCTATGGGGGTCGATTTTCGTTCACGCAAGCCGAGTGTCTTGAGATCGCCGAGGCATGTCGCGCACCTATTGGCAAGCTACGGCAAATACTCCCCGCACCTGGCGGCGGACTAAATATCGGTTCAGTTGCCGACGCGACCATCGCATATGGCCCGGACGCGGCGTACCTGATCGGAGGCGGAATGCACCGGCCCTC
>CAYFLJ010000017.1:0-18406 GCA_964343985.1 uncultured Thermoflexus sp.
TGCCGTCCATGATGGCGCGAATCGTGCCGTTCGGTGAGAGCCATTGCTTCTTCAGTCCGAACTCGCGCACTCGCTCGTCGTTCGGCGTGATCGTTGCACACTTGACGGCAACCCCGTGCTTCAAAGTAGCGTGTGCCGAATCGATAGTTACTTGATCATCGGTCGCATCGCGGTGCGTTACCGATAAATCGTAGTACTCGAGATCCACATCAAGGAACGGCAGGATGAGCTGGTCCTTGATCCGCGCCCAGATTACGCGGGTCATCTCATCGCCGTCCATTTCGACGATAGGCGTCTTGACTCGGATCTTGCTCACGGGGCTACCTCTCCGGTCGGCGCACCGACATGTACCTGCGGGAACACCCTAGAAAACGTCTCGGGAGTGTACGAGATGGTCCGAACGGCGACACGCAAAACGAGGCTTGGCCGGGGCTATCATCCGGCTTCCCTGAGCCGAAGTCTTGGGTTTGGTGACACTAGGCGGGTGGCCGTTCCCGTAGTGGGCACCGCTTTGCGATGGAGCATTGCACCATGACCGAACCTGTCACCGGCGTGCGCGTCCGACTCGCCCCTTCGCCCACCGGCTTTGTGCACATTGGTAATGTGCTGGTCGCTCTTGTCGACGCGGCGGTCGCTCGCAAGACTGGCGGTACGTTTGTCATCCGGATTGAAGACACCGACCAAAAGCGTTTCGTCGAAGGTGCTGAAGAACTCATTTACGCGAGCCTTGAGTGGCTGGGGATTGACTGGCAAGAGTCGCCCAATCGCGGGGGGCCGTATGCGCCGTATCGACAGTCTGAGCGCCTACCGCTGTATGCCGCGTATGCTGATCAACTCATTACGAACGGTGATGCGTATCGCTGTTGGTGTTCGCCCGAACGCCTCGATCAAATGCGACAGGGTCAACAGGCGGCGAAACTTCCGCCAAAGTACGACCGACGGTGCCTTGGGTTATCGGAAGATGATCGGAAGGCGCTCGACGGCTACACCCCAGACTCCGTTGTGCGTTTGCGTATGCATGACACCGGCACAACGACATTCACCGACCCGATACGTGGGTCAATGTCATTTGAGAATGCACTCCTTGATGACCGCGTGTTACTCAAGTCAGACGGGTTCCCGACGTACAATCTCGCGGTCGTCGTTGACGATCACCTGATGGGCATCACGCACGCGATTCGTGGTGAGGAGTGGTTACCGAGTACGCCGGCCCACCTACGCTTGTACGAGGCGCTTGGGTGGACCCCACCACTTATCGCGCATACCCCCCTGCTTCTCAATGCGGACCGGGGCAAGATCAGCAAACGTCGCCATCCGTGGGCAAACATGCAATGGTTCCGCGATGAGGGATTTCTGCCCGAAGCGGTGCTCAACTACCTTGGCAACCTCATCGCCTTCGTGCCAGACCCTGAAGCCACCGCTCCAGGCGTAGCAAAGGAGCTGTTTGGCTTCGACGAGATGGCGGTGCATTTTGATTTGCGATCAATCGGTCCGTCCGGCAAGGTCGTCGACATCGACCGACTTGAGTGGCTCAACGGCCAGTACATCCGCCGGATGTCCCTCGACGAACTGGCGGAGCGGGCGTCGCCATTTCTTCGCAAAGCCGGATACGAGGTTGACAACCTGCCGACGTATCGCAACGCGCTGAAACTCGAACACGAACGGATCAAACGCCTCTCGGAAGCGCCCCAAGCCCTTTCGTTCTTTTTCCGCGACGAGGCGTACGACCCAACAACACTGATCCCCAAAGGGAGTTCGGCGGCGCAGGCGCTCGAGTTGCTTGACGGTGCCGTATCGGTTTGTGAGCGTGCCGTGGACGCCGGAGATTGGACCGTGTCGGGCCTCGAGGAGCGCTTTCGGGGGCACGCCGAGTCGATTGGGTTCACTACTGGAAAACTTCGAGGCCAACTGTTTGGGGTTGTCCGCACCGCCTCGACCGGCCGCACGGCCACCCCGCCACTGTTCGACACGATGGTCGTTCTCGGCGCAACGGTCGTACTGCGACGACTTGCGGTCGCCCGAGGCCACCTCGTCGCGTTAGCAAATGCACCCCGTGAAGATGGTTCTCCGTAAACGCACGGCATTTGACGTAGCGGACGGCTAGAATCGGGCGACTTTATGAAGCGGGACGTCGTGCCATTGAGCGCCGTGCGGTGCGCGCGGACGCGCCGATGACCGCGGCCCTCGACGTGCTTGAGCGACATGTCTCGGGTCCCAGAGTACGCCGATTGTTTGTCCTCTCGGCGCCGTCTGGTACCGGCAAAGACACCGTGCTTGCCTCGCTCCGAACGGTCGTCCGTGATCTCCATATCGCAGTGGCCGCCACGACCCGTGCGCCTCGCCCCGCGGAAATCCCAGGCACCCACTATCACTTTGTGTCTGAAGCTGAGTTTTCCCGCCTACGTGACCAAGGCGGCCTGCTTGAGGAGGCGTCCTACGCAGGCCGTTGGTACGGCACCCCTGCCGCTCAGGTGCGCGAAGCATTTGCGCGGGGCCAAGACGTGCTCCTGAAAATCGAGGTGCAGGGCGCGGCGACGATACGGCTGAAGTACCCCGGAACCGTCCTGATCTACCTCGCGCCGGCCGGCATTCACGACCTCAGGGCGAGGCTTGAGCGGGCCGCATTTGAACGTGGGGCTGTTGATCCAGATGACATCGCCCGTCGCCTGATGGAAACGCAGCGCGAAATCGCCTGCATTCCCGGATACGACTACCTTGTGGTCAATCACCTGGGGCGGCTTGAAGACACCGTCCGCCGCATCGCCGCCATCATCGAGGCCGAACGCGCGCGCGTTGATCCACATCCGGTCCTCGCGTAGCAAACGGCGTCTGTTCGGAGCACGTGCATGGCAGTTCGACCGATCATCACCAATCCTGAAGCGCCCGAGGTGCGTGGCCGTGCGAAGCGAGTTTCACGGATCGACGACACCATCCGCGCGATTCTCGATGACATGGTTGACACGATGCGCGACGCGCCCGGTGTCGGATTGGCGGCACCGCAAATCGGTGTCCCCCTCCGCCTGATCGTAGTTGAATACGAAAAGCAGCTGTTCCACGTCGTCAATCCTGAACTTTCAAAGATGACCGGTGCCGAAACAGACGAAGAAGGATGTCTTTCGGTGCCGAACTGGCAAGGGCCGGTCACTCGCGCCACCAGTCTTTTGGTCAAAGGTCGAGACCGCGCCGGTCGTGAGTTCCGCTTCACCGCCGAGGGATGGTTAGCCAGGATCTTTCAACATGAATGTGATCACCTAGACGGGACGCTCTTTGTTGACCGCGTCACCGATCGTGCGGCGATCCACTGGGTTGACGCGGATGAGGCGGTTGAAGACGCCGAAGGTGGAAAGCGTCGACGGAAGCAGGCGTCTGCAGCGACCACTCCGGTCAACGACCCGTGACCGACCTACACGGCACGCGTCGACCGCGAGCGGTGTTTTTCGGCACGCCGGATTTCGCGTCTGTCGTGCTTAAATCGCTACTTTCACCGAACTCGCCGGTAGACGTGGCACTCGTCATTACCCAACCCGACCGGCCGGTTGGTCGCTCTCAAACCTTGACCCCGCCACCAGTCAAGGTCATTGCAACCGCCCACAACATTGCCGTGCGTCAACCACTTTCGCTTCGACGACCGCACGCGATTACGGCAATCGTCGGGTCGGGCGCCGACGTCGGGGTGGTCGTGGCGTACGGGCGGATCTTGCCAGTCGACCTCCTCAACGCATTCCCGTACGGGTGCCTCAACGTGCATGCGTCCCTTTTGCCCAGATGGCGCGGGGCGTGGCCAATTGGCGCCGCGATTCAAGCGGGCGACGCGGAGACCGGCGTCACAATCATGCGTCTCGACGCGGGCATGGACACTGGGCCGGTACTCGCAACGCGTCGTCGACCGCTTGGAGAGGCCGAGACGACCGCGTCGCTCTCCCCGATATTGGCAGAAGACGGGGCGTCGCTTCTGCGTGAAGTCCTTCCAGACTATCTTCGCGGCGAACGAGAACCCACGCCCCAGGACGACGCACTCGCAACGTGGTGTCGGATGGTGTCGAAGGCGGACGGACTGATCGATTGGACACGGTCAGCGGTCGACTTGGCACGACACGTGCGGGCGATGGACGACTGGCCGGGCGCGTGGACGACGTGGGGTGGGCGTCGGCTTGTTATTCGTGAGGCGACCGCCGCACCTCAAGACAGTGACGGCGTGCCCGGCGTCGTCCACGTCGGCGACGGCGACGTGACTGTTTCAACCGGTTGCGGTCGGTTAGCGTTGCGGGTCGTGCAAGTCGAGGGTCGCGCGGCTCTCAATGCATCCGCGTTCGCCCGTGGTCAGCGGTCGTTTGCTGGAAGCGTTTTGGGCACGTAAGGCCACGTAGCTGCGCATTCAGAACCACAAACGGTTCACCGGCTCACCTTGTCGAATCGCCCCGTCGCTTTTCGCCAACTGGACAGGGTGACAGGCCGGGATTGCCGACATGCATCGGTCATGCGTCGGTGGCGATGAGGTGTTCTCGCAGCAAGTTGAGTGCGTTGAGAACGGCGCGTGTTCGAATGATCCGAGGAGCAGTGGTGTCAAGGCGATGTGAACGCGCGACCTCCTGGCCGGTAGCGTCGACAAGCACGGTGTGCGAATGCCGTCCGGGAGAGGCATTCGGTCGTGGCGCGAGGTCAGCCGCTTGTCCGACGCCGAAGTCCGCACCGAACTCAACCGCTGCTCGACGTGCCAAATCGAGCGCCCGGGAATGGGCGGCGCTCGTGACGTCGTCAAGGCTGACCTGTTCGGGTTGCGCCGCGCTCACGATGCCTCCGGCGAACTGGAGATGGCCACCGTCCTGCAACTCCGCGGAGATCAGGCCGCCAGTGAACTCCTCACCAACGGCGACCCTTTGGCCACGGGCGGCAAGGCGTGCGATGGTCACTCCGGCTAGTGTCTCGGTATCCGTGCCGTAGATGGCGTGCCCGAGGACCGCGCGAACCTCCGGCTCCATCCCGTCGAGAATGGCGCTCGCCTCCGCCACCGTTGTGGCCTTTGCGCTCGTCCTGACATGGACGCCGTCATTTTTGGCATACGTGGCAATCGTCGGGTTCTCTGATGCGAGGAGCTGACGCAACAACTCCTCCACCGCTGACTCGCCAATCCCGATGACTTTGTAGGTGCGCGTCAGTATTACGGCTTGGCCGGCAAGCGACTGCAAGCGAGGCACGACCTCGTGTTCCCACATCCGGAACATTTCGCCCGGAACTCCCGGCATCGCGACGATGACCTTGCCCTCGCGTTCGACAAACCATCCTGGCGCCGTGCCAACGGGATTTGCAAGGGTGCGCGCGGAGGGAATCAAGGTGGCTTGCTTGACGTTGCGCTCAGGCATCTGGATGCCCCGTCGTTCAAAGAACCGGCGCAAGTCAGCTTCAAGTTCCGGTACAACGCGCATCTCCTCACCGAGCAAACCTGCGATTGCCTCACGCGTCAGGTCGTCCTCAGTTGGCCCAACCCCACCGGACATCACGATCAAGTCTGAACGCGACCAAGCGAGGCGCAGATGATCCGAGAGGCGTCCAAGGTTGTCGCCGAGTTGTGAAACGTAGAAGCAGTCAATGCCGAGTTTCGAGAGTTCTTGGGCCAACCACGACGCGTTGGTATCGGTAATGTGACCAAGAAGCAGTTCCGTCCCGACTGAGACAATCTCTCCGCGCATTTCGACGCTTCTCCGGTGGGTGCGATGCGAAAACGAGGTTGGCAAGCGCCCCACGGGAAGCGCTTCTCGCTTGCGAACCATACGTCACCGCACGGTCTGGATTGGTCACACGGGTAAAAACACCGCATGATGCGTGGGCAACATGCCCGGCCATGCGTCGCCGACGTAGCGTTCCTGCTCGTCACGGTTCACGCACCGAAACAGACGTGGGCAACTTGCCCATCCGACGAATGGGTAGTCGCGACGGCGAACAACCCGTACGGGGCTGACACGAGTTCACCCCGAGTCAATCCGGATACTGCGGAAGGTGAGGAGGCACTGCGGACTCTCGGGTTGACCGGTACTCCGTTCCCGCCTCAGAAGGAAGACCAGTACATGGCCGCTCAGTCCCGCTACGGGCTTATGTTTGCGCCGTTGCGAACTCCGAATTATCGCATGTTTATTACTGGTCAGACGATCTCGACGATTGGCTCGTTGATCCAGATGACCGCGCAGAGTTGGGTGGTCTTTGAGCTCACCAGATCTCCCGCGGCACTCGGTTGGGTTGGCCTGCTCGGATCGCTGCCGCTGCTGTTCTTAGGGCCGTTTGCAGGGACCCTCGCGGATCGGGTCAACCGTCGCGTACTGCTCATTGGCACTCAGGCGCTCTTGGCACTCCTTGCAGCGCTGTTCGCCGTCCTTGTGCAGACCGGATTGATCGAAATCTGGCACATCTACGCAATCGCGGTGGCGACCGGCGTCGTCGTAGCGCTCGACATGCCGGCGCTCCAAGCATTCGCGGCCGACCTCACGGGTCCGACGATGATTCGTCAGGCGGTGACTCTGAACTCAATGGCGTTTCAGACCGCCAGAACGATTGGGCCGAGTCTCGGCGGGCTGCTTCTCGGCACCTTCGGCAACGCCACCGCGTTTTGGGTCAACTCGGCAAGCTTTGCAGCGGTCATTTTTGCGCTGTGGCGAGTCAGGTTCACGACCGCTGAAGGTCAGGGCCGTCCTAACACCCATCCCGGCATGTCGGCAGGAGTTGGCGCTCCACGCGGCGGGCCGGTGGAGGCGTTGCGCTACGTCTTTGCAAACCCGGCGATGCTCGACTTGTATTTGTTCATGATGTTGTTCACTTTTCTCGTGTTTTCAACGATGACAGTGTATCCCGCTTTTGTTGCTGACACCTTGAAAGGAGATGCGACCGTTTTCGGATTCTTTTCCGGTGCGAGCGGCGCGGGTTCGCTGGCGAGCACACTCGTTGTCTTGCCTGTCGTGCATTCCGTCCGTCGCACCGGCCTTCTCGTTTCGGGTGCCCTGACGTGGTTCGGCGCCATGCTGACGGCGATGACGCTCGCGTCCACGGTATTTGCACCGGCGATCACTTCGTTTGGCAGGTCACTTGGCCTAGCGTCACCGCTTCCGTACGCCGTCGCCGCGTTCGGCTTTCTCCAAAGCATGGCCGGGCCAGTAGCGATGACGACGTCGATGGGTCTTTTGCAGCAGATGTCGCCGGCACACATGCGTGCGCGTCTGCTTGGCCTGATGTCATCCATTTCGTTCGGGATGCAGCCGTTTGGCGGTCTGCTCGTCGGGTATGCGGGTGAACACCTTGGCGCTGCCGCTGCGCTTCAAATCAACGGAGTCCTACTCATGGTTGCCGCCGCAGCGATGGTCGTGCTCCGGTCTTCAGTTCGGGCGCCCTCGCCGGCAGTGAGCCTTGAATCGCAAACGCTGCGTCCGGCGGTGACCGAGGAGCAGTCTCGGCCTGACCAGTTGCCTGCGACCCGAGCGCAACTCGATGGTGCCGCGACGAGCCCGGCGTAGTTCGGCGAGGTGGCGGACCGGAGGCTGCAACGCGAAATCCCCTCGAGTTGCAAGGGCCGCACGCGTCCGTGAAGTCTGAACCGTGAGCGTTCCCGTACAGTTCTGCGCACACGATTAAACCGATTGCGCGAGGTGCGGCCAGTGCGAGCCACGCGCCCAGATGAGCGCCTCGGGGCGAGTTTGAACCCATGGCATACTCGATGCCGGTGGCCTCACTGCGTGCCGAAGTGCAGTTGCGGACCAGACGTTTCGCCGAAACCATGGTCACGCCGCTCGCCCGCACGGGAATTACCCCAAACGCGCTCACGGTTGCGGGCCTCGTCCTGAATATCGCCGCTGGCGCCGTTCTCGCGTCGGGCGAATGGGTAGTCGGCGGGGCGTTAGTGCTTATCGCCGGTGCCTTCGATATGTTTGACGGTGCCCTTGCCCGAGTCCTCAATCAAAAGACCGATTTCGGCGCCTTCCTTGACTCGACTCTTGATCGCTATTCGGAGGTCGCTGTCCTTGTCGGCTTGCAAATTGGTTTCCTGCACGACGAATCCGTTGCCGGATACCGTCTGATTGGCATCGCCATTGGTGCCGTCATCCTTGCCAATTCACTGATGATCAGTTACGCGCGAGCCCGGGCCGAAGGGCTTGGGCTTGACTGCGAGGTCGGCTGGTTTCAGCGGCCGGAACGAGTCACCTTCACCGGCATCGCCACGATGCTGCCGACACCGTTCATGATGATTGGCCTCGCGACGCTGGCGGTCGGCACGCTTTGGACCGTCGGTCAACGAATCCACCACGTCTGGCAATTGACGGAACGGGAGCGACGTTGATGCGTGGTTCTGAGCTGGCGCGTCGTGCGACGGTCGTTCGAGAGACCCGTGAAACGTCGATTACGTGCACCGTTGATCTCGACGGATCTGGAGACGGGCGGCGGGCAACGGGCGTTCCGTTTCTGGACCACATGCTCGATCAACTTGCGCGTCACGGGGGCATTGACCTCGACGTGACCTGCCGCGGTGACCTGCACATTGACTCGCATCATTCGGTCGAGGACTGCGCGCTGGTAATCGGCCGGGCGATACATCAGGCACTTGGTGATCGAGTCGGCATCGCCCGAATGGGTCACGCAATCGTCCCGATGGACGAAGCGCTGGCGTCAGCCGCCATCGATCTGAGCGGTCGGCCGTACGCCATCGTGGCGACGGGAGACGCTGGTGGTTCCGGACTGCCCGCGTCGTTACTGATCCACTTCGTTGAAAGCCTGGCGATGGAGGCGCGCCTTTGCGTGCACCTCTCGGTCGTCGCCGGACGAGATCCCCATCACATGGCCGAGGCGGCGTTCAAGGCACTGGCGCGTGCACTGTCAATGGCGGTAGCTGTTGACCCGCGTAGACGGGGTGCGCTCGGGTCCACAAAAGGCACGCTCGTCGATTAGTTCCTCGTGCGATGAGATGCGCTGGAAGGAGGTGGGTGTCGGGGGCCAAACGCTCGCGCACCACACATCCATTACGCGCGGTGGAGGGCGCGCGGACTGGGGGAAACCCATCGCCCCCTTCTTGTGGGGGTAGGGCAAGTCGCAACATGACGACGCTTGGAGGCGGTGTCCCCCGCCAATCCTTGGCGAAGGATGGCAGCAAGGAAGGATCGCGGACACCATGAGCCTGCCGACGCCACCCCCCGCAAGGCATGACACGACTCGCGGGCTAGTTGCGCTCATGGGGGTTGTATCGGTGCCCCGGCACGCGTCGCGTGAGTGCGGAGATGTCGTGCGCGTTGTCGACCTCCCTGATGGCGGGATTTGCGCGATCGTTGCTGATGGTCAAGGCCATGGACGGTCAGCGCGATCAATCGCAGCGATGGCGGTCGGCCGCGTGGCAACGCTGATCGCCGAGGGTGCACGCGAGGACGCCGCTCTCGTCGCCGCGAACGACCTCTTATTCGCGCATCGTGGCGGTCAGGTTTCGTGCGAAGCGTCAATGATCGCGGTCAATCCGGTCGAAGGCGTGGTTCGTGTCACGCGTTTTGCGCGCGCGCCCATGGTCGCGGTCGGCGACGCCCCGACCGTCAGTTTTGGTGGCGAAGCACCCCCGCTTGGTCTCTACCGCGGGGCAGTGCCTACGGTAGATGTCGTCGTCGTCGGGCAAGCGGTCGCCTGTCTCGTCGTCACGGACGGCGTGCGCGGCGCGGGCGAACGCGCCGGTCGTCCGCTAGCGCTTGAAGCGGCGCTGCAACGGCACGCGCCCACTGGTGGCGAACGCGCAGCCCCTGCAATCCTCGCGGAAGCGATTGAGGCCGATGATGGGCGTCCGCGCGACGACATGTCCGTTGCGTGCGTGACCTTTACGGCGCGAACCGCTGTGCACGCAATCCGCCGCACGATGGTCGAGTGGCCGTTCGACTAGGGTCGCATCCTACTGGGTGGCGTACGCGCGGTGGTGCGTGTCGCGTCAATGTGGTGCTTCGCGCCGGAACAACGCTCAGTGCCGCGTGCCTGCGCCGGCATCATTCTTCCGTCGAGGGTCGAATACGGGTTCTTCGCCCAACACGCGAACGACGGCGGCGGCGGAGGCACTTGCTAATGCCAGACGTGTCGCCCATGCAGGCGCAGTGTCGTAGGCCTGGCGAATCCACGGACCGAGTCCGCCCGCGGCTTCAACCTCTGCCGGATAAAACGTCGCGGTTTCGAACTCCAAGCCCTCGTTCCATGTCTGCACGACACGTCGTGGGTCCACGCACCACGCAATCGCAGGCCACTCTGCGTCCGTCGCGTTCGTTACCTCAACTGAACGAGAGAGAATGAGCTGGGCACCTTCCAACGACAGCCATGCCGCCCCAGCGGTGACGTCACACCGACGACGAAACGCCGCGGAAACGGCGCGGTTTGTCGCGTCCTCGCAGGCGACCTGCACCTTCGGATGCGTGCCGAATGCACGCGTCGAACGACCAAGGCACCCGTACAAGGGCGTCGGGCGACCGGACTCAAGCCGGTCGAACACGCCGCCGAGTTCGTCGGGCCACGACTGACGCCAATGCAGCCAGCGGTCAAGATCGCAGTAGAGGATTGACGATGCGCCGGCGTCAACGGCTGCCTGTACCGCCGCGCGACGGGCCTGGCCGATACCTCGACGTTCCTCGATGGTGATCTCGACTCCCGCAGCGCGCAACGCCGCTAGGGTCGTCGCGGATGTCTGTGAGGTCACCGAAGCGGTCGCGATGGCATGCGCCGCGGCTAACGCCTCCGCGTGAAGTCCCAACAAGGGCACGAGGCGCGAGTCAGGGTCGTGAACGGTCGTTGCGAAGGCGCGGGTCCAGCGCATCGTGGCGTTTTCCTTGAACGTGCCGTTCTACCCAGCAGGTCGTGGCGTCGTGGTGGCGCGACGTTCATTCACGACGCGGTCATACAGGTCATCCAGTGCTGGCGAATGTCGGACGGGGTACGGGAGATCGGGCCTGAGCGCGCGCCACCGGTCGGGCAGGTCTCGCAAATTCGCCTGAGCAAACTCCCAGATCTCAGCGAGGGGTGGCGAGCTTCCCGCAATGATCTCCCCGCCTCGAATGACCGGACGTAGGAGACGAAGCCCACCATCTGGGCGCGGTTCGTCAACCAATTGAATCACGTCGTGGTCGTATCGCCCGAGGCGGTACACGTCCTTGCGGCCGGGCAGCGTGCCTTTGTCGGCCGAGAGTTTCACGAGCGGCAGTCCGCCGTTGCCGTCGTCGTAATGGACGGCCTTATACACCCCGCCGAGGCCGCCTGGATGGCCGTCGATGCGGCTCCCTGGGGTGGTACCAAGGCTTGTGCCGACGCCAAACGCGTCGACTGGTGCGCCAGACGCCACGAGTGCTTCGATGCTTTCCTCGTCGAGGTCTCCGGAGACGATGATTCGCGTGGTGTGAAGACCCTCTCGGTCAAGGACGCCGCGCACAAGTCGGCTGCCGGCTTCGAGATCGCCGCTATCAAGACGCACCGCCGCAAGCGTGTGGCCTAGGCGTTCTTGCACATCTCGCGCGACCTCTATCACGGTGTCCATCGCCGTGCTGATGTCGTAGGTGTCCAGGAGAACGGTGTAGCGCGAAAAGGTCTCGGCGACCGCTGTGAACGCTTCGCGTTCATCTGGGAAGAGCTGCACGAGGGCGTGCGGGATCGTCCCAGTTGCTGCCAATCGGTACCGCTCGGCGGCAGCGACGAAACTTGTGGAACTGCAGCCGCCGATGTACGCACTGCGTGCGACGGTAAATGGAGCTGCCGCGCGGCGCAGTGCGAACTCCGCGACGCGGCGTCCACCTGAAGCAATGGCCATGCGCGCCGCTTTAGTCGCCACCCAACTCGCGGCGTTGACGGTCTGGAGCACGCCAGCCTCGATCAGGAGTGCCTCTGGGAACGGCGCCGTGACGCGCATCAGTGGTTCATTCGGGAACGCAATGGTGCCTTCAGGCATGGCGTGGATGTCACCGGTGAACCGAAGATTTCCTAGGAAGTCGAGGAAGGCCGGGTCGTAATCACGGACTTGGGCGAGATATCGAAGATCCCGGTCGCGGTAACGAAACTTGCGGACGAAATCGAGTGCGGGTTCTAGCCCGGCGACGAGGATGAACGCCCCCCCGCCCGGTGCGCGACGCGTGTAGAGGTCAAACGTGGTGGTGCCCAAGCGTCGCAGTCGCCACGCAACGTACGCTGCATCCGGGTGGTAGAGATCGGTGACGAGACCGTGTGAGCCTTCGTCGCCGAGAATCGGTTCGGTCACCGGTGAAGTGTACGGACGAATATAAATAGCGGGTCCGCTACCAAGTGCCATGTGGCCGCGTTTGGGAGACGGACGATCTCACGGTTGTGGTCGATGTGCTCGGTTCATTGCGTCCGCCGAACGGGTACGAACGGCCACGACGGTTTGCCAGTTGGGGTAAGGGTGCATATACTCGTTGGCGCACCGTCAGCGTCATCTTTCCGAGACTCACGTTACGGAATGCGCGGCAAGGGCGCTGGGAGGTCTGTCGCAGCCGTTAGGCTGACCGGACTGGGATCATTGACGTAGGGGATGGGTGAGGTAGACCATGGCGCTACAACGTAGCTCTGGCGTACCGTCCGGGACCCCTGGAGCAGCACCGGTGTCGCCTACGCAAGCAGGAAGTCCGGCCCTTTCAACGCGCGAGTCGATTGTCCAACCGCACGTTGAGATGGGGGTCATGTTTGGCCAATCACTTGGTGGTCGTGAGCCGGTTATGACCGCGCTTCAGAACCTGCAAAACATTGGCCAAGAGCACGGGTGCGACGCGATCATTGCGGTAAAACTGATGCAGTACCCGACAAACGCAGGGCCAGCCGTGGTCGCCTACGGCACGGGCGTGAAGTTTGCTCGGCCGACGAACGCTGGGTAGACCGCGACGCGTTGTGATGCTTAAGGTGCCCGGTCAGTCGCCGGGCATTTTCTTTTGGTGGTGGTCCCGGGCGGCAACCGGTGCTCTGACACCACCGTTCAAGCCTTGAGGTCCTGGTGGCCCGATGGAGAGGTGCGCATGCCAACGTTGCCCATAGGCTGGGCAGGATGGGCACTGCTTTCCGCAGCATTCGCCGCGCTTACCGCGATCCTCGCGAAAATTGGTGTGGCAGGCGTTCCTTCAGACGTGGCAACGTTTGTTCGAACGATTTTCGTCGTCGTCGTGTTGTTCATTATTGTTGTTGCGACCGGCCAGTTGCACGCAATCGCTGAACTACACCCACGAACCGTCACATTCCTTGCACTGTCAGGACTCGGCACCGGCGCCTCGTGGCTCTGCTACTTCCGCGCTCTTCAACTCGGTGACGCGTCACGTGTTGCTCCCATCGACAAACTGAGCGTCGTCTTTGTGGCGATTTTTGCATCGCTTTTCCTTGGCGAACGCCTATCGCCGCTGAATTGGGCCGGCGTGGCCATGGTTGCCATCGGTGTCATCCTCACCGCCGTCAAAACCGGCGCGTCGTAAGCTCTCGGGCGCGGCCAGCACGGCAATCGGGCCGATCCGGTGGTCCGGCCGCCGCGCTGACGATCCGGACCGACTGACGCGAGTTCTGGCTTGGGTCACGACGTCGACAGTCACGGTGCTTGCGCGCTTCCCTTGGCGGTTCGCCGTCACACTCAGTGTAGTGCCCGCGCTTATCCTTGGCGCGCTCGTCTTGACCGTGCGCACCGTCAACCAAGACGTGGTCTACCCGCGGGTGCGCGTTGATGGCGCCGAGATCGGTGGCTTGGGGGTCCGCGACGCGCGCGAAGTGGTGGCACGAGCGATGGCCGCTCGACTGCAAAGCGAAATCGTCGTGCGCGCAGGCGATCAAACGTGGCGTCGAACTCTTACGTCGCTTGGCCTAGGCGTAAGCGACACGACCATCGCCTCCTCCGTCGATGACGCTTGGAAATTCGGCCACCGGGCGACGTGGCGAGAATGGTGGGCGGATGTCGTTCTCCTGATTCGGACCGGCGCCACTGTTCCGCCGAATTTCACGCTCGACCGCCAACGCGCACGAGAAGCGATCGGTTCATTTCGTTCGGCCGTTGAACGTGATCCCGTTGACGCTGAAATCGTGTTGGTACAGGCGGGTGACGGGTACGAGGTTCATCTGACACCCGCGATTTCCGGCGTGCGCGTCGATGTCGATGCCACAACTGAATTGATCCGTACCTCTGCAGCGACCTTGCCCCCCGGTACTGCCGCGACGGTCGTCGAAATCGCCACGATCGTCACGCAAGCGACGGTCAGTACTGAGGCGTTACGAGCTGCTACGGCTGCCGCGACGGCGCTTGTCGATGACCCGATTGAGCTCGTCGACCCAGACGACACGCGCCGACGCGTGGTCCTTGAACCGCCGGCGGCCCATGCGATGTTGCAACTCGGGCGGTCGGGTCTGGGTGTGGTGACGAGTGCGCGACTCGACCCACTGGCTCTGCGCGCGTGGGTGCAGGAGGCGGCGCAGTCAATCGTGCGCGCGCCGAAGAACCCGCGTGTGGCGATGGAAGGCGGGAGGCTCGTGGTCGCGCCGGGAGTGCCAGGTCGTCGAGTCGATGTGGATGCCACCGCACGGCGAATTGAGGCGAGTTTGACCTCGAACGGACATTCGGTTCCGTTCGCCGTGGTCGCTGATGAACCGTGGGTTCCTCAGACCGCAGTGGAAGACGCCCGGGCACAAATCGATCGGGCGACCCGAGATCCCATCACGCTCCTCATCCCGGTTGGCGCAACTACACTGGAACGGCGCGTCGGCACGGAGGCGATCCACGCATGGCTGGCGCTGCCTGACACCGACACGATTCCGCGCGACACGTCGACCCTGACGCCAGCAAGTCGTCCGCGCTTGGAGTGGTCCGTCGACGCTGACGCCGCCCGTGACTACGTGGCGCGATCCGTTTCTCCGCTTGTCGCCTCAAGCGCGATGGACCCTCGAGTCGTAGTGATCGCACGCGTGATACCGGCGACCGCCGCCCCCGTCGAAGGAAGTGACGGTACATCAAGCGCTGCCGTTACGCCCACACCCGGATCGTCTGGCCTCACCTCGAAACGCACAACCACCGGTGCCCAAACGCCTTCGAGTGGCGCGCGAACGGCCATCGCCGCCGCTTCCACCTTCGCGGCGCCAATTGCGACGCCGTCGCCTGAGGCGACACTGACCGCTGAGGCGACCGCCGTGCGCAAACCGACCGCGACGACGATTGGCACGAGCGCAACAGCGCCCCCGTCAGTGACGGTGACGCCAACGATTGGACCGATGACGTATGCGTTTGAGGCAGTTGTTGTCCCCGGACGACCTGGACGTGCCGTTGATGTTGAGGCGCTGGCCAAATCGGTCAACCTTCTTCTGCACGCGGACGTCACACCCTTGTCCGGGGTCCTTGTGGTTCCCCCGACGGCGACACCGGCAGCGACATCATCATCGGTCGCAACTGGTGCGACTCCAACGGCGACGCGCACACGAGTCCCAACCCCGTCGGTGACCGCCTCAACAACGTCAACAACTACGCGAACCGTAACCACGACGGCCACTTCGACCCCGTCTGCGGCACTTGGGGCGGGCGTCAGCCAGACCGTGATCTCTGGTCCCCTTGTGCGAACACCCGCGACCGCCGCGCCAACGGCAGTGGGCGACCGACGCGTGACGATTCAGGTCGTTGAGGTCAGTCCGAATGGTGACCGCGTCGCCTTGGCGAAGGTGGCACGTACGGCAACCGTGCTTATAAGTGCACCAGTCGTCCTAGAGTGGTCGAACGGTGAGTGGTGGATCGAAACCAATGACTTGGTGGACCTCCTTCGGTTCGGTCCGGTCGGGGGTGACCCGGACGCATACCTCGGCCGAGATGGCCTCTTCGCAATCGCTGAACGGGTCGGGCGAGAAGTCGTGCGCCTTGAGGACGCTCCGCGTGACGCCGCCGGGCAGGTCCTGTCGATCGATGTGCCCCAGACCGCGGCGGCGATTTGGGCGGCAGCGAATCGCAACGGCGCGGAACGTCGCGCCGAGTTCGCGTGGGTCGAAGACGACCCGACGCCCATTCCCGGCGTCACCACCCCCGTATTGGGACCTCCAACCGCAACGCGCACACCGGTTCGAAACCCGAGTTCACGCAGCGAAGCGACTCCGTCGCCAACGCCAACTGCGACGCCGTAGCGTGCCACGGTGATAAGCCGGGACGCGCGCCGACGCGTGATGTGCGTCCGTTCGGGCGATACCCCCGCGCCACATGCGCGCGGACGAAAACTCCGTCCCTTGTGGTGCGACCGCACGTTTGAGGCTGAATCGGAGGTGTACGCGCCGTTGGTCTCAGTGTGAGCGGGTCGTGGCTAGGGCGCCTTTCTCAACCGTCCGGACCGTTCGGACCGACCACAGCGAGCGTGCCAGCTGACATTCACACTCCAACGCGACGCCCGAACTCCCTGATTGCGTGCACGGAACCTTCGACCGCTGCTAGTTCAAACACCGCCCACGCTTCGGATGGCACAAGCTCCCGCGCGCGCGCGATGCTTGCTTGCCATTCCAGCATGTACCGGTCTCGGACTGCGACTAAGTGAGGGTCCGCAGTTTCAGATGGCAGGTTGAGCGGTTCCGCCTGCATCAAATCTCGATCATGTCGAACGTACGTCGCCTCGGCGAGCCACGGGTCCCGTTGAGGTAGTACGCGTGTGACAAGCGCAGTCAACAATCGTTCTACGGCGCTTGCCTCGACCCACGGGGGCGCCGCCGCCCACGGCACCTGAGACACGTCGAGGCCACGGTCCACGTCGTCGACCGGCAACTGGTCCGCGATGAGCCAAACACCATGGTGGGCGGCGCGTTCGGCAGGGAATGGAGGGAGATGCGCCTGTAGATGGCGCCAGTTGGCGACATCGGCGAGCACATGGGACAAGTAGCCGAGGCACCACGCCCGCGACGCGTCATCGCTTGGCGGAAGTAGGTTATGGAATCCGCGCGCGAGAAACGCATCGACGATCCCGTTGACATCCCAACTCGAAGGATCCTTGTCGTCGTAGAAGTGTGACGCGACCTTATCTACACCGGCGAAAAGGCGGATTGCGTCCGGCGCGACACCACCGGCGAAGAAGGCTTGTGGTGCACGTTGTATCGCCGCGTAGGCCCACGGTGCCTCGTCGCGCAAAGCACGGCGGGTGGCAACGAGGAGCGACCAGTGCGCGCGTACTCGAGGCATCGTCGGGAGTATCGCAGTGAACGCCGGAGGCCTTGCGAATTCTGATCGAACGCCGAGGTTTGAACGATCACCGCCTGTCAGTTGCATCTCACTCGACGTGCGCGCGAGGGCGTACCGGTTGGCGTCAGGGTTCGGAAGGCTGGAGGTTATGCGGCGGGAGAAGGCCTCGGATGGTGACGAGGAACGACACGCGAATCGGCCGTCGCGGCAGTGGTCGTCCTGAACTGCGAAACGCGGGGCCTAGGACGGCGCGGCGCGTCCGCGACTGCTGCCTGAGGGAATTGATCTTGCGTGCTCAATACCCTCAAGCGCGGCGACCGGTCGCGTGGTGATCGCTTACTCGATCACTTCCTCTTCTTCTTCAATCTCACCTTCAAAGAGTTTGATGTCAAGGTGCAGGTCGGGCGGCGTCCACGCGACAGAGGTGCGCCCTCGGGTCGGATCGACCATGGCGTCGAGGATCGGTTCGCCAGAGATCGGCAAGGATGTCACGCGCGCGCCGCAGGCGTCGAATACTGCGTTCGCAACTGCGCCCAATGTGGGGACAATCGGCACCTCACCAACGCCGCGCACGCCGTACGGGCCGTCAATCGCCGGAACTTCAACCAACACGCACTCAATATTCGGTGCGTCGAGCGCTGTCGGCATCCGATAGTCAAGAAGACCAGGGTTCCGCAGCCGACCGGTTGAGTCGTAGACGTAACCTTCGGTGAGCGCCCAACCGAGCCCTTGAACAACGGCGCCCTGGATTTGCCCCTCTACCGCGGTCGGATTGATCGCCTTGCCGACGTCTTGTGCAGCGACGGCATTGACCACGATGACAGCACCGGTCTCGGGGTCGACCTCGACTTCGACGAGTTGGGTCGCAAATGCCGGGGCCCGCAGTAGGTGGGTCACTTCACCGGTGCCGACGACTGGGCCTTCGCCCGCGCTCGACGACCCCCGAGCGACTTGCGCGAGTGTTAGTCGGTGCGAGGGATCGGCTGCCGACCAGAACTCACCAGTCCGATACTCAACTTCATCTGGGGGGCAACGCAACAACGTGGAGGCCCGCTGCCGCAATTGTGTTCGCGCGTCGACAGCGGCCCGATAGACCGCCGTGCCAAGACTGTAGGTAATTCGGCTGCCACCCGTTGGATTGCTGTACGGAGCGACGTCGGTGTCCGCCTGCACAACGTGGATGCGGTCGTACGGCAGCTGCAACTCCTCTGCTGCGATTTGCGCCATCGTCGTACGCGTCCCGGCCAGATCAAC
>CAYFLJ010000018.1:0-18083 GCA_964343985.1 uncultured Thermoflexus sp.
CCCTGAACCAATTGATTAAGAGTCAACTGCTCTGCCATTGAGCTAGAGGGCCGAACCGGGGCGAGTGTACCAAAGTGGTCGTTGCGGACCTACCATCGAGTTCGTCTCGTGCCTAACGCGGTGGCGCGTCGCCACCATCCGCGAAGTGTCCCGAAAAGGGAGGAAAAGGGTCCGCGGCGGCGAGGCATCTCGATCACGTTGCCGCGCCACCGTTGAGTGCGCGGGCCGTATCCGCCGATGCGTCCAAACGCCCCTTGACGGTAGAGGAGGGTAAACGCAACAACAAATAGCACGAGGCCAACGAGTTGTGTCCACCCAGAAAGTGCGACCAGTATTGGATACGAACGTGACCACGGACCGCTGATGACCCATGCGCAGAGGGTGAGGAGGAGGGCGCCGCCCATGAGGCGTTGAGGGTCGTTACGTAATCTAGAAATCCAGAACGGCGCCGTTGGTCTACGTCGCGTGCGATCACCTTCTCCAGGGAAGCGATCCATCCCCTTCAGGAGATCTCGGATCTCGTCCTCGTACCGTTTCGACATCAGCTCATCTCACTTGAACGCACGGGCGCCCGAGAGTCGGGTGACGCTTCGCCGTGCAGCAACACAAAGGCTTCGCGTTGTCGAGGTTCGGCTTCGAACCCTCGCGCACGGTTCCACTGCGCGGCGAGGTGCCACCGTGGGACGCCAACGTCGATGTGGTCCCAAGGCAGTGGCGACGTGATGGCGCGTTCGACGGTCCCGTACGTTTCGAGGTCGAGTCCAGCATCCGACATGCCGGCCTCCCACGCGTCGTAACGGAGGTGCTGGTTCCACGCGTCGAATCTCGCACCGCGCCGCCAAGCGCCGTAGATTGCCGTACCGACCCGTCGATCGCCGCGCGACAAAACCCCTTCCACGATCGTGCTTTCCGGGTCGTGCCACGACATGCGCACGCCGCGGTCGCGCATCACCGATTGGAGGATTCCGATTTTCTGCGCGATCTCATCGCGTTGCGCCTGCGCTGCCCACTGGAACGGCGTGTGCGCCTTTGGGACCATCGTCGAGACCCCCACGGTGACGCGCGCGCGCCGGCCGTGGTGCTGGCGTCCGACGTTAAGGACCGCTTGAGCGAGGTGCCCGATGCCCGCAACGTCGTCGTCGGTTTCGGTGGGAAGGCCGATCATGAAGTACAACTTGATCGTCTGCCATCCACGCGAGAATGCAAGTTCAGCAGCGTGCAAGGTTTCGGCTTCTGAGACTCCCTTGTTGATGACAGTCCGCATGCGTTCGGTGCCGGCTTCGGGCGCGAATGTGATCCCTGACCGACGGCCACGCTCGACGAGTTCCGCGAGGTGGACATTAAACGCGTCTACCCGAGTACTTGGCATTGCAACGGTCAACGTGTCCTCGTCGAACATGTCGATCGCATCTTGGACGATCAAGTCGATGCCTTTGATATCGGCGCTTGACAACGAAAGCAGAGACAACTCATCGTAGCCCGTGGATGCAAGCAGGGCGCGTGCCATGTCTGCAATCTGTGTGCGTGGGCGAACGCGCCGAGGCCGGTAGATGAGGTCGGCTTGACAGAAACGACAACCTCGCCCACACCCTCTCATGATTTCGATCGCGGCGCGATCATGCACCGTCTCCATGAAGGGAACGACGGGACGGGTCGGTAGTGGATGATCGACGAGGTCGACAACCGATTTCCGGATGGGTAGGTCCGGCGCGCCGGGGTTCGACTCCAGCCCACAGAATGCACCGTTGCGGTCAAAGCGCGGTGTGTAGAGCGATGGGACATAGCATCCCGGGACAGAGGCCGCGGCGGCGCGCAGAAATCGTTCACGGTCGGGACGCTCACCGTGATCTTGCATGTCACGAAATGTCGAGAGGAACGCAGGTAATGCGTCTTCGCCTTCCCCGATCAGAAACGCATCGATGAAGTCGGCCATCGGTTCAGGATTGGTCGTGGTGCTTCCACCGGCGATGATGACGGGATGATTAGAACCGCGGTCCCGGGCCCTGACCGGGATACCAGCGAGGTTCAGCATATTTAAGACATTGGCGTGATCGAGTTCGTAGGGAAGCGTGAATCCGATGACGTCGAAGTCGGCAAGGGAATGTCGCGTCTCAAGGCCAAAGAGCGGGAGGCGTGCGCGCCGCATCTCCGCCTCCATGTCAAACCACGGTGCGAACGCACGCTCGGCGATGAACCGGTCGTCTCGGTTCACTACCTCATATAGCACCTGTACCCCGAGATTGGACATACCAATATCGTAGATATCGGGGAACGCAAGGGCGAGACGCACTCGCTGACGGCCGTCGTGCGCCCGCGCATCCCAGTCCTTGGTGATGGCGTTGAACTCACCGCCGGCGTATCGCGCAGGCTTCTGCACGCGCGGAAGCAGACGATCTACAAGGGGTCGGAGGTCATTCACAGCAGTCACGTCATTGACATTCTCGCAGGGCCGCACCTACACTGCCACCGGATCAGCGAAGACGGAGCCGAGTACGAGGTGTGCGCGCACGCAGCGAACCCGAGGGTGGTGTGATCGGGTTGCGACGCCCCTCTGAAGATCTCTCCTGAGCTGCCCCCTGAACCGCGCATCGCGGGCTTCGGTCAGACTTCCTGCCCGAAGGCATCGCACGGGAAGTAGGCGGGGCCGGCGTTGCCTGCCGTTATCGAGGCGGCGAACGTGTGTCGTTCGCTTGAGCGGGTCTTCGGCGACGCCATTCGGTGCTCGACAGGACCAAGCGGGGTGGTACCGCGGAGCTGCTTTCGCCCGGATGAGGGTGAGGTGTGCGTCGTCCCCGATCCGATACGAGGGTGAGTCCGCCGCGCCGACCGCGCGTGACGTTGCTGCCCTCGCGACGCGACGAGATAGGCAGGACGAGGACATGTTTTCACCGGTCGGCGCAGATGTTGACTTCCCCGCACTTGAGCGAGACATCTTGGCTTTTTGGCGCGAACACCATGCGTTTGATCGCTTACGAGAGAAAAATCGTGGGAAGCCGACGTGGAGCTTTATCGACGGGCCGATCACCGCGAATGGCCCGATGGGTGTTCATCATGCGTGGGGTCGCACGTACAAGGATCTCTTTAATCGCTTTAAAGCAATGCAGGGCCATGAACTGCGGTATCAACAAGGATTCGACTGTCAGGGGCTCTGGGTCGAAGTCGAGGTTGAAAAAGAGAAAGGCTTTACCTCAAAGCGAGATATTGAGGCATTTGGCATCGATAATTTCGTTGAGGCATGTAAGGAACGGGTGCGTCGATTCGCGGCGATGCAAACTGACCAGTCGATTCGGCTTGGCTACTGGATGGACTGGAATAACTCGTACTACACGATGGCAGATGAGAATAATTATGCGATTTGGTTGTTCCTCAAACGCTGTCATGATCGAGGCTTGATCTATCGGGGCATCGATTCGATGCCATGGTGTCCTCGGTGCTCAACGGGCATCTCTCACCACGAGATTGCAACCGAGGGTTACGACGACATCGAACACACCTCGATGTACGTCAAACTTCCGCTCATCGAGCGGCCCGGTGAGTCTCTTCTGATTTGGACCACGACGCCGTGGACGCTTCCGGCGAATGTTGCGGCGGAGGTCCATCCCGACTTGACATACGTGCGTGTCAGGCAAGGCGACGACGTCTTGATCCTTGCGAAAGGCACGATTGCCTCGGCCATTGTTGGAGGCTACGAGATCATCGACGAGGTGAGCGGTAGGGAACTTGTCGGTCTTACCTATCGTGGGCCGTTCGATGATCTTCCAATTAACGTCGAACTTGGAGTTGCCCAAGCACACACGGTTATCGCTGGCGACGACGTCACTGAGACCGAAGGTACGGGCGTCGTACACATTGCACCCGGTTGCGGTGACATCGACTTTCTGCTTGGCAAGAAGTATGGCCTGCCGGTTGTGGCGCCAATTGATGAGTTTGCGCGCTACTACTCGGGATTTGGGGAATTGACAGGTGCGTACGCGCCTGAGGTCGCACCAACGATTGCTGCGACGATGCGATCGGGTGGGTTCTTGTACCGCGTGCTTCCCTACACACACCGGTATCCGCGCTGTTGGCGGTGCCAGACGGAGTTGGTTTTTCGGGTCGTCGATGAGTGGTTCATTTCGATGGACGGTCCGAAGGCGGAAGAAGCTCACGTGCGCGTCACGGGCAAGGAACAGGCGCCGCTCCGTGAACAAATTGCAGATGTTGTGCGCAAGATCGACTGGCACCCCGCATGGGGGCTTGAACGCGAACTCGATTGGTTACGCAACATGGGCGATTGGATGATCTCGAAGAAGCGCTATTGGGGCCTTGCCCTCCCGATTTGGACCTGTGACGACACGTCGTGCGATTGGTGGGATGTGCTCGGCGGTGATGAAGAACTTCAGGCGCGTGCGGTTTCGGGATGGGAGGCATTCGACGGACACACGCCTCACCGTCCTTGGATCGATGGCGTGCACATTGCGTGCGGGAAATGTGGCGGACGTGCGTCTCGGATCCCGGATGTGGGAAATCCGTGGCTTGATGCGGGCATCGTCAGTTTTTCGACGCTTGGCTACCGGCACGACAAGGCCTATTGGCAGAAGTGGTTTCCGGCAGATTTCATCACGGAGAGTTTCCCGGGGCAGTTCAGGAACTGGTTCTATTCGCTTCTCGTCATGAGTACGGTTCTTGAGAATACTGAGCCGTTTCGGGCGGTGTTGGGCTACGCGATGTTACGGGACGAGACCGGTCGCGAGATGCACAAGAGTTGGGGCAACGCGATCGAATTCAATATGGCGGCCGAACGGATCGGTGCCAGCGTGATGCGATGGTTGTATGCCGGCGCGAACCCCGAATCGAACTTGAACTTTGGGTTTGGTGTGGCTGAGCAAGTCAAGCGACGCCTTCTGGTGATGTGGAACGTTTATGCGTTCTTTTGCAACTACGCGCGACTTGATGGCTTCGTGCCCTCCGCCCAGACGGTGCCTGTCGCAGAGCGGTCAGACCTTGACCGATGGATCTTGAGCGAGTTACATGTCCTGATTGGAGAGGCTACCCGCCGCTATGAGGATTACGATGCGCGCTCCGTGGTGTATCGAATCGAGGCGTTTGTTGATGATCTCTCGACGTGGTATCTGCGGAGAGGTCGATCCCGCTACTGGAAAAACGAGGCGGATGCCGACAAGCTTGCCGCGTACGCCACGCTTTGGGAGGTTCTGCAGACGCTCACTCGCGTCCTTGCACCGTCCATGCCGTTTCTGGCGGAGACGATGTACCAAAACCTCGTGCGATCGACTGACTCGACCGCCCCGATAAGTGTTCACCTGACTGACTGGCCGGTCCCAAATGACGCGCTCATCGACGAGGGTTTACAGTCGGCGATGGCGACAACGCGCCAAGTCGTTGGGCTTGCTCGGGCCGCGCGCAGCAAGGCGAAGGTGAAGGTGCGCCAACCCTTACCCGCGCTCGTGATCCGGGCGCGCGACGACGCTGAACGCGATGCGGTGGCACGTCTCGTCTCGCAAGTCGAGGAGGAACTCAATGTCAAGGCGGTTCGCTTTGCTACGGCTGATGAGGTCCTCGTTACGTATCGGGTCAAGCCGAACTTCCGGACGCTTGGACCTCGATTTGGCCCAAGGGTGAACGCGGTCGCGCGCGCGCTGCAACAGCTTGAAAGCGCTGATGTGGAGGCGGCTCAACGACGTGGAGCGGCGGTGAGCGTTGTCGTCGAAGGCGAGTCCGTTGACGTGCCGGCCGACGCGTACGACGTGGAGGTTGTCGACGCTGATGGCTTCGCGGTCGTCGAAGAGAACGGCACGTTGGTGGCCCTTGATGTCACCTTGAGCCGCGAGCTCGTCCTTGAGGGAATGGCGCGCGAAGTTACGCACCGTGTGAATGGGATGCGCAAAGACGCCGGGTTCAACCTTGAAGACCGAATTGCCCTCGGCTACGACGCCGAGGGAGAGATTGCCGAAGTTTTTCGCCGCTTCGGCGATGCGATCGCCTCGGAAGTCTTGGCAACGTCCGTCGCACCAAGCACCGCGTCACTTGGTAACGAGGCGTTTCGACAGGTGATGACCGTGGACGGGCATGAGGTGATCGTGGCGATCGCGCGTCGCTAACCGACAAGAACGCGGCCTCTGTGATCGGTACTGCCGGCACAGAGGTCGCGGTGGCCGGAGGCCGTGCCGTCGGCCGTACCTATCCTTCGCCCAGATACGCTTTCCGAACCGTTTCGTTCTGCGCAAGGGATTGTGAGTCGTCCGTTAGGACGATGCGCCCGGTCTGCATCACGTAGCCCCGGTCCGCAATCGAGAGTGCCAATTGCGCGTTCTGCTCAACGACGACGACGGTGACACCCGTGGCATTGATCTCTTTGATTGCGTCAAAGATGACGTCAGTGAGCAGCGGTGACAAACCCATCGACGGTTCATCGAGAAGGAGCACGGTTGGCCGGCCCATAAGTGCGCGCCCGATTGCCAACATTTGCTGTTCGCCACCGGAGAGGGTGCCAGCGCGCTGTTTCAGGCGTTCGCGGAGGCGCGGGAATAGCGTCAGGACTCGGTCTCGGTCTGACGCGACCTGCGCATCGCCGTGGATGAAGGCGCCCATATCGAGGTTTTCGTCAACGGTCAGCCGTGGGAAGACGTGACGGCCTTCCGGTGACTGGCACACGCCGAGTCTGACGATTTCGTGCGCGGCGACGGTATCGATGCGCCTTCCTCGCAATGTGATGGCGCCGGCCCGAGGACGCAAGATGCCGGAGATTGTTCGAAGCGTTGTGCTCTTGCCCGCGCCATTGCTCCCCAGCAACGTCACGATCTCATGTTCGCGAACCTGCATGCTGACGCCCTGCAGTGCATGTATGTTGCCGTAATACGTGTGAATATCGTTGATATCGAGGACAACATCGCCGATTGGCGGACGAGAATTCTTGATCATGTCGATGCTCCGGTCGCCTCATCCTCCGGGCGCTTGTGGCGACGTCCGAGATAGGCCTCGATTACTTGGTCGTTCCGTTGGACTTCGCGCGGGGTTCCTTCGGCAATCTTCTGCCCGTAATTCAGAACCGTCACACGCTCTGAAAGGTCCATGACGACCTGCATATCGTGTTCAATAAGGAGTACCGCCACACCGAAGTCGTCACGAACACGCCGAATGAGCGAGGTCATCGCGAGCGTTTCCTGTGGATTCATTCCAGCGGTTGGTTCATCCAAGAGCAAGAGCTTCGGTTGCGAAGCAAGTGCACGTGCCATTTCTAGGCGTCGTTGCATGCCATACGGCAAGTTCCCGGCACTTTCGTCGGCAAAGCGATCAAGGCGCACTAGTTTCAGGAGGTCCATTGCACGGTCGTGCGCCTCAGCTTCCTCACGTCGCTGAGACGGGAGGCGAAGCAGCGCCGCGACGGGGGAACTCTTGAGCCGCGAGTGCATACCTACCAGAACGTTTTCGAGAAGCGTTTCATTTGTAAACAAACGAATATTCTGAAACGTGCGACCGATGCCGCGCGCGGTGATTTGGTGTGGTCGTAACCCTTTGAGCGACTGCCCGTCAAAAATTACGTCGCCTGAGGTTGGCTCATATTGGCCCGCGACCATGTTGAAGAAGGTCGTCTTGCCCGCGCCGTTTGGGCCAATCAAACTGACAATCTGCCTTGGGTGGACTTTGAAGTCGACCTCACTGACGGCGGTCAATCCACCAAACTGCTTGGTAAGTGCGGTGACATCGAGAACAACGTTCCCTGACGAAGTGCTCATCGCATGGCTCCAGCGGTGGCTGTTTCGGAAGCCTGACGCGCGACAGCCTCTTCCTCGGTCTCGTCGATCAACGCGGCGTCACGACGCTTGCGCGCAGGAAGGAGGCCTTGCGGTCGCAACGTCATCAGCAGGACGAGACACAGCCCAAAGATGAATAGGCGGGAGCGGAGGAGGTCGAAACTATTCAGCACCGACGCGATGACTGGTTCTCCCGTGGCGGCACCAAGCTTGTGGACCCATCCGGTTAACCGTTCGGCGAAGATCCGATCGAAGGATTGGATGAGCAGACCACCGAACATGACGCCCCAGACGTTGCCAGTACCTCCTAGGATCACCATGCAAAGCACGATGACGGACGTGGAGTATTCGAACTGATCAGGAGAGATCGTCTGAAGGTATGCACCAAAGATTGCACCGGTCGCGCCGGAGAAGGACGCGCCGAGGGCAAACGCCCACAGTTTGGTGGTAACGGGATTGATTCCCATGCCCTGCGCAGCGATTTCGTCGTCTCGGATCGCTGCCCATGCACGTCCCAGACGAGATTTGCGCAAACGGATGATGAGAAAAATGGAGAGTGCACCGATGGCGAGGGTGACGTAGTAGTACGGGATCATTCCGAGTTTGAACTGTGTCCCAAAGATCGTGCAAGGGTCCACGCCGAACGTGCACCCAAAGAGGTAAGGGCGCCCAATTGGGTTCATTCCCTTGACGCCTTTGGTCCAAGGCTCAAGATTTTTGACCAGGCGTGGCACGATTTCTCCGAAGCCGAGGGTGACCAATGCGAGGTAGTCGCCTCTGAGGCGCAATGTTGGCGCCCCAAGTAGGGCGCCGGCGGTGCCAGCGACAAGGACAGACATCAGCATGGCGACCCAGAAATCTTGCATCCAGAAGAACGGCGAGTTCGGCAAGATTGCGTTCAGCGGACTCACCGGCGAGGTGAAGAACGCCGCGGCGTAGGCGCCAATGGCGTAGAACGCGGCGTACCCAAGGTCGAGCAACCCGGCGTATCCGACGACGATGTTCAATCCCATAGCGAGGGTGATCATGAGCATCATCGGGATAAACGCAAGAAGTGCCTGCCATCCGAAGGCCAAGTCGAGAAACGGGTAGGTGAGCACGACCGCGATAAAAATGTTTCGGGTAATCGTGGCGTAGTTGGGTTTGGCCGCTGCGTTCGGCATCGCCGGCGAGAGCGTTTGGCTCATGGTGACCTCCGTTCGGAGCAGTGGGTGGCAAGCCTAGGCACGTTCGGCGCTGTCTTGACCAAGGATTCCGGTCGGGCGGAGGATGAGAACGAGGTTGAGCGTGCCGAATATCACGACGGGTGTCCAACGCGGATCGATGTAGCCGTCACTGAGCGCGGCGAGCACGCCGATAAAAATGCCTCCGAGCATTGCGCCGTTCAGGTTGCCGATCCCTCCAAGCACGGCGGCCGTGAATGAGTTGAGGCCGTAACTGAAGCCCATCTGGAAGTTGGCGGTGTTGTTGTAGAGCCCAGAGACGAGGCCAGCCGCGCCGGCGAGTGCACCACCAAGCAGGAACGTGAGCGCGATGGTCCGGTTGATATCGATGCCCATCAATTGGGCGGCGTCACGATCTTGGGCGGTGGCACGCATGGCCTTCCCGAGCTTCGTGCGCTGAATGAAGAGCGTCAGCGCGATGACGAGCGGAACCGTCACTACAATGACGAACAGATCCTTTGTGGTGAAGCGCACAAAACTGTCGATGCCCAACTCTTTGACAAGATCAATCTGAGGGATGAAGCGTGGAAAGTTGACTGGCGACGCACCCTTCCAGTAAAGCCCGACATTCTGCAGCATGAATGACACGCCAATCGCAGAAATGAGTGGCGCCATGCGCCCGCCACGCCGTAATCGACGATATGCAAGTCGTTCGATCGTGACGTTGAGTGCCGCACTGAACACCATGGCAAGGATCATCGCGAGGAGGAGCCAAAGGTAGGTATCCGGTGTCGGCGCTTGGTCGACGTTTCGGACGCGTCGTACGGCTTGGGCGCCGACTACTTGCAGAAAGGTCAAGGCACTGAAGGCGCCGAGCATGAACACGTCGCCATGGGCGAAGTTGATCATCTCGATAATGCCGTACACCAAGGTATAGCCGATGGCGATCAAGGTGATCAGCATGCCATTAGCGATCCCAGTGATCACTTGCTGAAGGAGAAACTCGAAGCCTGCCATTGACCACCACTCCGCGGCAGGAGCCGCCTAGACGCGGCGAGGCTAATCAGCCGCGGTACGGGCGCAGGATACGCAGAAGCCGCCGGCAATGCACCCGTGTAGGTACATCGCCGACGGCTTCATGGGTAGCCCATCGGTCGTGAAAACTACGGAACTGGTCGGAATTAACCCGCCGAGACGACCTCGATCAGCTCGAAGTCAAGCTTGCCTTCTGGAGTGCGCTTGATTTCGTTGACGCTCATCGTCGTGAGCGTTGTGTCGCCGTTCGGGTCGAAGCTCCACGTTCCCAAGATGCCCTTGTAGTCCTTGGTCGCGAAGACGGCATCGCGAATCGCCGCACGGTCCTTGGCGTTGACCTTGGAGATGGCTGCAAGCGCAACCTTCGTCATTTCGTAGCCGTAAATCGCGTACGCCTCAGGATTGCCACCGTAGAGCTTCGCGTACTTCTCCGCGAACGTCTTGGCGTCGCCCGTGTAGGCAGAGACCGGCACGCCACCAAAGGTGCAGTAGACGCCTTCGGCGTCATCTCCCGCGTCCTTCAGGAAAGCGTCCTCGAAAATGCCGTCCGGGCCGATGAACGGTGCGTCAACACCCGCCGCGCGAAGGTCCTTGAGCAGCTTGCCCGCGTTGTTTTGAGTGATCCCACCGTAATACACAACGTCAGGCTTCGCAGCACGAACCTTGGTGGCGACCGCACGGTAGTCAGACGCCTTGCCGTCGATGCCGTCGCGGCCGGCGACCGTCATTCCGAGCTTTGCAGCGCTCTGGACAAAGACGTCGGCAATGCCCTTGCCGTAAAGCTCAGTGTCATCGATGACGTACGCCGTCTTCGCGCCGAGCTTCTTTGCCCAGTTGGCGCCAACCGCGCCCTGCAGGTCGTCAGCCGGGACGACGCGGCTGTAATTACGCACGCCGGTCGGGTAGTAGATGTCGGGTTCGTTCGCCTCACCCTTACCCGGCTTCGTGAGGCCCGGGTACGTATTCGCAGGGCTGATCATGACGAGGCTTGCGGCGTTCAGGATCGGAATGGAGACCTTCGCTGCACCGGAGTTGAACGTGCCGAGGTACACCATGACATCGGGGTCGTTCAAGGCCTTGTTTGCGTTCTCGGCCTCTTTGTCTGCCGTCCACTTGCCGGCGGCTGCCGTTGCGTCGTCCAACGCTTCGAACTCGATGACGAAGTCGCCCGCCTTACGGCTGGCCTCTTCGAGCGCCATGCGGATCGCGTTGACGACGGTGCTGGTTTGACCGTAGCTGCTTCCCGTCATCGGGAAGGAACTGACGATCTTTATGACTTGGGCGCCCTGTGCTGCTGGTGCGGCCTGCGCAACGACCGGAAGTCCGCCGGCGACGGTGCCGACGACCGCGGACGCTGCTCCTAAGAAGGAACGTCGCGTCTTTGATGCGGTGGTGACCATGAGAGTGTTCCTCACAGGCCAGCGGTTCGAGCCGCCGGCCGCGTACCCCTACGTCCCCTGAGGTTGCGGAAGGATCGCAGAGTGTCCGCGAACGTGCAACCTTGTCAGATTACAACCGGGTTGCCGTCCGTGACGCGGAACGAGCGCGTGCGCGACGCAGTGTGATCGTCTAGTATGTGATCGAGGCAAGGATCTGGATGGAAGTTCTGATCGTTGATGATGACCGCGGTCTCGTTGAGTTTGTCACCGTCACGCTTCGCCGTGCCGGATACACGGTGAGCAAGGCGCACGATGCCCCTGCCGTTCACCGTCGGATGCAGGAAGCTGAAGAACCAGACCTCGTCTTACTTGACATAAATCTCGGAGCATGGAACGGGTTCGACATTTTGAAGGAGATCCGCGCGCGGAGCATGGTGCCGGTGATCCTGTTGACCGGTCGTGCCTCGGAGGAAGACAAGGTTGCGGGTCTGGATAACGGCGCCGACGACTACGTCACGAAGCCGTTCGCGAGCCGTGAACTCCTCGCGCGCATCCGAGCGAACATCCGTCGTACTCGCGCGGAGGCCGACGCTGCTGCGACGCCTGCTGAGCAGACGCGCTACGAGGCCGGGCCCTTGATCCTCGATGTTGATAAGCACTCGGTAACCAAGGCCGGAGAGGTCGTCAAGGTCACGGTGACCGAATTCAAGTTGCTCCACACTCTGATGCAAGCGAAGGGCACGGTCGTGCCGACGCGTGTCCTACTGCGCAAAGTCTGGGGCTACGACGACTCAAACGCGGCGGACATCGTGCGCGTGACCGTCCATCGGCTTCGTCGCAAGGTTGAAGACGACCCAGCGACGCCCGTTCTCCTCAAAACTGTTCCGGGCATCGGAGTCATGTGCACGGTCCCAGAAGACGAGTAGGGGTGGCACCACTGGGCTGGTCACGCTATCATTGTGAACGTGGCGCCGATGGCGCGACCGGCGGAAGTGGCGCAGTGGTAGCGCGTCTCCTTGCCAAGGAGAAGGTCGCGGGTTCGACCCCCGTCTTCCGCTCCCTCCCGTGCGGGCACTCATGGGGTTCCATTCCGTGCCTCGTCTGGTGACGTAGCCAAGTGGTTAAGGCGGGGCTCTGCAAAAGCTCTATCGCCGGTTCGATTCCGGCCGTCACCTCCCGCACTCTTCATACCGTGATGGTGCGAGCGCTACATTGCGTTGATGGTTCGTCGCCCGATCCATGAAGTTGCCGTGAGAATGGCGACCGCGATCACGACAAAAGCCGTTCCCAATATCACTGCGCCGTCCAGATCGTTTTCGAGAAACGCGTAGATTGCCAGCGGCATTGTCTGGGTTCGCCCGCGGAGGGATCCAGCGAACATCAGCGTTGCGCCAAATTCTCCGAGCGCGCGTGACCAGCACATCACGGCACCCGCGCCAAGCGATGGTAGTGCGAGTGGGAGGGTGACGTGTCGAATCGCGCCCCACCCGGTGGCGCCGTCGACCATCGCCGCCGCCTCGAGGTCTCGGTCGGTGCGTTCGAATGCGGCGCGGGCAGTTCGGACGTAGAACGGCATCGACACGAAGCACTGCGCCAAGACGACGCCGGTGGTTGAGAACGCGAGCGAGATCCCGGCATCGGCTAGCCACATGCCGACGAGGCCCCGACGTCCGAACGCCATAAGTAGTGCGAGGCCAGCTACGGCCGGAGGCAGGATGATCGGGATTTCGACGAGGGCGTTTGCGACTGCCCGGCCGCGAAACGGCACGCGGGCGAGTGCAAATGCGGCGGGAGTTCCGGCGATGACCGCGACCGCCAAAGTTGCGATCGACGTGAGAAGCGAGAGCGACAACGCGTCGGAAATAGCCTCAGCGCGGCTTCCCGGTCCGACGAGTTGCGTGCCGAGTGTCCGCACGACGAGGGCCACGACGGGAAGCCCTACGAACGAGGCGAAGGCAGCGGCGGTGATGACGGGCACCCGCCGAGGCATGTGTGCTGGCAACGAAAGGTGGTCGATGGTCACCCGCACATTCTGCCGGTGGTCTGGTGCCAACCGCGCGCCACCACAGACGTCACGCAACCTTGAACTTTGCCGCTTCGAGGATCGTTCGTCCGATCGGCGAGGTGATGAAGGCAATGAGGCGACGCGCGGTTGCCGGGGCCCGGGCCGATTTGAGCACCGCGATCGGGTATTCAGCGACGACGTTGGCGGCCTCTGGAATGTCGATCGCGGTCACATCACCGGCCGGGACCATGGTCACGTCAGTGGCGTAACAGATTCCCGCATCGGCCTCGCCGAGTTGGACCTTGACGACCACCTGCCGGACATTCGCTTCTTCAGAAACGATGTTGGCTAGGACTCTCGCGTCGTACCGCTCACCGAGGGACGGGTCGGCGGCCAGCTTCTTGAGTGCGGTTCTCGTGTAGGCACCGATTGGCACGTTCGCCGGGGTGGTCACGAACTTCACGCCGGGCTTTGCAAGATCGGCCAGTGTCGCGACCTTGGCCGGGCTGCCCTTCGGCACGATGACGACCAATCGATTGCGGGCAAACGTCTTCGCATCGCCGTTCAGGAGCCCTACTTTCGCCGCCTGTTCCATCTGGGCCAGATCGGCAGAAGCAAAGATATCGGCCGTCGCCCCCTCCAGAAGTTGGGTGCGAAGCTGACTTGAGGCGCCGTAGTTGGCCGTGATCGTGATGCCTTCGTTGCCTGCTTGGGCCTTGAACGCGGCCCACATTTGATCGAAAACGCTGGTGAGTGACGATGCCGCGAATACCGTCAACGCTTTCGGTTCGACGACGGTCGCCGAAATCCGGCCGACGGTCGCTACCGTGGGCGTCAGCAACACCGAGGTCAGCGCGGCCGCCGTTGGGTTTGACGGAGCGACTGGTGCGTCGATGCCACCGCAGCCGACGAAGGTGGCGACTGGCAGGCACGCGACAAGCAACGAACGACGCGTGTGCATCCTGAGCTCCTCAGACCGTCGGCTGGCGCTAGGCCGCAAGGTTGGCCACGTGCGCGCCAGATTGGCCCACGTCGTAGCCGAGGGAGGTGAGCTCGGCCCGTAATCCCCCGGTGGAAAGCTCATCGAGCAGGCGCGCCAATCGCCGGTCGTCGCGGAACGAGGTTTCGAACACGAAGTCGAATCGCTCGACGGCAAGCGGCACGAATCCGAGTCCGACCGCGGCGGCGGCGTCGCAGGTAGCGATCCCAACATCGGCCACGCCAGCGTGGATCAGGCGGGCTACCTCAAGGTGGCCGCTCGCACGGAGAATGGATGCTTGTGGCAAGTCGAGAGGCAATCCGGCATGCCGGAGGCAGCGTTCGAGGAGGCGTTGGGCGCCTGCGCCGGGTTCCCGCACAACGACTCGCAGCCCACGGTCCACGAGGTCGTCAACACCGCGGATTGCCCGCGGGTTGCCATCTGGGACGATGAGTCCGGCCTCCCAGCGTGCGAGGGTGACCAACGTAACCGGGAACGGACATGCCGCACGTCGTACGTCCGCAACGTTTGCCTCACCCGACGCATCGTCGACAAGGTGGACCCCGGCGACGTGGACGCGTCCAGCGGCCAGCGATGCCAAAGCGCGGCCACTCGACTGCGCGAGCCACACAAAGCGACCGGGCCCGGTCTGAGCGTTGAGACGGTCCGCCAGAATTCCAATCGCCAGGGCACATCCGGCCACCGCGACGTTTTCGCGCGCGGCAGCTTCGGGCCGGGTGAGCCGGAGCTGGCCCGGGGCGTCAGCTTCGGCAATAGCATCTGAAGCAACATGCAATCCATCGTCGCTGAGAGGGTGTGCGGCCCACTGGCCCCGAACATGCGCCAGACGAACCCTGCCTCCGCGGGTGATGTGCGCACCGCCGGACGAAACGGCAAGCCACTGATCTTCGAACCCAAAGAGCGCTTCGACCGACGTGCCAAGGATGCGGCTGATGCGGAGGGCAATATCGACCGCCGGCACCGAGCGGCCGGCCTCAATCGCCCCCAATGCTTGGCGGCTGATTCCGGCCCGCATCGCGAGTTCGGCTTGCGTGAGCCCCTGAGCGTCTCGGCGAGCGCGCACGCCGCAAGCTGCAGTCACATCCATGTCAGGTACACCTTACTCAATGACAAGACAGCTTGTCATGGTTGGGTTCCCAACCGAATAGGGCGCGCAATTGCCGACGTCGATTTGATGAGTTCGGTGCCGAGAGCGGGGTTCGAACCCGCACGCCCTTGCGGGCGGCAGATTTTAAGTCTGCTGCGTCTGCCTGTTCCGCCATCCCGGCATGGCACTACAGGGTACCCCGCCACGAGTTTGGCGAAACTCCCGCCTATAATCGGGTGACGACGCGAAGGCGGAGGAACCGAAATGCCACCAGGGACGCCGGCGAAACGAGAGACCAAGAAGCCAAAGAAGGATGCGGCGCCGAAGTCGGTCCGGTCCGGAGTTGGAGAGACGACTGCCATCGTTGAGCTTGTTCAGAAGCGGCGCAAGGAGCGTGAGGGATAGCGGCAGTCGCGCCGTGCCCATCGCCGGGCGTGAGCGCGGGGCGTTTCTAGTGACGTGACCCGCACTTTGGTGTCGTGCAACGTAGGCGCGTCCCTGGAAGGCGGGCTCGCGTGAGCGTTCACGAGTCGGCCCCGGCCGGGCAAGTTGCCACCGATCCTGCAAGTTCAGCCGCTCGCGCCGCTGACCGAATCATCGCGGGACGGCCGACGTATGCGCCGTTCGTTCAGTCCTTCAGCGCCTACACCGCGACCGTTCAACAAGCGAGTGATTTGGCGTGGCGCGTCACCGTCGGTGCGATGATGCTCCTCGGAGCACTTGTGGTCGCAATCCCGACCGGGCGTGCTTGGTACATCGGGTGGGCCATTGAGGCGCGACCCGCTACCGTTCGAGCCATCGAAAGTGTCGTCTTCTTGCAGCGACAGGGGGTCGGTGACTGGTTTGCGGCAGACTCCCGCGACGTGCTCGAGGAAGGTGACGTCGTCCGGACGGCTATCAATGCCCGCGCATTCATCCAGTTCTTTGATGGCAGTACGGCTCTCGTGTATCCGAACACGACAGTCACCATCTTGCGGAGCCAACAGGGACGCTTCCGCCCTGACCGGTACACGCTTGTCCTCGTCGTCCAAGAGGGGCGGGTGCGGTTCGGAGTGGCCCCGCCGCTGGACGAGGAGGCGAACGCATTCGTGCAAGCCCGCGTCCCGGGCGCCGAGGTTCACCTCGTCGAAGGAAGTTACTCGGTAGACGTCACGAAAGCGGTCGCCCAAGTAACGACACGCCGAGGTGTTGCGACAGTTCACGCAAGTGGGCAAAGTGCGGCGGCCGCGACTGGTCAACGGGTCCGCGTTGAACCGGGCAAACAGCTGATTGGGTCGCTACCCGCTCGGCGAGACCTTATTCAGAATCCGGTGTTCGGCAGTCCAGACGACAACGGGGTCCCCCTCGATTGGGAATTCCGAGACATCTCCGAGCGCGATCCGGGCGGCACGATCAAGGTCGATGGTGACGGGGCGGTCTCGTTTGCACGTTCTGGCTTCGGCCACGGCGAGACCATCCTGAGCCAAAACGTCGACGTCGACCTATGGGATTTCGAGCGCGTTGACATTGAGGCGGGTGTTCGGGTGCTGTCCCATTCGCTCTCGGGGGGTGGCTGGCAGGGTTCCGAATACCCGATGATTTTGCGGATCACGTTCCGCGATATTACTGGCACAGTCCATACATGGACCCACGGGTTCTATCTACAGAACGACGACGGACTGCCGGTGAGGGACGCCACCCGTGTTGGGTCGCGAGAGTGGCAACGGTTCGAGTCGTCGTTGCTGTCATTGGTGCCCCGGCCGTGGCGGATTCTTCGCATCGAAGTGGTTGCGTCGGGTTGGGACTATCCGTCGTCCGTAAACTCGGTCCACTTGTGGGCCGAGTGACGTTGGATGTGTCACGTCCGCAATGAACCTCTCCTGTGGCGTCGACGTTATCGAGGTTGATCGCATTGCGGCGGCAGTCGCGCGGTGGGGCGACCGGTTTCTCACGCGCATCTACACTGTCGGCGAGATCGCGTATTGCCGCGGTCGGGCCCCTGAGTTGGCGGTGCGCTTCGCGGCGAAAGAGGCGACGAGCAAGGCACTTGGGACCGGGATCGTTGGACTCTCGTGGCGCGAGATGGAAGTTGTGCCCGACCGCCGGGGGAAGCCGGCGATGGTTCTCCACGGAAAGGCGGCCGCCAGAGCGGCGGAGATCGGCCTCGAGCGCTTTGAGGTGTCGCTTTCACATTCGCGTGAGTTGGCGATCGCTATGGTTGTCGCGATTGGACCAAGCACGTGATAGACGAAGGCGCCGTGTGCGCCTCTTGACAGTCGCCCAGATGCGTGCGGTCGAAGCCGCCGCTGATGCATCTGGGATTACTCCTGCCTCCCTTCTCGTGCAGGCGGGCACCGCAATCGCGGACCGCCTTCTGGCCCTCCACGGGCGCGGCTGTCACGGTCTCGTCCTAGTTGGCAAAGGGAACAACGGCGGCGATGCGCTTGTCGCTGCTCGGCGTCTCGCGGCGGACTTTGGTTGGTGCCTCACGATCGTGGTGACGTCAAGTCGCGCGGATGACGACCACCTCAGCGCGGTGCAGACGCCCGAGTTGATGGCACGTGTGCAGGTGTTCGTGTGGGGCTCAGCGAATTCGCGGGTAGCGCTGGATCGCGCGTTGGCTACCGTGGAGGTGGTTCTAGACGGAGTCCTTGGGGTTGGATCGAGCGGCCCGCTGCGAGGGG